>NZ_JBEXQK010000038.1:0-65672 GCF_040612535.1 Streptomyces sp. NPDC006368
CCCCGCGCACCCCTACGGCGCGAGTGGTCACCCACCTTCGTGAGGGGGACGGGGTCGGGGCGTGGGGTGTGTTTCGGGCGTAAACGACCGAACTCGCGCGAAGCGCGGTGAACGAGAGCCCGAAGGCCCCCCACCGGAGACCCCGGCACCCGACCCCCACGGCGCACCACACCGGGCGCCCACCCCGGGCAACGGCACCGCACCGCACCGCAGCCGAGGAGCCCACCACGCAACGGCCCGCGCAGCGGCACCGCGCCCGAATCCGTAAATCCTGCCCGAACTCGGGCAGATTCCTGGCATCCGACCCGGCCGAATGCTTAACCTCCCGTGCATGACAAACGGTCCCGCGCCCGACCCCATCACTCCCGACCCGACCGCGCCCCGCCTCACCACCCACCATCCCACCGCGTCCCCTTCGGCCGTCCCCGGCGCCGCCCGCCGCCCTCTGGGGAAAGCCGTGTGGGTCGCGCTCGGGATCGTGTACGTCGTCTGGGGGTCCACGTACCTCGGGATCCGGGTCGTCGTGGAGACCATGCCGCCCTTCCTGTCCGCCGGCGCGCGGTTCGTCGTCGCCGGGCTGCTCCTCGCCGCGTTCCTCGTGTGGCGGCACGGGCCGGGCGTCCTGAGGGTGAACCGGCCGGCGGAGCTCGGCTCCGCGGCCCTCGTCGGGCTGCTGCTGCTCGTCGGCGGGAACGGCCTCGTCGTGCTCGCCGAGACATCCGTGCCCTCCGGTCTGGCCGCCCTGCTGATCGCCGTCGTGCCCGCCTGGGTCGTGATCCTGCGGACGGTGGCCGGCGAGCGCCCGGGCGCGGGGGCCTACGCCGGCGTGCTGCTGGGGCTGGCGGGGCTGGCCGTCCTCACTCTCCCCGGGCTCAGTGGCGAGACGCGCCTCGGTGGTGTCCTCACCGTGATCGTGGCCGCGTTCCTGTGGGCGCTCGGCTCGTTCTCGTCGTCGCGGATCCCGATGCCCTCCAACCCGTTCACGGCCAGCGTGTACGAGATGGTCGCGGGCGGTGCCGGCTGCCTCGTGACGGGGCTGGCCCGTGGTGAGCACCACGGCCTGGACGTGGGCGCCTTCTCGGCCCGCTCGTGGACGGCCCTCGGCTACCTCCTCGTCTTCGGCTCGCTGGTCGCGTTCACCGCGTACGCCTGGCTTCTGCAGTCGGCCCCGCTCTCGCTGGTCGCGACGTACGCGTACGTCAACCCCGTCGTCGCCGTCGTTCTCGGCGCGCTGGTGCTCGGCGAATCGCTGACCTGGGCCATCGTCCTCGGCGGCGGAGTCGTCGTCGCCGGCGTGTGCCTGATCGTCCGGACGGAGAGTACGGAACGGCGCAACTGACGCTCCCCACCACTCCATCCCGGACAAACGACCGCCCTGCCTCCCGGCCCTACCGTGTGAGCAGAGAGAACCCACCTCCGCACAGTTTCGAAAGGGCCGGGATCGCAATGACTGCCACCGCCTTCTGGCTCGCCGGCCGCCAGGCCACCGGCGAGACCACCTTCGACGTCACCTCCCCCTGGGACGGCCGCCTCGTCGGCCAGGTCAGCGTGCCCACGGAGGCGCAGGTCGAGGAGGCCGTGGCCGCAGCCCACGCGGTTGTGGACGAGTTCGCCGCGTCCCCGGCGCACGTCCGTGCCGCCGCCCTCGACCACGTGTCGAAGCGGCTCGCCGAGCGCACCGAGGAGATCGCCCAGCTGATCTCCGCCGAGAACGGCAAGCCCATCAAGTGGGCCCGCGGCGAGGTCGGCCGCGCCGTATCGGTGTTCCGGTTCGCCGCCGAGGAGGCGCGGCGCTTCAACGGCGGCGAGGCCCAGCGCCTCGACACCGACGCCGGCGGCCAGGGCCGTCTCGCCCTCACCCGCCGCTTCCCCAAGGGCGTCGTCCTCGGCATCGCGCCGTTCAACTTCCCGCTGAACCTGTGCGCCCACAAGGTCGCCCCGGCCATCGCCGTCGGCGCGCCCATCATCCTCAAGCCCGCCCCGGCGACCCCGCTCTCCGGCCTGATCCTCGGTGAGCTGCTCGCCGAGACGGACCTGCCGACCGGCTCCTGGTCGATCCTGCCGGTCACCAACGACCGCATGCCCGCCCTGGTCCAGGACGAGCGCCTGCCGGTCATCTCCTTCACCGGCTCGGACAAGGTCGGCTACGCCATCCAGGAGTCGGTGCCGCACAAGCACTGCACCCTGGAGCTCGGCGGCAACGCCGCGGCCGTCGTCCTCGCCGACTGGGCGTCGGAGGAGGACCTGGACTGGGCGGCGACCCGCATCGCCACCTTCTCCAACTACCAGGGCGGCCAGTCCTGCATCTCCGTCCAGCGTGTGATCGCCGACGCCTCCGTGTACGACCGGCTCGTCCCGAAGGTCGTCGCCGCCGTCGAGGCGCAGGGCACCGGTGACCCGTCCGACGACACCACCGACGTCGGCCCGCTGGTCAGCGAGGACGCCGCCAAGCGCGTCGAGACCTGGGTGGACGAGGCCGTCAAGGCCGGCGCCACACTGCTGACCGGCGGCAAGCGGGAGGGTGCGACCTACGCCCCGACCGTCCTCGCGGACCTGCCCGCCGACACCACCCTCGCCTGCGAGGAGGTCTTCGGCCCGGTCCTGACCCTGCACAGGGTGGACGGCGAGGCCGCGGCCTTCGCCGAGGTCAACAACTCGAAGTTCGGCCTCCAGACGGGCGTGTTCACGCACGACCTGCAGACCGCCTTCCGCGCCCACCGCGCGCTGGAGGTCGGCGGCGTGATCGTCGGCGACGTCCCTTCCTACCGCGCCGACCAGATGCCGTACGGCGGCGTCAAGCAGTCCGGCGTCGGCCGCGAGGGCGTGCGCTACGCGATGGACGACTACACGTACGAGCGGGTGCTGGTCCTCACGGGCCTCGCCCTGTAGCCCGTACGGCTCAGACCGGCGGCCGGAGCCCACTGTGCGGGGGCTCCGGCCGTCTCCTTGCCTTCCCGTTCTGCCCTGCCTTCGCCGGGCAGGGACCGGCGAGAAGTACCGGAAGCGCTGCGGGACGTGCAGTCCGCCCAGTCGGGCCGGTTCAAGATGTTCAGCGCCCGTGGGGCGGGATGGGACCCGGTCACCGAACGCGGCGGCCGCCAGCTCTCTCGGTTCCGGCCCGCCAGCCGCGCGCCGCACGGGGAAGAGAAGTTCGGCGAACTGTGCCCGAAGACTTTTCCGTGATGCGGCTCCAGGGCCCGAGCCGATACCACAGCAGTTTCGTCGGCGTCGCCTCGTTGGGCGACCCGTAGTGATCGAGGGGCTTCTCGCCGACCTTCTTCGGTGCTTCGGGCCACTGTTCGATGGCCGACCGCGCTTGCTCCGGAGGCACCGACTGGCGCGGCCCCAGCTCTGCCCCGGAAACTCCCTGCCTTTCAGGCGCCGGGCGCGGGACCGGCTGGTAGCCAAAGCGCCCATCCTCTTGTGGGTGGGTCCACGGCCACCTGGCCCTTGATCGTCTTCACACACATTCATGATCACGGTGGTCGTTCAGCTGCCCGCCGGTACACCCGCCGATCAAGGCAACCCCCTTGACGGCCAAGAACCGCAGCTGCCGTGTCTGCCTGCCCGGCGGTCCGGGAGGTAGCTTGGTGGAGAAGGCCCCTCGAAGGAGGGCGATTCGATGCCGTGGTTCGTATGGTTGCTCGCCGCCGCGGCGCTGGGTGCCGCGGAGTTCTTCACCCTGACGCTGGTCTTCGGGTTGCTCGCGGGCGCTGCGTTGGTTGCCGCCGTAGTCGCTGGTGTGGGCATCGGCGTTGTAGGCCAGCTCGTGG
Organism: Streptomyces sp. NPDC006368; assembly: GCF_040612535.1. Taxonomy (NCBI): domain Bacteria; kingdom Bacillati; phylum Actinomycetota; class Actinomycetes; order Kitasatosporales; family Streptomycetaceae; genus Streptomyces; species Streptomyces sp. NPDC006368. The sequence continues at coordinate 3,774 of NZ_JBEXQK010000038.1, forward strand.
CCTTCGGAGCGGCGGCGGCAGCGGGTCTCGTCATCGTCCGTCCCATCGCGCAGCGGCATACGGCACAGCAACCCATCACGCGCGAGGGCAGCGACGCGCTGATCGGCAAGCGGGCTGAGGTCCTGCAGGAGGTCACCGCGACCCGGGGCCTGATCAAACTCTCCGGCGAAGAGTGGTCCGCCCGTGCCCTCGACGAAAGCCATGTGATCCCGGTGGGAGCGCTGGTGGATGTCATGGAGATCGAAGGCGCCACGGCCATCGTCCACCCCCGCGAACTCCTTCCGTGAACGGCTGAACCCAGCAATGGAGGCACCGTGGATCCAGTTGTCATCCCCATTCTCGTGGCGGCCATTGTCGTCGTCTTCCTCGTGGCCTCCACTGTGCGGATCGTCCCGCAGGCGCGCCGTTACAACATCGAGCGGTTCGGCCGATATCGCCGGACACTGCAGCCCGGCCTGAACTTGGTCCTGCCGGTGGCGGACCGCATCAACACCAAACTCGACGTGCGCGAGCAGGTCTATTCGTCCGACCCCAGGCCGGTGATCACCGAGGACAACCTCGTGGTGAATATCGACACCGTGCTCTACTACCAGATCACTGACCCGCGGGCGGCGGCCTACGAGGTCGCTGATTACCTGCAGGCGATCGATCAGCTCACCGTGACCACCCTGCGGAACGTCATCGGCAGCATGGACCTGGAGGAGACGCTCACCTCGCGTGAGGAGATCAACTCCCGGCTCCGCGCCGTCCTCGACGATGCCACCGGCAAGTGGGGCATCCGGGTCAACCGCGTCGAGATCAAGGCCATTGATCCACCGCACACCATCAAAGAGGCGATGGAGAAGCAGATGCGGGCCGAGCGTGACAAGCGCGCGGCCATCCTGCACGCCGAAGGGGAGCGACAAGCCAAGATCCTTACCGCGGAAGGCACGAAGCAGAAGGACATCCTGGAGGCACAGGGCACGCAACAGGCCATGATCTTGCGGGCGGATGGCGAGGCAAAGGCGGTGGAGCTCGTCTTTCAGGCCGTCCATCGCAACAATGCCGATCCGAAGATCCTGGCCTACAAGTACCTTGAGACGCTTCCGCACCTGGCGAGCAGCGACAACAACACGTTCTGGGTGATCCCGGGGGAGCTGACCGAGGCCGTTCGGACCGTCACCAGCGCGTTCGGTGATCAGTCGGCGGCGGGCCCCTCCCAACCCGCACAGCCTGAGGAAGCCGCGACCGCCGACGCTGACGAGACGTCGGACGAAGGCCGGACTCCGGCGCTTGAGGCAGGCTCGGCAGTTTCGCTCGACGCTGCCACGGCTGCGGACGAGGCCGTGAAGCAGGCCGACGCCGCGGTGAGCGACGCCAAGGCGGAGGCCGCGGCTGCGAAGTCGCCCCAGGTGCCGCGCCGGGGGCGGACGTCCGGCGATTGAGCCCACCCTCGCTGCGACCGTCGCGCAGGCTGTCGCCGCGCGGCTCGCCGCCGAAGGCATCCCCGTGTACCGGGCCCGCCGGCCCGGCAACACCGAGCTGGGGAACACCGCCCGACACGGAACCGACGAATACCGCGGCATGGCGCAGAAGGGCCCGGCGGCCCGCCGCCGGGCATTCGCCTTGTCCGGTCGCTGGAGCTGTTCTCGGCCGTGGGTCTCCCACGGGAACACGGCCGGTCGGGGTTACGGGGAGATGCGCACACATGAGCCTGCAGGTCAGAGGCGGTGTGAGGAAGCCGCTGTGCGGGGGCTCCGGCCGTCTTTCCCGTATGCCTACGTGACGCAGCGCGACCGCTCCACACGGATGGGCGGCGGCGTAACGTGGACGGAGAGGCCCGAGAGACTCCGGGGAGACGTGGTGGCGTCCCTACAGGTGCAAGCGCGAACCGGCGACCAGACGGGCGTGGACGAATCGGCTGTCGAGCGCCTGGGTGTGGGGCTGCGCGGCGGGCTGCTCCGCCCGGGAGATCATGCGTACGAGCAGGCGCGTGCGGTCTGGAACGGCCAGATCGACCACCGGCCCGCGCTGATCGCCCGCTGCTCCGGAGCGGCCGACGTCCTGCAGGCCGTCGCCTTCGCCCGTGAGCACGACCTGCTGGTGTCGGTGCGAGGAGGCGGGCACAACATCGCGGGCAAAGCGGTGTGCCCCGGCGGCCTGGGAACTGGACCGAGCCACGCAGGCATCGGGCCTGGCCACGACGGCCGGCGTCGTCACGCACACGGGTGTCGCCGGGCTCACCTTGGGCGGTGGTGTGGGTCGGCTGGCCCGGAGGTACGGCCTCTCCTGCGACAACCTGCGGGCCGCGGAGGTCGTCACCGCCGACGGCCGGGTGGTGAGAGCGGACGAGTCCGACAACGCCGACCTCTTTTGGGGTCTACGGGGCGCCGGAGCCAACTTCGGGGTCACCACGTCCTTCGAGTTCCAGCTCCACCGCGTGGGCCCCGAAGTGCTCGGAGGCGTCGTCGTCCACCCCCTGAAGAAGGCCAAGGCCGCGCTGAGGTTCTACGGCGAGTACTCCCTGTCGGCTCCCGACGAGCTGTCGGCCGACGCGATCTTCCTGACTTCACCCGATGGCGACCCATTGCTCGCCATCTCCGTGTGTTACATCGGGTCGATGGAGGAGGGCGAGCGTGTGCTGCGACCACTCCGGCGGTTCGGCCCTCCGCTGGTCGACGGGATCGGCCCGGTGGCGTATACGGAACTGCAGGCCGCGGCCGACGCCTTCTTCCCCATCGGCCTCCGCTACTACTGGAAGTCCCATTTCCTGGAACGGATCGCCGACGACACCGTGGAGGCCACGGTGGACCACTTCGCCCGCGCCCCGTCCCCCAGGTCCCTCATCGTCTTCCAGCAATACGGCGGTGCCGTCGGCCGCGTCGACCCATCCGCCACGGCCTTCCGCCCCCGGAACGCGCAGTATGACAACTTCGCTGCGTCCATCTGGACCGACCCCGACCCCGGGGAACTCCGGACGCAGAGGCAGTGGGTCCGGCGGTGGTGGGACGCGATGAGCCCCTTCTCTCTGGGAGCCGAATACGTGAACAACCTGGGAGAAGAGGGGGAGGAGCGCGTGCGGGCGGCTTACGGCGGGAACCATGAGCGGCTCGTGTCTCTCAAGAACACGTACGATCCCGACAACTTCTTCCACCTGAACGCGAACATCCGGCCCAGCAGGCGGTGATACCCAACAGTGCGTCGTCTCCGGGTCACAGCACGAGGAGCGTCCTGCGATCACAATGCGCGTCAGGTTGGCACCGGCCCGCCGAGGCGCCCCCGGTCGGCGCCCTGGTGGAGCGAGGAGTTCCGCCGGGTGCGGCGCCGTGACGCGTGGTCCCGGGCTCCCACGGGAAACACCGATGGCCGATCACGCGGGTGGCCGCGGCCTGCGGCCGGACGCGTGAAGATGCGGGCCGCAGCGCCGAGCATTGGCGCAGGTGAGAGAGAAGCCGCAGGTCAGGGGGCGTCGTGGGGACACCGCTGTACGGGGGCTCCGGCCGTCTTTTATCACCCACCGGAATCGGGTAATACGGACGGGTAGCACCGGTCGGCACCACCACCGGCCGGCCGCCCCCGACTCCGCGGCGAGGTGAGCCCCCATGTCCGGCCCCCACCACAAGCCCAAAGTCTCCGAGCGAGAAGCCCGCCAGGTCGCCGAGGCGGCCCGCGAGCAGGACTGGCGCAAGCCCAGCTTCGCCAAGGAGCTGTTCCTCGGCCGCTTCCGCCTCGACCTGATCCACCCGCACCCGCTGCCGCCCTCCCAGGACGCGCAGCGCGGCGAGGAGTTCCTCGCGAAACTCCGCGACTTCTGCGAGACGAAGATCGACGGCGCGCTGATCGAGCGCGAGGCCCGCATCCCCGACGCGGTGATCGACGGCCTCAAGGAGCTCGGCGCCCTCGGCATGAAGATCGACCCCAAGTACGGCGGGCTCGGCCTCACCCAGGTGTACTACAACAAGGCCCTGGCCCTCGTCGGCTCCGTGAGCCCGGCCGTCGGCGCGCTGCTCTCCGCCCATCAGTCGATCGGCGTACCGCAGCCGCTGAAGATCTTCGGCACCCCCGAGCAGAAGGAAACCTTTCTGCCGAGGTTGGCCCGCACCGACATCTCCGCCTTCCTGCTCACCGAGCCGGACGTGGGCTCCGACCCGGCCCGCCTCGCCACCACCGCCGTACCGGACGGTGACGACTACGTCCTGGACGGCGTGAAGCTGTGGACCACCAACGGCGTCGTCGCCGACCTGCTCGTCGTCATGGCCCGCGTACCGAAGTCCGAGGGGCACAAGGGCGGCATCACCGCGTTCGTCGTCGAGGCGCAGTCGCCCGGCGTCACCGTCGAGAACCGCAACGCCTTCATGGGGCTGCGCGGCCTGGAGAACGGCGTCACCCGCTTCCACCAGGTACGCGTCCCCGCCGCGAACCGCATCGGCCCCGAGGGCGCCGGCCTCAAGATCGCGCTGACCACCCTCAACACCGGGCGCCTGTCGCTGCCCGCCATGTGCGTCGGGGCCGGCAAGTGGTGCCTGAAGATCGCCCGCGAGTGGTCCGCCGTCCGCGAGCAGTGGGGCAAGCCGGTCGCCCACCACGAAGCCGTCGGCGCGAAGATCTCCTTCATCGCCGCCACCACCTTCGCCCTCGAAGCGGTGGTGGACCTGTCCAGCCAGATGGCCGACGAGGACCGCAACGACATCCGCATCGAGGCGGCCCTGGCCAAGCTGTACGGCTCCGAGATGGCCTGGCTCATGGCGGACGAGCTGGTCCAGATCCGCGGCGGACGCGGCTTCGAGACCGCCGAGTCGCTGGCCGCCCGGGGCGAACGCGCGGTCCCCGCCGAGCAGCTGCTGCGCGATCTGCGCATCAACCGCATCTTCGAGGGCTCGACCGAGATCATGCACCTGCTGATCGCCCGTGAGGCCGTCGACGCCCACCTCGCCGTCGCCGGCGACATCATCGACCCCGACAAGACGCTCGGCGACAAGGCCAGGGCAGGCGTCCGGGCGGGCGCCTTCTACGCCCGCTGGCTGCCCAAACTGGTCGCCGGACCCGGCCGGCTCCCGCGCTCGTACGCCGAGTTCCACCCGGCCGGGCACCCCGACCTGTCGACGCACCTGCGCTACGTCGAACGCACCGCCCGCAAGCTGGCCCGCTCCACGTTCTACGCCATGTCCCGCTGGCAGGGCCGCATGGAGACCAAGCAGGGTTTCCTCGGCCGGATCGTCGACATCGGCGCCGAGCTCTTCGCGATGAGCGCCGCCTGCGTACGGGCGGAGCTGCTGCGCACGACCGAGGACCACGGCCGCGAGGCGTACCAGCTGGCGGACGCCTTCTGCCGCCAGTCCCGCATCCGCGTCGAGGAGCTGTTCGGCCGGCTCTGGCACAACACCGACGACCTGGACCGCACGGTCGTCAAGGGCGTGCTGTCCGGCACGTACACCTGGCTGGAGGAAGGCGTCCTCGACCCCAGCGGCGACGGCCCCTGGATCGCCGACGCCACCCCGGGCCCGTCCACCCGCGAGAACGTCCACCGTCCCATCCGCTGAGCACGGGCGCGCGGGGCGGCGAAGCTGTACGGACACACCGGGCACGTCGCCCCGGCGCCCACCGTCCCGGCGCCGGCGGCGACCGCCCGCCCCGGGACTCGGGGCGCCTGTCCGGGGAGTACTGGTCCTGGCACTCGGGGGATGCGGCAAGAATGGGGGCATGAGCGACAGTCCAGCCCCCCTCGCAGACCCGCACATCGCCTTCGATCCGGCCGAAGGCCGCCGGGACATCGTCGTCCTCGGCTCCACCGGGTCCATCGGTACCCAGGCCATCGACCTGGTCCTGCGCAACCCCGACCGCTTCCGCGTCACCGCCCTGTCCGCCGCCGGCGGGCGGGCCGGGCTGCTGGCCGAGCAGGCGCGCCGGCTGCGGGTGCGCACGGTGGCCGTGGCGCGCGAGGAGGCGGTGCCCGCGCTGCGGGCCGCGCTGAGGGAGCAGTACGGCTCGGATCCGCTGCCCGAGATCCTCGCCGGGCCCGACGCGGCCACCGAGCTGGCGGCCTCCGACTGCCACACCGTGCTCAACGGCATCACCGGCTCCATCGGACTCGCTCCGACCCTGGCCGCCCTCGAAGCGGGCCGCACCCTCGCCCTCGCCAACAAGGAGTCGCTGATCGTCGGCGGCCCGCTGGTGAAGGCGGTCGCCAAGCCGGGCCAGATCATCCCGGTCGACTCCGAGCACGCCGCGCTCTTCCAGGCGCTGGCCGCCGGCACCCGCGCCGACGTCCGCAAGCTGGTCGTCACCGCCTCCGGCGGCCCCTTCCGCGGCCGTACGAAGGCGGAGCTGGCGCACGTCACCCGGGAGGACGCCCTCGCGCACCCCACCTGGGCCATGGGGCCGGTGATCACGGTGAACAGCGCCACTCTGGTCAACAAGGGACTTGAGGTCATCGAGGCGCACCTGCTCTACGACATTCCCTTCGACCGCATTGAGGTCGTCGTCCATCCCCAGTCGTATGTTCATTCAATGGTGGAATTCACGGACGGCTCGACTCTCGCCCAGGCGACCCCGCCCGACATGCGCGGCCCGATCGCCATCGGGCTCGGCTGGCCGGAGCGGGTGCCCGACGCCGCCCCCGCCTTCGACTGGTCCACCGCCTCCACCTGGGAGTTCTTCCCCCTCGACACCGAGGCGTTCCCGTCCGTCGGCCTCGCCCGGCACGTCGGGGAACTGGGCGGCACCGCCCCGGCCGTCTTCAACGCGGCCAACGAGGAGTGCGTGGAGGCGTTCCTCGCCGGCCGGCTGCCCTTCACCGGGATCATGGACACGGTCACAGCGGTCGTCGCGGAGCACGGCGTACCGGACACGGGAACCTCACTCACCGTCCCGGACGTCCTGGAGGCGGAGACCTGGGCCCGTGCCCGGGCCCGTGAGATGGCGGCACGGTTCAGCGAAGGACGATCCGCGGAGGCGCGCGCATGACGATTCTGTTGACCATCCTCGGCGTCGCGCTGTTCGCCGTCGGACTGCTCATCTCCATCGCCTGGCACGAGCTCGGCCACCTCTCCACGGCCAAGCTCTTCGGCATCCGGGTACCGCAGTACATGGTCGGCTTCGGCCCGACCATCTGGTCCCGGCAGAAGGGCGAGACGGAGTACGGCATCAAGGCCATCCCCGCCGGCGGTTACATCCGCATGATCGGGATGTTCCCGCCCGGCGACGACGGCCGGATCGAGGCCCGCTCCACCTCGCCGTTCCGCGGCATGATCGAGGACGCCCGCTCGGCGGCGTTCGAGGAGCTCCGGCCGGGCGACGAGAACCGGCTGTTCTACACGCGCAAGCCGTGGAAACGCGTCATCGTGATGTTCGCGGGCCCCTTCATGAACCTGGTGCTCGCCGTCGCGATCTTCCTCGGCGTCGCGATGACCTTCGGCATGCAGACCCAGACGACCGAGGTCGCCGGGGTCCAGAAGTGCGTCATCGAGCAGAGCGAGAAGCGGGACACGTGCGCCAAGGGCGACCCGGTCTCGCCCGGCTACGCCGCCGGTCTGAAGGAGGGCGACAAGATCGTCGCCTTCAACGGTGAGCGCGTGCACGACTGGCCCACCCTCTCCGACCGCATCCGCGCCACCGTCGGACCGGCCAGCCTCACCGTCGTACGTGACGGCGAGGAGGTCGTCCTGCACCCCACGCTCATCGAGAACACCGTGGTCAAGAAGGACGCCGACGGCGAGGTCGTCCCGGAGGACTACGTCAAGGCCGGCTACCTGGGCTTCGCCTCCCGGACCGAGATCACGCCGCTCACCCTGGGTCAGTCCGTCGACCGCATGGGCGACATGATCGAGAGCGGTGTCGACTCCATCGTCGCGCTGCCCTCCAAGATCCCCGACCTGTGGAACGCGGCCTTCGGCGACGGCGAACGCAAGTCCGACTCCCCGGTGGGCGTGATCGGTGCCGCGCGCATCAGTGGCGAGGTGATGAACCTGGACATCCCGACGCAGAACATCGTCGCGTCGTTCCTGATGCTCCTGGCCACCTTCAACCTCTCGCTCTTCCTGTTCAACATGCTGCCGCTGCTGCCGCTGGACGGCGGGCACATCGCGGGCGCGCTGTGGGAGTCCGTACGCCGCACCGTGGCGAAGGTCTTCCGGCGCCCGGACCCCGGCCCGTTCGACGTGGCCAAGCTGATGCCGGTGGCGTACGTGGTGGCCGGCATCTTCATCTGCTTCACGCTGCTCGTGCTCGTGGCGGACATCGTGAACCCGGTGAAGATCACCTAGTTCGACCGGGCGGCGCGCAGGTGAACGACGGCGGCCGGACGCCCGGTGGTGTCCGGCCGCTCGGCCCCGGGGCTGTAACCTCAAACCTGGAGCCCGCCGATCTCGGGACCTCGATCCACACCTTGGGGTTGCACACCAGATGACCGCGATTTCTCTCGGTATCCCGTCCGTTCCGACCAAGCTCGCCGACCGCCGGGTCAGCCGCAAGATCCAGGTCGGGTCGGTGGCTGTCGGCGGCGACGCTCCCGTGTCGGTGCAGTCCATGACGACGACCCGGACCTCGGACATCGGGGCGACCTTGCAGCAGATCGCCGAGCTGACGGCGTCGGGTTGCCAGATCGTACGGGTGGCGTGTCCGACGCAGGATGACGCGGACGCTCTGTCGGTGATCGCGAAGAAGTCGCAGATCCCGGTGATCGCGGACATTCACTTCCAGCCGAAGTACGTCTTCGCGGCGATCGACGCGGGGTGTGCCGCGGTGCGGGTCAACCCCGGCAACATCAAGCAGTTCGACGACAAGGTCAAGGAGATCGCGAAGGCGGCCGGGGAGGCGGGGGTGCCGATCCGGATCGGTGTGAACGCGGGCTCGCTGGACCGGCGGCTGCTGGAGAAGTACGGCAAGGCCACCCCCGAGGCGCTGGTGGAGTCGGCGCTGTGGGAGGCGTCGCTGTTCGAGGAGCACGGTTTCCGGGACATCAAGATCTCGGTGAAGCACAACGACCCGGTGGTGATGATCGCCGCCTATCGTCAGCTGGCGGCCGCGTGTGACTATCCGCTGCATCTGGGTGTGACGGAGGCGGGTCCGGCGTTCCAGGGGACGATCAAGTCGGCCGTGGCGTTCGGCGCGCTGCTGAGCGAGGGTATCGGGGACACGATCCGGGTGTCGCTGTCGGCTCCGCCGGCGGAGGAGGTCAAGGTCGGTATCCAGATCCTGGAGTCGCTGAACCTGCGGCAGCGGCGTCTGGAGATCGTGTCGTGTCCGTCGTGCGGTCGTGCGCAGGTGGATGTGTACCGGCTGGCCGATGAGGTGACCGCGGGTCTGGAGGGCATGGAGGTGCCGCTGCGGGTGGCGGTGATGGGCTGTGTGGTGAACGGTCCGGGCGAGGCCCGTGAGGCGGACCTGGGTGTGGCCTCGGGCAATGGCAAGGGGCAGATCTTCGTGAAGGGCGAGGTGATCAAGACCGTTCCGGAGTCGAAGATCGTCGAGACCCTCATCGAGGAAGCCATGAAGATCGCCGAGCAGATGGAGAAGGACGGCATCCCCTCCGGCGAGCCCTCGGTCTCCGTCAGCTGACGACCCCCTACGCACCCCCTACGCATCCCGTACGCACTCCGTCCCACGCACCACAAGCCCCGCCGCGCGGCCCGCGGCGGGGCTTCGCGCCTTCCCGGCCCGGCAGCCGTCCCTGCCCCTCCCAACGCACCGCCAGGTACAGTTCCAGGACCCTGTAGGAACACGGTGAGGCCCCCTCGTGCTGACGCAGACCACCACCCGGGTCCTCGAACCCAGCGATCTCGGAGCCGTGCTCGCCCTCCTGGAGAGCGACCCCGTCTCCAACGCGTTCGTCACCTCCCGCGTCCGGGCCGCCGGGCTCGACCCCTGGCGCCTCGGCGGCGAGATGTGGGGCTGGTACGCGGACGGGCGGCTGACCTCCCTGTGCTACTCCGGCGCCAACCTCGTCCCCATCTGCGCCACCCCCGAAGCCGTCCGCGCCTTCGCCGACCGCGCCCGCCGCACCGGCCGCCGCTGCTCCTCCATCGTCGGCCCCGCCGAACCCACCGGCCGGCTGTGGCGGCTCCTCGAACCGAGCTGGGGCCCCGCCCGCGACGTACGCCCCCACCAGCCCCTCATGGTCACCGAACAGCCCTCGCCGGACATCGAGCCCGACCCCTGCGTCCGCCGCATCCGCAAGGACGAAATAGACGTGATCATGCCGGCGTGCGTGGCCATGTTCACCGAGGAGGTCGGCATCTCACCGATGACCGGCGACGGCGGACTGCTCTACCAGGCACGCGTCGCCGAACTGGTCGGAGCCGGCCGCTCCTTCGCCCGCATCGACGACGGCAAGGTCGTCTTCAAGGCGGAGATCGGCGCGGCGACGCCGCAGGCCTGCCAGATCCAGGGCGTCTGGGTCGCCCCCGAGTACCGTGGCCGCGGCCTCTCCGAGACCGGCATGGCCGCCGTCCTGCGCTACGCCCTCGCCGACGTCGCGCCGGTCGTCTCGCTCTACGTCAACGACTACAACACTCCGGCGCGGGCGGCGTACCGCCGTGTCGGCTTCCGCGAGGTCGGCGCCTTCATGAGCGTGCTGTTCTGAGGCTAGGGTTCGGCACATGGAAGACGTCGTGGTCGAACCGGTCAACCTCGCCGCGCACGTGGACGCGGCGCTCGCCGTACAGGCCGTCGCCTTCGGCCTCAGCGAGGACGAGGTCGCCGTGCGCCGCCATATCGTCCTGCGCCATCTGCTCTGCCCGGGTGCCCTCGCCTACGGCGCGACGACACCGTCCGGGCGGCTCGTCGGCTTCGTGTACGGGATGCCCAACGACCGCGCCCACTGGTGGTCCACGGTCGTCCAGCCGTACCTCGTCCGCGAGGGCAACGACAGCTGGCTCGACGACTCCTTCGTCATCACCGAACTCCACGTCCACCCCGACTTCCAGGGCCGGGGCATCGGCCGCCGACTGATCACCACCATCACCGACGCGGCCGAGGAACCGCGCTCGATCCTCTCCGCGATCGACGTCGAGAACACCGCCCGGCTGCTCTACCGCTCCCTCGGATACGAGGACCTCGCCCTGCGCGTCCACTTCCCGAGCGCCGCGAAGCCGTACGCGGTGATGGGCGCGCCGCTGCCGCTGCGCGGGCGTTACTGATTTCCGCGGGGCGGGGGCCCGGGGCTAACCTCCTAGCCATCACACTTTTCACCGCAGGAGAGTTCCCATGGCCCAGGTCCAGCGCATGTCCCGGTTGATGGTCAAGACACTGCGCGACGACCCGGCGGACGCCGAGACGCTCAGCCACAAGCTGCTCGTCCGTGCCGGTTACGTCCGCCGCAACGCCGCGGGCATCTGGTCCTGGCTGCCGCTCGGCAAGAAGGTCCTGGAGAACGTCGCCCGCGTCGTGCGCGAGGAGATGGACGCGATCGGCGCGCAGGAGGTCCTGCTGCCGGCCCTGCTGCCCAAGGAGCCCTACGAGGCGACGGGCCGCTGGGAGGAGTACGGCGCCGAGCTGTTCCGCCTGAAGGACCGCAAGGGCGCCGACTACCTGCTCGGCCCCACCCACGAGGAGATCTTCACCCTCCTGGTCAAGGACCAGTGCACGTCCTACAAGGACCTGCCGGTGATCCTCTACCAGATCCAGACGAAGTACCGCGACGAGGCGCGTCCGCGCTCGGGCATCCTGCGCGGCCGTGAGTTCCAGATGAAGGACTCGTACTCCTTCGACACCACGGACGAGGGCCTCGCCGAGTCGTACCGGCTGCACCGCGAGGCGTACATCAAGATCTTCCAGCGGCTCGGCCTGGAGCACAAGATCGTCTCCGCGGTGTCGGGTGCCATGGGCGGCTCCGCGTCGGAGGAGTTCCTCGCCCCGGCCGCCGCCGGTGAGGACACCTTCGTCCACTGCCCCTCCTGCGACTACGCCGCCAACACCGAGGCCGTCACCTACCCGGCCGGCGAGCCCGCGGACGCCTCCGCGCACGGCCCCGTCGAGGAGCTGGACACCCCGGACACGCCGACCATCGAGACGCTCGCCGCACACCTGGGCGTCCCGGCCTCCGCGACCCTCAAGAACTTGCTGGTCAAGGTCGACGGGGAGATCGTGGCCGTCGGCGTCCCGGGCGACCGCGAGGTCGACCTCGGCAAGCTGGAGGACCACCTGGCCCCGGCCACCGTCGAGCTCGTCACGGCCGACGACTTCACCGGCCGCCCCGACCTCGTCCGCGGCTACGTCGGCCCGCAGGGACTGGACAAGGTCCGCTACATCGCCGACCCGCGCGTGGCCCACGGCACCTCCTGGATCACCGGCGCCAACAAGCCCGACACCCACGCCAGGAACGTCGTCGCCGGCCGCGACTTCGAGGTCGACGAGTACCTCGACGTCGTCGTGGTCGAGGACGGCGACCCCTGCCCGCGGTGCGGCACCGGCCTCAAGCTGGACCGCGCCATCGAGATCGGCCACATCTTCCAGCTGGGCCGCAAGTACACCGACGCCATGCAGCTCGACGTCCTCGGCCAGAACGGCAAGCCCGTGCGCGTCACGATGGGCTCGTACGGCATCGGCGTGTCCCGCGCGGTCGCGGCCCTGGCCGAGCAGCACGCCGACGAGCAGGGCCTGTGCTGGCCCCGCGAGATCGCCCCGGCCGACGTCCACGTCGTCGCGGCCGGCAAGGCGCTCCAGACCGAGCTCGCGCTCGACGTCGCGGAGAAGCTGGGCCAGGCGGGGCTGCGCGTCCTGGTCGACGACCGGGCCGGGGTCTCGCCGGGCGTCAAGTTCACGGACGCGGAGCTCATCGGCGTACCGAAGATCCTCGTCGCCGGCCGCCGCTCCGCCGAGGGCGTCCTGGAGCTGAAGGACCGCCGCACCGGTGAGCGCGAGGAGCTCACGGTCGACGAGGCGATCGCCCGCCTGTCCGCGTAACACGGCCCGCCGCCGCCGCGCGCGTCACGGGGCCGCGACCCGGCACTCCGGGTCGCGGCCCCGTCCCGTGGCGCCGCGTCACATGCACCCGGCCGTGCCGGTGTCCTCCTCCCGGACCTCCCGCGCGTCCCGGACCTGCCGAAGGGGGGCGGCCGGAGCGGCCGCGCGCGTCTCGTGGACGTACGCGTCCGGGACGACCGGCTCCTGCGGATACGGCTCCTGCGGATACGGCTCGTGCGTGTGCGAATCGTGCGTGTGCGGATCGTGGACGTGCAGCGCCGGGGCCGGCGCCGGCCTCTGCTCGGGGGGCGGGTTCTGCCCGGCCCGCTCCAGGAAGCGCAGCAGCTCCACCGGGAAGGGCAGCACCAGCGTCGAGTTCTTCTCGGCGGCCACCGCCACGATCGTCTGCAGCAGCCGCAGCTGGAGCGCGGAAGGCGTCTCCGACATCACTCCGGCGGCCTCCGCCAGCTTCTTCGAGGCCTGGAGCTCCGCGTCGGCGTTGATGACCCGCGCCCGCCGCTCGCGGTCGGCCTCCGCCTGGCGGGCCATGGAGCGCTTCATCGTCTCCGGCAGCGACACGTCCTTGATCTCGACACGGTCGATCGTCACGCCCCACTCCACGGCGGGGTTGTCGATCATGAGTTCAAGGCCCTGGTTGAGCTTCTCCCGGTTCGACAGCAGGTCGTCCAGGTCGCTCTTGCCGATGATCGAGCGCAGCGACGTCTGCGCGATCTGCGAGACCGCGAAACGGTAGTCCTCGACCCGGATGACCGCCGCCGCCGCGTCCACGACCTTGAAGTACACGACCGCGTCGACGCGGACCGTGACGTTGTCGCGGGTGATGCCCTCCTGGGCGGGCACCGGCATCGTCACGATCTGCATGTTGACCTTCTGCAGCCGGTCGATGAACGGGACCACCATGGTGAACCCGGGGGACCGGACCCCGCTGCGGAGCCGGCCGAACCGGAGCACGACCCCGCGCTCGTACTGCTTGATGACCCTGGCGGCGGCTGCCAGGTACACCGCGCCTGCGGACGCCGTCGCCGCGGCCGCCGTGAGCACTTCCTCGACCATGACAACCCCCTGCCGTCGAAGCCGGGTGGGTACGGGTGCGTATGCCCAATATCGCACTTACAGGGCCATTCGGGGAGGCCGACGGCTCCGGCCTGCGGCGATGACTGCCTGCGACGCCCACTGCGGGGCGATCCGGCCCGTCGCCGCGGACACCCCCCGGCCACCGCCCGGAGCCGTCCGACGCCGCCCGGCCCCCACGGCGTCGCCGGGGGCGCCCCGGACGCCGCCGGGCCCGCCCCTTGAGCGGACACACCGCTGCGCGGGCCCCCTACAGCCAGCCCGCGAACTCCAGCAGCAGCTCCCCGTCCTGCCGCCGCCCCGCCGCCAGCGCGCGGGTCCCCGACTCGACGGCCCGGAACAGCGTCCAGCCGCGCAGCCTCTCGCGGTCCATGTCCAGCGAGTCGGCCAGCTTGTTCACCCGGCGGCGGGCCACCGCCGCGCCCGAGGCCGCCGCGACCAGGTCCTCGACCCGGTCACGGACCAGCCGCGCCAGGTCGTACGCGCGTTCGCCGACGACCGGGTCCGGGCCCACCGCCAGCCACGGCGCGCGGTCACCGGCCAGCACCTTGCCCTGCCGGAAGGCGCCGTGCAGCAGCACTTCCTCGGCCGCACCGGACACCAGCTCCTCGCGCGCGTCCAGCGCGGCGGTCACGAGCTCGGCCGTCGCCGCGTCCTTCGCGGCCCGCATCGCCTCCGCCTGTCGCGCCGTGCGCTCCGCCACCGACTCGAAACCGTGCCCCGAGGGCGGCTCCACCCACAGCCGCCGCACCGTGCCCGCCGCCTCCAGCAGCGCCTTGGCCTCCGGCAGTGAGCGCAGGGACATCTCCGGGTGCAGCCGCTCCAGCAGCAGCCCCGGCCCGGCGTCCCCGCCGTCCAGGAGCCGCACCGCGCCCCAGCCGTTCCAGTGGGCGAGCGCGGCCCGCTCCCGCTCCGGCGCGGTGAACGGGGGCGCCACCTTCAGCGCGGCCGGCTCCCCGTCCGGCTGCCGTACGAGGACGACCAGGCTGCTGCGCCCGCCGGGGGCGACCAGTCGCTCGATGTCCAGCCCGCGCCGGGACAGCTCGTCCCGGACGGCGTCCGGCAGCCGGTCGAGCCAGTCGCGGGCAGCCGCGTCCCCGTACACCTCGCCGAGCGCCCGCACCAGTCGCTGCGGCGGTTCGAAAGCCATGCGTGCGTTGTTCCCTTTCGCCGGCCGGGCTCACTGCCCGAGGGGGGTGTTCCGGATCCGTGCGGTCACTCACCGTCGCTCGGCGAGCCCAGGAAAGGCTACGCCGCTGCCCCGCCACCGCACCGCCCGCACCGCTGCCTCCCGCAGCGCGCCCGCCGCCTCGCGGCGCAGCGGCCCCTCGGCCGCCCGCACCAGGTCGGAGTAGACGCCCGCGATCCGGTCCTCCAGCTCCGCGGCCAGCCGTACGGCCGCGGCGGCGTCCGGCACCGCGAACGGCAGCGCGTACCCGGCGGCGGCAGCGGCGGGCCTGCCGCCCAGGTCGCGGACGGTGCGCGTGAGCGCGTCGCGCCGCGCGCGGTGCGCGTCGTACGCGGCGGTCGCCTCGGCCCGCCGGTCCTCGCCGACCCGGGCGCCGACGACCCCGTAGCCGTACACCGCCGCGTGCTCGGCGGCGAGTGCCGCCTGGACGGCGTCCAGGGCGCTCATATGGGGTCCCTTCGTGCTGGGGCGGCGGCTCAGGCGCCGCCCTGGTCGGCGGTCAGCAGATACGCGTGCGCCGCCGCGGCGGCGGCGACGGAGGCCAGCAGCCGCGCGTACTCGGGCGGGGCGGCCAGCAGCGCGGCGGTGTGCGCCTCCGCGGTACGGCGGGCGTCCGCGGCGAGCCGCGCGAGGGCGCCGCCCGGGTCCTGCGGTACGGGCTCGGGGGAGCCACTCGGCCGGGCGGTGGGGGCGGCTGTCCCGGCCGCGGACGCGGCCGGTGCCGGGGCCGCGGTCGGGGCGGCGGGCGCTCCCGCGGCGGTCCCCGGCGGCGTGGCCGTCCCCGCCCCGGGGCCCGTGTCGGGCGCGCCCAGCGCCGCCGTGTGCGAGGCCACCGCCGCGCGCAGCGGGTACAGCCGGGGGCCCAGCGAGGGGTGCGCGGCGAGCACCGCGTCGTACCGCTCCAGCAGCGCCGCGCTGGTCGCGACGGAGCGGCGCCGCAGCCGGGCCTCCTCCCGCTCGGCCGCCGAGGAGCGTGTACCACGCCGGCCGTCACCCGGTGAACAGCCCGTCAGCAGCCCGGTCGGCGCCAGCGCGCCCGTGGCCGCCGCGCCCGTCACGATGAGCGCGCGTCTGCGCGTCGTACCCGTGCGCCCCACGCGTCTCTCCCCTCGGCCGGCTCGAAGATCACCGCAGGCGAGCGTACCTGCGGGCCGGCGCGAGGTGGACGGCAACACCCCCCGCGACCGGATACCCTTTGATCTGACACGCGACGATCCCACAACAGCACACGCGGCCGAGGAGTCACCCGGATGAGCACCACCCAGAGCGAGAGGCTGCGCGGGCTGCTGGAGCCGCTCGTCAGCGCCAAGGATCTGGATCTCGAGGAGATCGAGGTGTCACGGGCCGGCCGCCGCCGGATGCTGAGGATCGTCGTGGACTCGGACGAGGGCGTGGAACTCGACGCCTGTGCCGAGCTGAGCCGCGCCATCTCGGACAGGCTGGACGAGACGGACGCGATGGGCGACGAGGAGTACGTCCTCGAAGTGAGCTCGCCGGGCGCCGACCGCCCGTTGACCGAGCACCGCCACTACGTACGCGCCACCGGCCGCCTGGTGAAGCTCCAGTTCCACGAGGGCGGTGAGCTGGTGGCCCGCATCCTCTCCGTGGACGGCGACGGCCTCGATCTCGAGGTGCCGGGAGTGAAGGGGCGCAAGCCCACCACCCGCCGTGTGGAGTTCCCGGACATCGCCAAGGCGCGCGTGGAGATCGAGTTCAACCGCAAGGACAAGAAGGAAGAGGAGGCGTAACCGTGGACATCGACGTGAAGCTCCTGAGGGGCTTGGCACAGGAGAAGGAGATTGCCTTCGACCTGCTGGTCGAGGCGATCGAGTCGGCCCTCCTCATCGCGTACCACCGCACCGAGGGCGCCCGCCGCCACGCACGCGTCGTGCTGGACCGGCAGACCGGTCACGTGACGGTGTGGGCGAAGGAGGACCCCGCGGACCTGGAGGAGGGGCAGGAGCCGAAGGAGTTCGACGACACCCCGTCGGACTTCGGCCGGATCGCCGCGAGCACCGCCCGCCAGGTCATCCAGCAGCGGCTGCGGGACGCCGAGAACGACGTCACCTTCGGTGAGTACGCCCGCCGTGAGGGCGATGTCGTGGCCGGCATGGTGCAGCAGGGCAAGGACCCGAAGAACGTCCTGGTCAGGCTGGACGACAAGCTGGAAGCCATCCTTCCGGTGCAGGAGCAGGTGCCGGGCGAGGAGTACACGCACGGCCTGCGCCTGCGGACGTACGTCGTCCGGGTCGCCAAGGGTGTCCGCGGTCCGTCCGTCACCCTTTCGCGCACGCACCCCAATCTGGTGAAGAAGCTCTTCGCGCTGGAGGTCCCCGAGATCGCGGACGGCTCGGTCGAGATCGCCGCGATCGCCCGTGAGGCCGGTCACCGCACCAAGATCGCTGTACGGTCCACCCGTTCGGGCCTGAACCCCAAGGGCGCCTGCATCGGCCCGATGGGCGGCCGTGTGCGCAATGTCATGGCCGAACTGCACGGCGAGAAGATCGACATCGTCGACTGGTCGGACGACCCGGCCGAGATGGTGGCGAACGCGCTGTCCCCGGCCCGGGTCTCCAAGGTGGAGATCGTCGACCTCGGCGCCCGCTCCGCCCGGGTGATCGTGCCGGACTACCAGCTCTCCCTGGCGATCGGCAAGGAGGGCCAGAACGCCCGCCTCGCCGCCCGTCTCACCGGCTGGCGCATCGACATCCGCCCCGACACGGAGCAGGTCTCCGAGCAGGACTGAGGCCGGCGGCCCGCCAGGGCACCGGGAATAGAACCCGTCGTGGTCACGTTGTGACACGATGAGATCACGACAACAACCGTTCGATTTTTGCCCCAGAGGGGTGAGGTCGGTGCGGGGAGGTAGACTTAAGCGTGTCTGGCCGGACGCATGCCCGCGCATGCCCTGAGCGAACCTGTGTGGGATGCCGGGAGCGAGCGGCCAAGCGCGATCTGCTGCGCATCGTGGTGATCGAGGGCGGCTGTGCCCCCGATTCACGCGGTACGCTGCCCGGCCGGGGTGCATACGTGCATCCCGCCTCGGTCTGTCTCGACCTGGCGGTCCGCCGCCGGGCGTTCCCGAGGGCCTTCAGGGTCCAGGGGCCGCTCGAAACCGCGGAGTTGCGCCACTACGTCGAGCAGGCGACACCGTAAGAAAGAAGTACGGCACGGATCACCGTGCGGTCAGGTACCTCGCGAGTTGGAAGTAGGTCGAGATTGCGATGAGCACTCGATGAGTACGCGATGAGTACGCCCATGAAGTAGCGACGGTCCGGCGGTAACCCGGACCTAAAAGGAGCGAAGTGGCTAAGGTCCGGGTATACGAACTCGCCAAGGAGTTCGGCGTGGAGAGCAAGGTCGTCATGGCCAAGCTCCAAGAACTCGGTGAATTCGTCCGTTCGGCGTCCTCGACGATCGAGGCGCCGGTTGTACGCAAGCTGACTGACGCGCTGCAGGGGCCCGGCGGCAACGCCGGCAAGTCCGCAGCCAAGCCCGGCGCGCCCCGCAAGGCCGCGCCTTCCTCCCCCGCGGCGGCAAGCCGCGAGGGTGGGTCCCCCAGTACACCCACCGCCCCCGCGCCCTCCCCGGCGCAGGCGGCACGTCCGGCCGCCCCGAAGCCCGGCGCTCCCGCGCCGAAGCCCCCGGTGGCCGACTCGCCCTCCCCCGCGGCGGCAAGCCGCGCGGGAGGTAGCTCGGCGCCGGCCCCCGGCCCGCGCCCCACGCCGGGCCCGAAGCCCGCGGCGGCGGCCAAGCCCGCCGCGGCCAAGCCGGCTCCGGCCGGCCCGGCCCCGTCGAACCCGGAGTTCACCGCGCCTCCGTCGGCCCCGGCCGCCGGTCAGCGCCCCGGTGCCACCCCCGGTCCCCGTCCGGCCGCACGGCCGGCCCAGGGTCCCGGCCAGGGTGGCCAGGGCGGCGCCCGTCCCGGAGCCCCGCGCCCCGGTGGCGAGCGCGCTCCGCGTCCGGGCGGTGCCCGTCCCGCGGGTCCGCGTCCGGGCAACAACCCCTTCACCTCCGGCGGCTCCACCGGCATGGCGCGCCCCCAGGCGCCCCGTCCGGGCGGTGCCCCGCGTCCGGGTGGCCAGGGTGCCCCGGGTGGTCCGCGTCCGCAGGGCGCCGGTCAGGGCGGTCCCCGTCCGCAGGCCGGTCCCGGTGGCGCGCGTCCCACGCCCGGCGGCATGCCGCGTCCCCAGGCCCCGCGTCCGGGTGCCGGCCCCGCCGGTAACCGCCCGAACCCGGGCATGATGCCGCAGCGTCCGGCTGCCGGCCCGCGTCCGGGCCCCGGTGGCGGCGGTCGCGGTCCCGCGGCCGGCGGTCGTCCCGGTGGTCCCGGCGGCGGTGGCGGCGGTGGCCGTCCCGGCTTCGCCGGTCGTCCGGCCGGTCCCGGTGGCGGTGGCGGCGGCTTCGCCGGCCGTCCCGGTGGCGGCGGTGGCGGCGGTCGTCCCGGTGGTCCCGGTGGCGGTGGCTTCGGTGGCGGCGGTGGCCGTCCCGGCTTCGCCGGTCGTCCCGGCGGCCCCGGTGGCCGTGGTGGCACGCAGGGCGCGTTCGGCCGTCCCGGCGGTCCGGCCCGTCGTGGTCGCAAGTCGAAGCGGCAGAGGCGCCAGGAGTACGAGGCCATGCAGGCCCCGTCGGTCGGCGGCGTGATGCTGCCTCGCGGCAACGGCGAGACCGTTCGCCTGTCGCGCGGTGCGTCCCTCACCGACTTCGCGGAGAAGATCAACGCCAACCCGGCGTCGCTCGTCGCGGTCATGATGAACCTCGGCGAGATGGTCACGGCCACGCAGTCCGTCTCCGACGAGACGCTGCAGCTCCTCGGCGACGAGATGAACTACACGGTTCAGATCGTCTCCCCGGAGGAGGAGGACCGCGAGCTGCTCGAGTCCTTCGACCTCGAGTGGGGCGAGGACGAGGGTGGCGAGGAGTACCTCGCGCCGCGTCCGCCGGTGGTGACCGTCATGGGTCACGTCGACCACGGTAAAACGCGACTGCTGGACGCGATCCGCAAGACGAACGTCATCGCGGGCGAGGCCGGCGGTATCACCCAGCACATCGGTGCGTACCAGGCCGCGACCCAGGTCAACGACGAAGAGCGCAAGATCACCTTCATCGACACCCCGGGTCACGAGGCGTTCACCGCCATGCGTGCCCGTGGTGCCAAGTCCACCGACATCGCGATCCTCGTGGTGGCGGCGAACGACGGTGTGATGCCTCAGACGATCGAGGCGCTGAACCACGCCAAGGCGGCCGACGTGCCGATCGTGGTCGCGGTCAACAAGATCGACGTCGAGGGTGCCGACCCGGTCAAGGTGCGCGGTCAGCTGACCGAGTACGGCCTGGTGGCCGAGGAGTACGGCGGCGACACCATGTTCGTCGACATCTCCGCCAAGCAGGGTCTCCACATCGACTCCCTGCTGGAGGCCGTGATCCTCACGGCGGACGCCTCGCTCGACCTGCGGGCCAACCCGGAGCAGGACGCGCAGGGCATCGCGATCGAGTCCCACCTCGACCGTGGCCGCGGCGCCGTCGCGACCGTCCTGGTCCAGCGAGGCACGCTGCGGGTCGGCGACACGATGGTGGTCGGCGACGCGTACGGCCGTGTCCGGGCGATGCTCGACGACAAGGGCAACAACGTCGAGGAAGCGGGTCCGTCGACCCCCGTCCTGGTCCTGGGTCTCACCAACGTCCCGGGCGCCGGCGACAACTTCCTCGTCGTCGACGAGGACCGTACGGCCCGCCAGATCGCCGAGAAGCGCGCCGCGCGTGAGCGCAACGCCGCCTTCGCCAAGCGCACCCGCCGGGTGTCCCTCGAGGACCTCGACAAGGTGCTCAAGGCCGGTCAGATCCAGGAACTCAACCTCATCATCAAGGGCGACGCGTCCGGTTCGGTGGAGGCTCTCGAGTCCTCGCTGCTCCAGCTCGACGTCGGTGAAGAGGTCGACATCCGGGTCCTGCACCGCGGTGTCGGTGCGGTCACGGAGTCGGACATCGACCTGGCGATGGGCTCCGACGCCATCGTCATCGGCTTCAACGTCCGCGCGGCCGGCCGTGCCGCGCAGATGGCGGAGCGCGAGGGCGTCGACGTCCGGTACTACTCGGTGATCTACCAGGCCATCGAGGAGATCGAGGCGGCCCTGAAGGGTCTGCTGAAGCCGGAGTACGAAGAGGTCGAGCTCGGTACGGCGGAGATCCGCGAGGTCTTCCGCTCGTCCAAGCTGGGCAACATCGCGGGTGTCCTCATCCGCTCCGGCGAGGTCAAGCGCAACACCAAGGCGCGCCTCATCCGCGACGGCAAGGTCATCGCGGAGAACCTCAACATCGAGGGTCTGCGTCGCTTCAAGGACGACGTCACCGAGATCCGCGAAGGCTTCGAGGGCGGTATCAACCTCGGAAACTTCAACGACATCAAGGTCGACGACGTCATCGCGACGTACGAGATGCGCGAGAAGCCGCGCGCCTGATCCGGGTGCACCCGGTGACGGGTGCTCCTGGTCACAGGAGGGCAGCCGGGGCCGGTCGGCGGGAGTATTTCCGTCGATCGGCCCCGGCCGTTGCGTGTACGGTTCTTGTGTCCCTGCCAAGCGGTTGGCGGGGCCCTGAACCCGAACCGGCGGGACATCCGGGCTATCCATGTATGTGGGGACTCTGTCCTTCGACCTGCTTCTCGGCGACGTACGGTCGTTGAAGGAGAAGCGCTCCGTCGTCCGCCCGATCGTCGCCGAGCTGCAGCGCAAGTACGCGGTGAGCGTGGCGGAGACCGGCAGCCAGAACCTCCACCGCAGGGCCGAGATAGGGCTCGCGATGGTCTCCGGTGACGTCGGGCACCTGACGGACGTACTGGACCGGTGCGAGCGCATGGTCGCCGGCCGGCCCGAGGTGGAACTGCTGTCCGTACGACGGCGGATGCACACCGACGAAGATTGACCGTGCACGACGACGTACTCGTGTACGTAGACGCACGTGGACGAGGTACGCGGCGTGTGGGGCGTGCAGGACGTGCACGACCAGATTGCACAGCGCAAGAAAGAGGAGACGGACCAGTGGCCGACAACGCGCGGGCGAAGAAGCTGGCGGACCTGATCCGGGAGGTGGTGGCGCAGAAGTTGCAGCGCGGAGTCAAGGACCCGCGCCTGGGGTCGCATGTGACCATCACCGACACCCGGGTCACCGGTGACCTGCGGGAGGCGACCGTCTTCTACACCGTGTACGGGGACGAGGAGGAGCGCCAGGCCGCCGCCGCGGGGCTGGAGAGCGCCAAGGGCGTCCTGCGGTCGGCGGTCGGCGCGGCGGCGGGGACGAAGTTCACCCCCACGCTGGCCTTCGTCGCCGACGCCCTCCCGGAGACGGCCCGCTCGATCGAGCACCTCCTCGAGGAGGCCAGGGCCCAGGACGCCAAGGTGCGCGAGGCGGCGTCCGGCGCCGCGTACGCGGGCGAGCCCGACCCGTACCGCAAGCCGGAAGACGACGAGGACGCCGCCGCCGAATGAGTCAGAGCCAGCACCCGACGCCCGACGGCCTTGTCATCGTCGACAAGCCGTCGGGCTTCACTTCGCACGACGTCGTCGCGAAGATGCGCGGGATCGCCAGGACCCGGCGCGTCGGGCACGCGGGGACGCTCGACCCGATGGCGACGGGCGTCCTCGTCCTCGGCGTCGAGAAGGCCACCAAGCTGCTCGGGCACCTCGCGCTGACCGAGAAGGAGTACCTGGGCACCATCCGGCTCGGGCAGGACACGATCACCGACGACGCCGAGGGCGAGATCACCTCGTCCACCGACGCCTCCGCCGTCACGCGCGAGGCCGTCGACGCCGTGGTGGCCACGCTGACCGGCGACATCATGCAGGTGCCGTCCAAGGTCAGCGCCATCAAGATCGACGGCAAGCGGTCGTACGCGCGGGTGCGCGGGGGAGAGGAGTTCGACATCCCGGCCCGTCCGGTGACGGTCTCCTCGTTCCAGGTGTACGACATGCGCGAGGCCGTCGCGGAGGACTCCACGCCCGTCGTGGACCTCGTGGTGTCGGTGGTCTGCTCCTCCGGTACGTACATCCGGGCCCTCGCCCGGGACCTGGGCGCCGCGCTCGGCGTCGGCGGTCACCTCACCGCGCTGCGGCGCACCCGTGTGGGGCCGTACAAGCTGGACGCGGCCCGCACGCTCGACCAGCTCCAGCAGGAGCTGACCGTCATGCCGATCGCCGACGCCGCTGCCGCCGCCTTCCCGCGCTGGGACGTGGACGAGCGGCGTGCCCGGCTGCTGCTGAACGGCGTACGGATCGACATGCCGGCCGGGGGCACCTCCCGGACCGGAGGCTCCGGGGGAGCGGCGGCGCCGGTCGCCGTCTTCGGCCCCGACGGCCGCTTCCTCGCGCTCGTCGAGGAGACGAACGGCAAGGCCAAGAGCCTCGCCGTCTTCGGCTGAGCGTTCCCGGTCACCGTGGAGCGGGCAACGGGCTCGCACTGCCCGCTCCACGATCCCCCCTCTCCCCCTCCCACAGGTCTATCCGGGAACCCGCGCGGATTCACCCACTTGGGCAGGCGCTCGGAGTGCAGGGAGGAGCACCGGGGGGCGCTTTCGGGTCGCGTCCTTCTCGCGGTGATCATCGCGGACCTACCGTCGGACCATGGAACGCGGGGACCGGGCGACGCTGGTACGGATCTGTGACCTGGCGGGCCGGTCACGCGGCACCGGCTTCGTCGCCGACGACATGGGCACGGTCGTCACCAGTCACGAGACCGTCGACGGCCTCGTACGGGTGGTGCTGCACGGATCGGGCGACCGCACGTACGTCGCGGAGGCCGACGCCATCACCGCGCTGCCCGGTGACGCGCTGGCCCTCGTCCGCACCGAGGGCCTGGGGATGCGCCCCCTGCCGCCGGCGGACCGGGCGACGGTCGAGCCGGGCACGTACGTACGGATCGCCGCGGGAGGCTGGCGCCAGGCCCGGGTGCTCGGCACGACCGACGTGACGTACACCGCGACCGACCGCTTCCACGAGCTCGGTGACGTCCTGGAGCTCGCCATCGGCACGGACGGCAGCGAGGCGCTCCGGCTGGGCGGCCAGGCCGCGGGCGGGCCCGTCCTGGACGCCGAGACCGGGGCGGTGCTCGCCGTGCTCGGCACCGCGCTGCACGCCGGCCACCGGGCGGCCGGATTCGCCGTGCCCCTCGCGGCCGTCGCGGCCCGGGACCCCGGCGGCCCTCTCGCCGCCCTCCTGCGGCGCGGCGCCGCGACCGTCCCGGCGTACGGGCGGGACCTGAACCTGGCGGGTGTCCTGGAGCTCACCGCCACCTCCGGCGGCGCGGTCGGCGGGTCCGGCGCCCGGCCCGACCCGGTCGTACGGGCGGGCGTGGCGCGCGAGTACGACCTGTTCGCCGCCACCGACGCCCTGGTGCTCGGTCTCGTCGGCGACCCCGGCACCGGCCGCACCACCGAGCTCGCCGCCCTCGCCGGACGCCGGGCACGCGGCCCCGAACCGGCCCCCACCGTCCGGCTGCGCGGCGCCGACCTGCGGGCCGACGACTCCTCCGTCGCCGACGCCATCGGGCGGGCCCTGTGCCGGGCAGCCCGGATCGTCGCCGCCTCGGGCAGGCCGGGGCTGTGGGACGAGTCGGCCGCCGCCGCACCCGAGCGGGTGGCGCGGCTCGCCCGGGAGGAAGGGCGCCCCCTTCTCGTCCTGCTGGACGGCCCCGAGGAGATGCCTCCCCACCTGGCGCACCGGCTGCCCGACTGGACCGCCGGAACCATCGCCTGGCTCCGGGCGCACGGCGCCCGGCTGGTGATGGCGTGCCGCCCCGAGCACTGGGAGCAGGCGGTCGCCCTCCACCCGGGCGGATCGGCGCGGTGCGTGCCGATCGGCGACCTGACCGCACCGGAGGCGCGCCGCGCCCTGGAGCGGTACGGGCTGCCCGGCGACGCCGTCGCCGCGGCGGACGCCCGGCACCCGCTGGCGCTGCGGCTGCTCGCCGAGGTGCGCGAGACGCTGCCCGGCGAGGTGCCCGGCAGGCCCGGACGCGAGGAGATCTTCGCCGCCCACCTGGACCTGATGTGCCTGCGCGTCGCCGTCCGCCTCGCGGCCACCTCACGGCCCGTGGTGCGCGGCGCCGCCGTACGGCGCCTGGCCGCCCGGGTGGCGGGCCGCGTCCACGAGGCGGCGCGCCGCTGCCTGGGGCCCGGGCAGGGCGAACTGGACCGGGCGGCGTTCGAGGAGCTGTTCCCGTGGAGCAGCGGCTGGGCTTCGGCCGTCCTCACCGAGGGCCTGCTCCTCCCGGCGGGCGCGGGTTACCGCTTCGCCCACGAGGAGCTCGCCGACTGGCTTCAGGGCGCCCACCTGGAGGTGGACGCGGCACTCGGGTCGCTGGTGCGCCGCGGCCCTTCCTCCCGGGAGACCCTCCCGGTGCCACGCCATCGCATCGGCCCGGTGCTCCAGGCGCTCCTGCGCCTGGAGCGGGTCCACGGCCCGGCGGCCCTCGCCCACCGCCTGGAGGCCCTGATCGAGAGCCTCGACCAGGCGCCCGCCCCGGCGCCGGCGCCCACCGGGACGGGCGGCCCGGAGCCGCGGGTGCCCGCGGCGCGGACCGCGGCGGAGGACCCGCAGGCCGGACCCGCGGACGTCGCGCCCGACGGCGCGGCGCGCACCGGGGACGCCGAGTGGTGGGCGGCCCGGCTCGTACGGGAGGTGCTGCTCAGGGTCCCGGACGCGCGCCCCTACCTCGGGGTGCTGCGGATGCTCGCCGAACGGATCACCGACCGCTCCCTGCGCGGGGGCGGGCCCGATCAGCCGGGCGGCCTCGCCGAGTTCCGCCCCCGCTTCTGGGAGCGGCTGCCCCTCGGCGAGGACGAGCGCGTCGACCTCCTGCGGCGGCTCGTGCCCGCCGACGGCGCGCCCGGCAGCCACGACGCGCCCCGGTACCTCGACGCCGTCGCCGCACGGCTCGTCGCCGACCCCCGGGGCGTGCAGCCGCTGCTGTGCCGCTGGTTCGGCGACGAACGGCCGCTGCCCGCCGCGCCCGGCGCCCGGGTGCGGCCCACCGTGGCCGGGGCGGCGCAGGCCCTGCTGTACGCCCACCGCGACCTGGCCGTCGACGACCTGTGCGAGGCGCTCGTCACCACCGCCCACCCGAGCGCCGACGAGCTCCTCGCCGACCTGGCCGAGGACGAGCCGTCGGCGCTGTGCCGGGCCGTGGACCGCTGGGCCCACGACGACACCCGCCCCGGCCGCCGGGTCGCCGCCGCCACGTACGCGCGGCTCGTCGCCGAGCACGCCACCACCCCCGCCGACCGCGAACTGCTCAGGTACGCCGCTCTCGCGCTGCTCGCCCGCCCCGGCGACCGCGCCCTGCACGGAGCGGCGCTCGGCCTGCTCGTACGCGACCCCGACACGCGCGGACGGCATCTGCCACGGGCCCTCGCCGCCTTCCGGGCCGGTGACCCCGGCCTGTCCGCCGGCGCGCTGGCCGCCGCCGCGCACACCCACCCCGAGCCCGTCCTGGCCGCCTTCCGTGCCCGGCTGCGCGACGCCGGCCCGGGCGCCGCCGACGTCCTCGCCGCCCTCGCCGCGCTGCACACGCCCGCGCTCGCCCACCGAGCCGCGACGCTGGTGCGCGAGTACGTCGACCGGCACCCCGAGGGAGCCGTGCACGCCGCCGCGTACGTCGACCGGCGCCTGGAGCACGGACCGGCCGCCCGCGCCGTGCTGTTCCCCCTCGTCACCGGCCTGCTGCGGGGCTGCCCCGTCCAGGTGCGCGGCGCCCTCGCCCCGGTCCTCGCGGCGCCCGGCACCCGCGCCTCGCGGCAGCTGCGCGAGGAGCTCCTCGACGTCCTCCTGGAGTACGAGCAGTACGAGAGCCGTGACCTCGCCGTGGCGGACGCGGTGCTGCGGGCCGCCGCGCTCGGCTCGGCACGGCGCCCGGAGCCGCGCACCCGTGAGCTGGTGCACCGCACCGGCCTGCTCCTCGTGCGCACCCCCGAAGGCGCGACCTGCTTCGACCGCAGGCTCGTCGAGCTGGCTCGCCAGGTGCCCGGCTTTGCCGCCCTGGTCACCGGATGGCTCGCCCGGGCGCCCGACGAGTGGGCCTTTGTCGTCGGCCCGAGCGCGCGCCGGACCGTCGAGTCCCTGGCCGGTCCGGTGCCGATGCGGGCCGCGAGCCGCGGGCATGGCAGTCTTAGACCTGCGTAATCGGTCAATGACGTACACGGGTTCGGGCGAGGAGCGGTCACAGTGCAGCGCTGGCGTGGCTTGGAGGACATCCCCCAGGACTGGGGGCGCAGCGTCGTCACCATCGGCTCTTACGACGGAGTCCACCGCGGACACCAGCTGATCATCGGGCGCGCGGTGGAGCGGGCGCGTGAGCTCGGCGTCCCCTCGGTCGTCGTCACCTTCGACCCGCACCCCTCCGAGGTCGTACGCCCCGGCAGCCATCCGCCGCTGCTCGCGCCCCACCACCGGCGTGCCGAGCTGATGGCCGAGCTGGGGGTCGACGCCGTGCTCGTCCTCCCGTTCACGGCGGAGTTCTCGCAGCTGTCACCGGCGGACTTCATCGTCAAGGTCCTGGTCGACAAGCTGCACGCCCGCGCGGTCATCGAAGGCCCCAACTTCCGCTTCGGCCACAAGGCCGCCGGCAACGTCGCCTTCCTCGCCGAACTGGGCGCCACGTACGACTACGAGGTCGAGGTCATCGACCTCTACGTCAGCGGCGAGGCGGGCGGCGGCGAACCGTTCTCCTCGACCCTCACCCGCCGCCTGATCGCCGAGGGCGACATCGAGGGCGCCGCCGAGATCCTGGGCCGCCCGCACCGCGTCGAGGGCGTGGTCGTACGCGGCGCCCAGCGCGGACGCGAGCTCGGGTACCCGACGGCGAACGTCGAGACCCTGCCGCACACCGCGATCCCGGCGGACGGCGTCTACGCCGGGTGGCTCACCGCGAACGGCGAGCGGATGCCGGCCGCGATCTCGGTCGGCACGAACCCGCAGTTCGACGGCACGGAACGGACGGTCGAGGCGTACGCGATCGACCGCGTCGGGCTGGACCTGTACGGGCTGCACGTGGCCGTCGACTTTCTCGCGTACGTGCGGGGCCAGGAGAAGTTCGCATCGATCGAGGCGCTGCTGGAGGCCATCGGTGCGGACGTGAAGCGCTGCCGCGAACTGACCGAGGCCTACGACCAGGACGCCGCCGCCTAGGCCAGGTCGTGTCTTCACAGTCCCGTCTGCCCGTCGGCGCCCGGCACGCACTCCCCCAGAGCTTCGCCGGGGGTACCCCCAGCCGCGTTGTCGTCAGTCGCGATGTCCCCCGTAGCCCTTCGGGCACGGCAGGCGCCCCCACCGCAGTGGCTCCCTCCTCCGCCGTGCGAGCGCACGCACCGGACACCGCCAGGCCCGCCCTTCGGGCGGACGACGCTCCTTTGCAGACACTCCCTGGGGCCTGACCCGGACCCCGCACGCCGCGCCACGGGCCGGTACTGAGAGGCTTTTCGGAAGACGCTTGCGAGCGGTGAGCGACCGGAGGAGGCACACATGGCGGTACGGCCCGGCGACGCCGACGCCCTCGTGGTGGGGACGGCGCCCGCCGACCCCGTGGCGGCGGTGCTCCTCCTGCACGGCGGGCGCGAGGACGGTGACGCTCCGCCGCCGGCGCTCAACCTGCCCGGTGCGCGGATGCGGCCCTTCGGGCGGGCGGTGCTCCGTGCGGCCCGGCCGCACCCGGTGCTCCTCGGCGCCGTGCGCTACCGCCACCGTGGCTGGAACGGCGCGCGCGACGACGCGGCGCACGACGCCCGGCGGGCGCTCGACGCGCTGGAACGGCTCGCCGGGCCCGTACCCGTGGTGCTGGTGGGCCACTCCATGGGCGGCCGGGCCGCCCTGCGGGTGGCGGACCATCCACGGGTGCGCGGCGTGGTGGCGCTCGCCCCCTGGTGCCCGCGCGGCGAACCCGTGGCCCACCTCGCGGGCCGCCGGGTGTACGTCCTCCACGACGAGGCGGACCGCGTCACCGGCGCCCGGGACTCCTGGGACTTCGTCCGCCGGGCCCAGGACGCCGGAGCGGAGGCCAGAGGCATCGCCATGCCGCGCGGCGGCCACGCGATGCTCCGGGACGCGGGCACCTGGCACCGCCTCACGGCCGCCCTCGTCACCGGCATGCTCGGCCTCACTCCGTCCCCGCCGGGCCTCGCGGCGCCCCCGGGCGAGGCCGGCCTGGTCCACCCGGCCCACCACGTCCTCACCGACCTGCCCGACACGAGCCCCACCGGAACCACCGGCTGAAGCGGGCCGGCCGGTCAGGGGGGAGTCGCCGTCGCCGCCCAGTGGCACGCCGCCGCCCGTCCCCGCCCGTCCAGAACCGGCAGGTCCCGCGTGCGGCACCGGTCGGCGACGCCCGCCCGGGCCGCCTCACCCGAGGCCAGGACCTGGCACCGGGCGTGGAAACGGCATCCGGCGGGGACGCGGGACGGGTCCGGGGGCTCGCCCGACAGGACGACGGGTTGCGTACCGGACTCCGGGAGCACCGACAGCAGCGCCCGCGTGTACGGGTGCCGGGGCGCCGACAGGACCTCCTCCACCGTGCCCGTTTCGACGACGCGTCCCAGGTACATCACCGCCACCCGGTCCGCGATGTTCCACGCGAGGCCCAGGTCGTGTGTGACGACGAGCGCGGACAGTCCCAGCTCGTCGCGCAGGCGCAGCAGCAGCGCCAGGATCTCGCCGCGTACCGACGCGTCCAGCGAGGCGACCGGCTCGTCGGCGACGATCAGTTCGGGGTCGAGTACGAGCGCCCCGGCGATGACGACGCGCTGTCGCTGCCCGCCCGACAGCTCGTGCGGGTAGCGGAGGAAGAACCGCTCGGGAGGGCGCAGCCCGGTGCGGGAGAGCGCCGAGGCGACGGCGGCGCGCTCGTCGCCGTCGTACCCGTGGATCCGCAACCCCTCGGCGACCGCGTCGTACACGGTGTGCCGGGGGTTGAGCGAGCCGCCGGGGTCCTGGAGGACGAGCTGGACGCGCCGCCGGTAGGCCTTGAGAGCGGCGCCCTTGTACGGGAGCGGCGCTCCGGCGAAGGTGACGGTGCCGGACGTCGGCCGCACCAGTCCCAGCAGCGCACGGGCCAGCGTCGTCTTGCCGCACCCGGACTCACCGACGAGCGCGACGATCTCCCCGGCGCCGATGTCGAGGTCGACCCCGTCCACGGCGCGCGCGGACGGCCCGCCGCGCCGGCCCGGGAAGGTGACGTGCAGACCGGTCGCGGACAGCAGGGGCGTCATGCGGGGCTCCCCGTCGTCAGGACACAGGCCGCGCGGTGACCGGGCGCCGCCTCGACGAGCCGGGGTTCGTCGACGGCGCACGTGTCGAGCGCGACCGGGCAGCGTGGGTGGAACGTGCAGCCGGGCGGCAGCGCGGCCGGGTCCGGCGGATCGCCCGGCAGGCCGCGCGGGGCCCGCCGGGACGCCGGGTCGCCGATGCGCGGGAAGGCGGCGGACAGCGCCCGACCGTACGGGTGCCGGGCCGTGTCGTACACGGC
Organism: Streptomyces sp. NPDC006368; assembly: GCF_040612535.1. Classification (NCBI taxonomy): domain Bacteria; kingdom Bacillati; phylum Actinomycetota; class Actinomycetes; order Kitasatosporales; family Streptomycetaceae; genus Streptomyces; species Streptomyces sp. NPDC006368. Next base: position 34,438 of record NZ_JBEXQK010000038.1, read on the forward strand.
GCGCGCGGGGCCCTCCTCGACGATCCGCCCCGCGTACATCACGGCGAGCCGGTCGCAGGTGTCGGCCAGCACCGCGAGGTCATGGCTGATCATCACCAGGCCGATGTCCTGGTCGGTCACCAACTGCTCGATGAGCCGCAGGATCTGGGCCTGGATCATCACATCCAGCGCGGTGGTCGGCTCGTCGGCCACGATGAGCCGGGGGTCGCAGGCCAGCGCCATGGCGATCATCACGCGCTGCCGCTGCCCGCCGGACAGCTCGTGCGGGTACGCGTGGGCCCGCGCGGCGGGCAGCCCCACCTGTTCCAGCAGTGCGCCCACCCGCTCGCGGGCCGCGCCCGGTGTCGCCCTGCGGTGGACGAGGAGCGGCTCGGCGATCTGGTCGCCGACGCGGTGCACGGGGTTGAGGGAGTGCATCGCCCCCTGGAACACGATCGACGCGCCCGCCCACCGCACCGCTCGCAGCCGCCCCCACTTCATGGTCAGGACGTCCTCGCCGTCCAGCAGGATCTGCCCGGTCAGCCGCGCCGTCGGGGGCAGCAGCCGCAGCAGCGCCAGCGCCAGCGTGGACTTCCCGCACCCGGACTCGCCCGCGATGCCCAACTTGCGGCCCGCCTCCACGGTGAGGTCCACGCCGCGTACGGCGGCGGTGTCCGCACCGTACGTGACCGTGAGGTTCCTGATGTCGAGGAGGCTCAACGCCCCACCCCCAGCTTCGGGTTGAGCACCGACTCGACGGCCCGCCCGCACAGCGTGAAGGTGAGCGCGACGACCGCGATGGCGATCCCGGGCGGCGCCAGGTACCACCAGTGCCCGGACGACACGGCGCCCGCCTCGCGCGCGTCCTGGAGCATGCCGCCCCAGGAGACGACGGTCGGGTCACCGAGCCCGAGGAAGGCGAGCGTGGCCTCGGTGAGGATGGCGTTGGAGATGCACAGGGTCGTCTGGGCCAGCACGAGCGGCATCACGTTGGGCAGCACATGACGGCTCATGAGGTGCGCGTGCCCGCCGCCGAGCGCCTTGGCGCGCTCGATGTACGGGCGGGACTCGACCGCGATGGTCTGCGCGCGCACCAGCCGGGCCGTGGTGGGCCAGCTGGTGACGCCGATCGCCAGGATCACCGTCCACACGCTCCGCGACATCACCGTGGCCAGCACGATCGCCAGGACGAGCGACGGCATGACGAGGAACCAGTCCGTGATCCGCATCAGCACGGTCGCGAACCAGCCGCCGTAGTGACCGGCGATGACGCCCACGAGCGTGCCGATGGCGACGGACAGCGCCGCCGCGAGCAGCCCGACGGCGAGCGACACCCGGGCCCCCCACAGCAGCAGCCCGAGCAGGGACCGCCCGAACTGGTCGGTCCCCAGCGGGAACGCGGCGCTCGGCGACTCCAGCGCCGTACCGGGCGCGTTGGTCACGCTCTGCACGTCGCCGCCGACGAGCAGGGGCGCGGCGAGCGCGACGACTGAGATCAGGGCCAGGGCGCCGAGCCCGTACAGCCCGGCCCGCCGCGTACGGTACTGCCGCCAGAAGCGCGCCGCCGACTCGCGTCTGCGCGCCCACGTCAGAGAGGTCATCGGCCCACCCGGGGATCGAGCAGCGGGTACAACAGGTCGGCGAGCAGGTTCATGGCGATCATCGCGCCGGCGAAGACCACGAACAGCCCCTGGACGAGCGGCAGGTCGGGCACGGACAGCGCCTGGTAGAACAGCCCGCCGAGCCCCGGCCAGGAGAACACCGTCTCGACGAGGATGGAACCGGCGGCCACATGGCCCAGGTTGATGAAGACCATGGTGACGGTCGGGAGGAGGGCGTTCGGTACGGCGTGCCCGCGGCGTACGAGATCGTCCCGCAGGCCCTTCGCCCGCGCCGTCGTCAGATAGTCGCTGCCCATCTCGTCGAGCAGTGAGGACCGCATCACCAGCAACGTCTGCGCGTACCCGACGGCGACCAGCGTCAGCACGGGCAGCACCATGTGGTGCGCCACGTCGGCGACGTACGCGAACCCCGTCTCGTCGCCCGACTCCATCCCGCCCGTCGGGAAGAGGCCGGGAAGCGGGCCGACGCCCACCGCGAGGACGATGATCAGCAGCAGACCGAGCCAGAACGACGGCACGGACCACAAGGTCAGCGCCACCCCCGTGTGGAGGCGGTCGCCGAGGCCGCCGTGGCGCCAGGCGGCCCGGGTGCCGAGCCACAGCCCGATCGCCGAGTACAGGACGACCGCCACACCTGTGAGCAGCAGTGTCGCCGGCACCTTCTGCGCGATCAGCTCGGCGACCGGTGCCCGGAACTGGTACGACATGCCGAGATCGCCGGTCAGTGCCTTGCCGCAGTAGTCCGTGAACTGCTGCCACATCGGCTGGTCCAGGCCGAACTGCCGCCGCAGTGTGGCCATTTGCCCCGCCGACGTCGGTACGCCGCGCGTCATGGCCTTGACCGGGTCGCCGGGGATGACGCGGAAGAGGAAGAAGCTGGTGACGAGGACGGCGAGCAGGGACACCACCGCGCCGGCCAGCTTGCCCGCCAGATGGCGCGGATAGGTGCTCGCGGTGGTCCTCCCACGCTCCACCGCCTGGGCGGGCGGGGCGTCGCCGGTGGCCGTCATCGCCCGCTACTCGCGGTCGTCGGCGGTCTTGCGGCGGCGCACGGCGGTCCAGGCGCCGACCGCGAGGAGGATGAGCGCCACCGGACCGAGCACCACCCACAGGGTGGTGGAGGAACCGGAGTCCTCGCTCCTGCCGGTGGCGGCGGGCTCGGCCGACCACCAGCTCCAGTACCCGTCCTGGCCCCAGAGGTTCCCGGCCGCCTCCGGCATCGTCCTGATCGACCCGATGTGGTCCGTACGGTAGGCCTCGACCGCGTTCGGGTACACCATGACGTTCATGTAGCCGGTGTCGTACAGCCGCGACTGGAGCTGTCTGACCAGGTCCGCCCGCTTGACGGGGTCGTACTCGGCCGACTGCCGCGCGTACAGCTCGTCGTACCGCTTGTCGCAGATGAAGTTGTCGGTGGCGCCGGTGTCCTTCGGTGTCGCGGGGAGGGCGGCGCAGGTGTGGATGGAGAGGACGAAGTCGGGGTCGGGGTTGACCGACCAGCCGTCGAACGCGAGGTCGTAGTCGCCCTTGAGCCACGGGTCGGAGACATTGTCGAGGCAGTCGACCCGCAGCCCGATGCCCAGCTTGCCCCACCACTCCTGGAGGTACCTGCCGACCGCCTTGTCGTTGGGGTCGGTGGCGTGGCACAGGATCCGGAAGTCGAGCGGCCTGCCGTCCTCGCCGACGCGCTTGCCCGCGCCGTTCAGGCGATACCCGGCCCGGTCGAGGGTCCGCGCGGCCTTCTCGGGGTCGTGGGCGAGCCTCTGTGCGCCCTGCGGCTTCCAGAAGTACCGGTCGAAGCGGGGCGGGATGTACCCCTCGCCCTCCACCGCGTGGCCCTGGAAGACCTTGTCGACGATGGCCTTCCGGTCGACGGCGAGGAAGAGCGCCCTGCGGACGGCCGGGTCGAGCAGGGCGGGGTGCCCGGTGCCGAACTTCTTCCCGTCCTTGGAGCGTGCGCCCGGGTTGGTGGCGAGGGCGAAGAAGCGACGGCCGGGCGCGTCGTTCACCTTGATGTCGGGGTCGGAGCGGAGCGACGCGGCCTGGGCGGGGGTGAGGTTCGGTACGAAGGACACCTCGCCCTTGCGCAGCGCGGCGACGGCGGCGTCACCGTCCTTGTAGTACATCAGCACCAGCTCGTCGAACTTGGGCGCCCCACGCCAGAAGTGCTTGTTCGGCTTGAGCTTGACGAACTGGTCGACCTTGTAGGCCGTGATGACGAAGGGGCCGTTGCCGACGATCGGGAACCGCTCGTCGTTGTTGTACGTGGAGAAGTCGCGGACCTTCTCCCACATGTGCTTGGGCACGATCGGCACGTCGAGCGCGGTCATGGTCGCCTGTGGCTTCTTCAGCTCTATGACGAGGGTGCGGGGGTCGGGCGCGGTGACCTTCTCGAAGTTGGCGGTGAAGCTGCCGTTGGCGGTGGCGGCGTTCTCGTCCGTCATCATCTTGTTGAAGGTCCAGGCGGCGTCCTCGGCGGTGGCCCGCTTGCCGTCCGACCACCTCGAGTCGGAGCGGATGGTGTACGTCCACGTCAGCTTGTCCGGGGACGACTTCCACGCGGTGGCGAGGCCCGGGATCGTACGGCCGTCCTTGACGTCGTAGTTCGTCAGGTACTCGTAGGTGAGCCGGTGGAGCGTGGTGGAGACCAGCCGCTGGGCGAGGAAGGGGCTCAGGGAGTCCACACTCTGCGCGACGGCGATCGTCAGGACCCTCTTGCCGGGCTTGCCGGCCTTTCCGTCGCCGTCGGTGTCGGCCGCCCGGGCGGGTGAGGCGGTGGCGAGGCCGGTGATGAGTGCGGAGGCGGCGACGGCTGAGGCGAGAAGCAGGCGGAGGGAGCGGTGTGGAGCCATGATGACCATGAGGTTGACCTCGCGTCGATCTCGGGGCGCCGGCTGGTGAAGCGAGGTTTATCAGCGCCGAAGGGCCGCGTCAACGATGCGTCAGATCCGTTCTGTCCTGCGGGAATGCGGAAGGGCCCGCACCGCCGGAACGGTGCGGGCCCTCATTGGTCCAGTCCTCTGCCGCCTTACTGCTGAGGGGGTGGCGGCGCCTGCTGGGGCTGCTGCGGGGGCTGCTGGGGCCACCCGGCCGGCGGCTGACCGGGCACGTGGCCGGGCGCCTGACCCGGGGCATGCCCCGGCGCCTGGCCGGGCGCCTGCCCGGACTGCGGGTGCCACCCCTGGGGCGGGTACGGCTGTCCGGGTGCCGGCTGCTGGGGCGGGTACGGCTGACCCGGCGCCATGGACTGGCCCGGCACCGGGGGCGCCATCTGCGGAGGCATGCTCCCCTGGCCGTCCGCGGTCCACAGCCCCTGCGCCTGCTGCGCCCGTACGAAGTCCTCGGCGACCATCGCGGAGAGGTTGAAGTACGCCTCCCGCGTCTTCGGCCGCATCATGTCGAGGTCCACCTCGGCGCCGGCCGCCAGGTGCTCGTCGAACGGCACCACGATCACACCGCGGCACCGCGTCTGGAAGTGCTGGACGATGTCCTCGACCTTGATCATCTTGCCGGTCTCCCGGACACCGGAGATGACGGTGATGGACCGCTGCACCAGCTCCGCGTACCCGTGCGCCGACAGCCAGTCGAGCGTCGTCGACGCGCTGGACGCGCCGTCCACGGACGGCGTCGAGATGATGATCAGCTGGTCGGCGAGGTCGAGCACCCCGCGCATCGCGCTGTAGAGCAGGCCGGTGCCCGAGTCGGTGAGGATGATCGGGTACTGCTTGCCCAGGACGTCGATCGCCCGCCGGTAGTCCTCGTCGTTGAACGACGTCGAGACGGCCGGGTCCACGTCGTTGGCGATGATCTCCAGACCGGACGGCGCCTGCGAGGTGAAGCGGCGGATGTCCATGTACGAGTTGAGGTACGGGATCGCCTGGACGAGGTCGCGAATGGTGGCCCCGGTCTCGCGGCGGACGCGGCGGCCGAGCGTACCGGCGTCCGGGTTGGCGTCGATCGCCAGGATCTTGTCCTGCCGCTCGGTGGCCAGGGTGGAGCCCAGCGCGGTGGTGGTCGTCGTCTTGCCGACACCGCCCTTGAGGGAGATGACCGCGATCCGGTAGCAGGACAGCACGGGCGTACGGATCAGCTCCAGCTTGCGCTGCCGCTCGGCCTCCTCCTTCTTGCCGCCGAGCTTGAAACGGGCGGCGGCGGAGGGCGTACGGCTCGACTTGGCCTTCTGCTTGTTGTTGCGCAGGAGACGGTCGGAGGACAACTCGACGGCCGCGGTGTAACCGAGCGGCGCGCCCGGCACGGAACGCTCCCGCTGGTCATGGGTCACGGGCGTGGGCCACGCACCGCCGACCCTCGGGTCGTACTGCCCCTGCGGGGCGGGCGCCTGAGGTGTGGGCGCCTGCGGAGGCAGGGCTCCGGCCTGCGGCTGACCGGGCTGCCCCGGCTGCGGCTGGGCGGGGATGTGCGGTTGCCCGGGGTAAGGCTGGCCGGGCTGCGGCTGACCGGGCTGCCCGGGGTGCGGGAAGCCGTAGCCGCCCTGCGGGTCCGGGGCCTGGGGCGGCTGGCCGGGGTGGCCGGCCTGGCCCGGGTGCGGGAAGCCGTAACCCCCCTGCGGCGTGGGTGCCTGCGGGGGCAGGGCTCCTGCGGGGCCGGGCTGCGGCTGCCCGGGGTAAGGCTGGCCGGGCTGCGGCTGGGCGGGCTGACCCGGGTGCGGGAAGCCGTAGCCGCCCTGCGGGTCCGGGGCCTGGGGCGGCTGGCTGGGCTGGCTGGGCTGACCCGGGTGCGGGAAGCCGTAGCCGCCCTGTGGCGTGGGTGCCTGCGGGGGGAGGGCTCCTGCGGGGCCGGGCTGCGGCTGTGCGGGGTAAGGCCGGCCCGGGTGCGGGAAGCCGTAACCCCCCTGCGGAGCCGGAGCCTGGGGCTGTTGCGCGGGCTGCCCCGGCTGAACCTGATCCGGGTGCGGGAAGCCGTAACCGCCCTGCGGCGCGGCGGCGTTCTGGGGCTGGGTGGCGGCCGGCGGGAAGGCCGACTGGTCCTGGGCGGGCGCGGGAGCCGGCCACTGCGGCGCGTTCGTCGGCGCGGCCGGCTGGAACGCCGGCGGCAACGGCGGCAGGGCCGCGCCCTGCTGCGGGCCAGGCGGCGGGGACCACGGCTGCGCCGGCGGCGCGGCGGGCGGGGTGTCCTGCGGGGCGGCGTCCCCGGGTGTCGCGTCCTGGGGTACGGCGTCGTCAGCGGCGTCCGCGCTCTCGGCCCTCACCGGGGCGGCCCCTTCGGGCACCGCGTCATGAGGCTCGTCGCCGGTGCCCGCGCCCGTGTCGTCCTGGCCCTCCGGCTCGGCTTCCTCCGCTGCCGCTCCCTCGGCCACCTCGGCATCTGCGGCCTCGGCGGTCCCGACCGTCTCGGCCGCCTCGGCCGGCTCATCGGCCCCGGCCGCACCGGCGTCGCCGGGCTCCACGGCCTCCGGCGCTTCCTGGGCCGGCTCGGCACCGGGCTCCTCGGGAGGCTGGGCGCCGCCCTGTACGGCCTGGACGGCCTCCGCCGCCGCCTGCGCGGCCCCGGTCGACTTCGCGGCTTCCCGCTCCGCGATCTCGGCCATCTCCCGCTTCAGGGCGGAGGGCGAGAAGCGCATGGTCGCACCGCTCTCCAGATCTCCGCCCCCGAACGGCTGCGGCGCATCGCCCGCCGACGCCTCGGCGACCGACGGCTCAGCCACCTCGGCGGCATCGGCGACCTCCGCGGCGGGCTCGGGCACCGAAGAAGCCGCAGGAGCAGGAGCAGGAGCAGGAGCAGGAGCGGGTGTGGGCGCGGGCGCATGAGTAGGAGCCGCCGGCGCCGTCGTCGGCGGCCAGTTCGGCTCGAACCCCCCGCCCGTCGGCAGCCCCGGCACCGGCACCGGTGTCGCCCCGCTGGGTGGCGGCGGAGGCGTGAAGGCCCCGGGTGCGCCACCCGGCACGGCCCCGGCACCGCCGGCCGGTGGCGGAGTCGGGGTCGCCGGGGATGACGACGTGTCAGCCGCGTTCTGCGTGTACCAGGCCGGCGGGGTGTAGTCGATGGTGAACTCACCCGTCATCTCGGCGGGATCCGCGTCGGACTGATCATCGACGGGCGGCGTGTTCCAGCCGCCCCCGCGGATCTCGTCCCGATCGCCGTTCACTTTGCCTCCTGGTGTGGTCGAGCACCCTTGTGCCGTCGTGGGTGGGGGCGACCGTTCCTGATTGCCGTCGTCCGTCCCGCCGCGCTCTTTCCCACCCTAATCGTCAACCGCGTCCGTACGTCAGGCCCGTCGGTCCCTCGTCGACCACCCCCCACGTCACCCGCTGCCCGCACGTGACGCGCCTACGCCGCAGCGTGAAGAAAGCACGCGGAAGTGGCACCTCAAAACCGTACATTCGCGTGCAGATCAGAGAGTGCGCCCGGGCCTCAGTCCATCCGGCGTGCGCTGCCCAACAATCCGGTCTCGGCGTCGGTGGCCTGCGTCATGACGAACTGCCGGTCACTGCCGCTGCTCCACAGTGTGACCCCGTCGGCGAGCGTGGACAACGCCTCCGTCTCGCCGCGCGACAGGTTCATGATGCGGCCGATCTGCGCGGCCTCGTCCGGCGACACCCGCTGCACGCCGACGAGCCCGGACTTCTCCATCAGCCGCGGCGCGACCGGGCTCAGGTACGGCAGTAGCGTCACCACCGACTGCCACGGCCCCGCCACCACGCGCCCGCGCGGCGGTCGCATCCCGCAGTCGCGCACGACGACGACCGGGCTGCCGGCCGACGCGCCCTGCGGCGGCACTCGTCCCACGTCGTGCAGCGTGACGCACGGCTGCCCGCCGCCCGCGGCCTGCGCGAGGGCGGTCCAAACCGGCGCGCGACCGGTCTCGACGGCGACGCGCGCACCGGTCGCGGCGGCCCGCAGCGCCAGCACCTGCGCGGTCCACAGGCCGCCGATCAGCGTGACGTCGTACGGAGTGGGCCGGTTGATGCCCAGCACCGCGGGCCGCCCCTCGGCGTCGACGCCGATCACCACGCCGTCATCGCCGACCGGCAGGCCGAGCGCGCCCAGCTGATCCAGGGGGACGGAGTGCCGTTCGCGGCGCGGCCCGATCAGCCCGAAGCCGAGCCGCGGCCGGCCACTTCGCCCCGTACGACCGGCCGGGCCCGTACCCGTATCCGTGGCGGAACCCGTGCCCATGGCAGGGCCCGCGCCCGAGGCAGGGCCCGCGCCCGTACCGGGGCCGAAGCCCGTACCGGCGGGGGAGCCCACACCCGCGGGTCCCGTCCCCGCGGCCGACCCCGTACCGGCGAGAGAAGCGGAGGACGACATCAGCGGGCACCCCCGAGCGGCAGAGTGGCGAGCATCGCGGGCATCTGCTCGCGGTCGAGCCGGACGAGTCCGGTCTTCACCCCGCGCGCGGCACGCTCCAGTTCATGACGGGACGCCACGAGCTCCTCGTCGCTGCGTCCGGTGATCCGCACATGCCCGGTCACCGTCACCTCCTGCCGGTCGCCGCCGCTCAGCGTCAGACTGAACGTGGTGGCCAGTGCCGGGATGGAGGTGAGCAGCGCGACCAGCTGCGGCATGGACGCCCCGCCCGGCCCGAACTGCGGCCAGCGCCCCACCCAGTACGTCGTGTGCCGCCGGTCGTCGCAGCGCCAGGTCCGCGAGGTCTCCTGCGTCCGCCGTCCCGGCGTCCGCGCCCGCCCGGCCTGCGCGATGGCGAGCGGATTGGCGCAGGTCGAGGTCGCCAGCGCCGACGTCAGCTCCTGCTCCGTCAGCACCGTCGCCCGGAATCCGGCGCCGGCCAGGCGGCTCGCCAACTGGTCGGCCGCGCGCACCAGGCACTTCTGCGCGCCCTCCATACCGCCACCGCGCGCGACGACCGCCTCCGGGCACAACTCCGGGTCCAGCTTGAGCGCGATCCACGTGATCCGGAGTGATGGGGAGCCGGTCTGGGCCTGCAGCGGCGCGTAGTTGCGTGCGGCGACCGACTGCTGCGGCAGGTGCGGGGCGGGCGCGGGCTGGGTGTGCTGCACGATCTGCGCCGACTCCAGCCGGATGCCGTCGACCTCCAGTACGTCCCGGACGAGCCCGAGCGGCAGGGGCCGCGCCGAGCGGTCGGGCCGCAGGGCCGTGGCGTCGGACTCGACCTGCAGGACGGCCGTCAGGAACGTCCCGTCACCGATCATTCCGACCGGCCGACGGTCGCGGTCGCTGTAGGTGTACGCCCGAAGGGCGGGGTCGCACTCGACGACCGGCGCCAGCCCGGGCTCCGTCCCCGGCGGCACCGTCAGGGACGCCGCCCGGCGCGTCCGGGCGCGCAGCGCGAACACCGTGGCCAGCCACTCGGGCAGCGAGCGCCGGTGCCGGCGCACCACCGCGAGCAGCACCAGCAGCGCCGCCACGACACCGGCCGGGACGAGCAGCAGCGGGTCGATCACCCAGGCCACCAGCAGCAGCGCGGCGGCCACCTCGATCAGTACGAGCTGTTGCAATCGGAACGAACCGAAGTGCCCGGGACGGCCCTTGAGGCGGGGCGTGACGGCCGACCGGTCCGGCACCCTGGCCGACGCACGCGCGGCGTGCCGCGTCGGCGTCGCGGAAGGCGTCGCGGAAGCCATGATGGAGATTCCCCCAATTCATCCCGATCACCCTGACCTGCCAGGGCTTTGGCGGCTGGATCACCCTACCCGCCCCACGAGCACGCTCGGTCAACAGGCATAGTAGGGGGCCGGTCCGACAACGGGGCCCCGGGTGCCATGCTCCCCAGGGGCGCTCGCAAGTGACTGTGCCTTTTCGAAGATGGGGACTCATGGCATCACGGCGGGATGAGCTCAACGCGTACACCTTTGCGAAGAAGCGCACGGTGGCCGCATTTCTCCAACCCTCACCCACGGGTACGGAAGAAGGGGCGCCGCGACCGCTGCGGGCCGTCGTGCCCAGCCTGATCGCGGGCGCGCTCGTGCTGGCCGTCTTCGGAGCCTGGGGCATGTTCAGCCCCAAGGCCCCCAAGGGCTGGGACACCCCCGGGGCCAAGGTGATCGTCGGCAAGCAGTCCACCACCCGCTATGTGGTCCTCTCCACCGGCAAGGGCAAGGACAAGAAGGTCCTGCTGCACCCGGTCCTCAACCTCGCCTCCGCGCGCCTGCTGCTCAACCCCCAGCAGTTCGCCGTGATCCAGGTCAGCGACGACATCCTCGACGCGGGCAAGCCGCCGCGCGGCCCGATCCTCGGCATCCCGTACGCGCCCGACCGGCTGCCCAGCGACAAGGAGGCCGCCAAGCCCAAGCGCTGGGCCGTGTGCGAGCAGCCGGGCGGCGGCAAGGGCGCCAGCGTGCAGAAGGCCACCTTCGTCCTCGCCGAGCGGGACTTCGGCCGCACCGACGGCAAGGAGCGGCTGAAGGACGGCCAGGTCCTGTACGTCAAGGGGCAGAAGGGTGCCCGCTATCTCATCGACGCCTCCGGCACCAAGTACCTCGTGGGCGGCACCCCGACCGACTCCGCCCTCCTGACGACGACGCTTGTGGGCCTGAACAAGGAGCCGCAGCCCGTCACCGACGACTGGCTGGCCACCCTGCACGACGGCAGCCCCATCGTCTTCCCCGAGATCGACGGCACGGTCGGCGAGACGGCCGGCATCGAGGGCGCCCTCAGCGCGACCGAGAACCGCGTCGGCATGGTCCTGCGCGCCCAGACGGGCTCCGGCCCCCAGCACTTCGTCGTCCTGCCGGGCAAGGTGCAGCCGGTCTCCGACTTCACCGCCTGGCTGCTCATCAACTCGCCGGACACCAAGGACCTGAACATGAACGGCGAGCCGGCCACCGTCGACGCCGCGTCGTTCACGTACGACTCCCGGACCTTCGGCGCGCAGTACCGCTGGCCGACGCGGCGAGCCGAACAGGTCAACTCCACCGGCGGCGACGACGCCCGCGACACCGTGTGCAGCGTCCTGCGCCGGGTCGACGACAAGGGGCGCGCCACCCTGTCCACCTGGGCCGGCGGCAAGTACCCCGCCGACATCACGGCGGGCGGCACCAGCACCTACGTCACGCCCGGCAGCGGCCTCCTCTACACCCAGGTCCAGGGCAAGCAGACCAAGCCCGACGGCTCGCTGTTCCTCGTCACCGACACCGGTCTGCGCTACGCGGTCCAGGCCAACGGCGACAGCGACTCCGAGCGTTCCGAGATCGGCACCGGCGACCAGCAGAAGCAGCAGGACGGCCGCCCCGAACCCAGCCAGGCCCAGGTCCGCCTCGGCTACGAGAAGGTCACCCCCTCCCTCGTGCCGATCACCTGGTCGGAGTTCCTGTCCAAGGGGCCACGCCTGGACACCAACAGCGCCCGCCAGCCGCAGGGCTCGTGAGGGGGACGACGACGCCCATGCCGTACCGGATCAGGACCACCGCCTCGCTCACCGCCGCCACGGCCCTCACCGGCCTGCTGGCCCTGCCCCCGTCCGCGTACGCCGTCGAACGGCCCGGAGGACTGGGCATCAACGGCAGCGGCGAGTGCACCTTCCCGATGAAGAAGCAGATCGAGGGCACGCCCTGGCCGCTCCAGCGGGTGCTGCTCGACGAGCTCTGGCAGGACACCAAGGGCAAGGGCGTACGCGTCGCCGTCATCGACACCGGCGTCGACGACGTCAACCCACAGCTCAGGAAGGCCGTCGACGCGTCGGCCGGCGCCGACTTCCTCAAGCCCGGGAAGGACGACCCGGACAGCAGGCGCGGCAGGACCGACGGCACGGTCGACGAGGTGGGCCACGGGACGAAGGTCGCCGGCATCATCGCCGCACGCCCCCGCAAGGGCACCGGTTTCGTGGGGCTCGCCCCCGAGGCGACGATCATCCCGATCCGCCAGAACGACGAGAAGAACAGCGGCAAGTCCAACACCATGGCCCAGGCGATCGACCACGCGATCGCCAAGAAGGCCCAGGTCATCAACATCTCCCAGGACACCACCCAGCCACTGAAGCCGCAGTCGGAGCTCGGCCGGGCGGTCGCGCGGGCGCTCGCCCAGGACATCGTGGTGGTGGCGTCCGCCGGCAACGACGGTATGGACGGGAAGTTCAAGAACACCTATCCGGCGGCCTTCGACGGGGTCCTCGCCGTGGCCTCCTCCGACCGCAACAACGAGCGCGCCGCCTTCTCCCAGGCCGGCCCGTTCGTGGACGTCGCGGCCCCCGGCGTCGACGTGGTCTCCACCGTCCCGGGCGGCGGCCAGTGCGTCGACAACGGCACCAGCTTCTCCGCTCCGTACGTCGCCGGCGTCGCCGCCCTGCTGCGCGCCAAGTACCCCGAGTGGAAGGCCCACCAGATCGTCGCGCAGATCGCGCAGACCGCCGAGCGCTCCATCAACGGACACGACAACTACGTCGGTTGGGGCGTCGTCGATCCCGTACGCGCGCTCGACGGCGACGCCGGGCCGCCCGAGTCACCGACCCCCGACCCGGGCCCCCCGAAGCCGCCCGCGCCCGAACCGGCGCACCTGGCGCTGACGGAGACCGCGCAGGAGCGCGCCGAGCGGTACGCGACGTACGCGATCGGTGTCGGCGGGGTGCTCGTGGCGGTGGTGGCGGGTACGGCGATCGTGGTGCGGGACAGCCGCCGCAAGAGGGCCCACCGAGCGGCGTCGTGAGCCAAGTCTCCCTGCATACCTTTGCAGTTGGAACTGTCGTACCAAGTGACTAGAGTGACCTTCGTGGATCACGAGAGTGAGCCAGCACGGGGGCGGCATCCAATCGGCTTCCGTCTACAGACTGTCGCAGGAAGAAGGGCAAGATGTCGGGCAAAGACCTGAATGTAACCAGTGGCGAACTCGTCAGCCTCGCGGGCAAGGTCCAGACGCTGCAGGACGAGCTGAACTCCCGCATCACCTCGCTCAACAGCGTGGTCGACCGGATCCAGGCGGGCTGGCAGGGCGCTGCCAGCAAGGAGTACGACGCGGCTCAGGACCGGCTCAACCGGCGCCTGCGGGGCATGCAGCAGGACCTCGAGAACCTCGAGAACCTCATCCGGATGAGCGCCGACGGCTTCGACGCGGAGGAGCAGGAGCGCCTGCGTTCCTTCCGGAACATGGAGCAGTCCAACGGCAACGAGAGCGCCATCCTCAGCATCTGAGCCCGGACATCACCCGCTGAATTTCGTCACCAGAGGAGACAGTCAATGACCACTGCCGTCAACTACGACACAGTGACCACGGCGGCCAGCGATGTCCGCGCCACCTCGTCCTACCTGAACGAGCAGCTCGAGACCCTGATGACGCACGTGCGCCGGGTCGCCGAGAACTGGGAGGGTGACGCCAAGGCCGCCTACCAGGAGCTCCAGCTCCAGCTCGCCCGCGACCTGTCCGGCATGAACCAGGACCTGGCCCACATCGCGCGCCTCCTGGACGAGTCGGTCATCGGCTACCGGGACACCGACAAGGGCAACGCCGCCCGGTTCCGCATGGCGCACTGACGCACATCGCGTCACCCACGCACATCGCGTCACCCACGCACGAGGGGGCTGCCCGCACCGGCGGGCAGCCCCCTTCGTCGTGCGCGCGACCCACCGGGTTCAGACGATGTCGAACTCCCCGTCCCGCGCCCCGAGTACGAACGCCCGCCACTCCGCCTCCGTGTACCGAAGGACGGTGTCCGGGTCCAGCGACGACCGCATCGCCACGGCCCCGCCCGGCAGATGGGCGATCTCCACCCGCTCCTCGTCCGGACTCGTACCCGGCGCGCCGTGCCACTCCACATCCGAGATGTCCAGCGCGTAGAGCTCTTCCTTCACGCGTTCCTTGTCGACTGCGTCAGCCATCGGCGGTCCCTTCGCGGTGGTACGTACGAGCTTCGGCGGTCACACTATGGCAGTTCACCGGTACCGGATGAGCTGGAATCCGCTTGCGGCCACCTCGTTGAGGTCCATGATCGGATCGGCTGAACCATCGACCACTCCGGTGCCGCCCTGAGACCGGTAGCCGGTCAGCAGCAGCCCCACCGACTCCCGACCGCTGCCGTCCACCCGCCGCACCCGGATCAGCGCTCGCGCCCCGACGGGGAAGGCGCCCTCATCGAGGAGCGACCCCCACTCGGCGTGCTGTTCGGCGGCCCACAGCCCGCCCCGGTCGTCCAGCGGCACCAGGACCGCGCTGCTGCGGAAGTCGGCCAGCCGCTCCAGAGCCGCCTCCCGCGCCCCCTCGACCCCCGCGTCGCACGCGCCACCGTCCGGCGCCTCGCGACCCGCGTCACCCGCGCCACCCGCGCCACCCGCGCCACCCACGCCGTCCGACGCCCTCCGTGAGGCGCCGGGCGGCCTCGCTCCTGACCCGGCCCCAGAGTTCCTCGAAACCCCTGTCCGCGTCCATGTCGGTCCCCCGCTCCTACCGGTCCGGCATCCATCCCAGCTGCACCAGCGGCGTGCCGCGCTTGCGCGACACGAACGTGCCGCGCCCCGGCGGCATCGGACGCGCCCGTACGCCGCCGAGGATGTCGCCCTCCTGCGGGTCGCCGGACATCACGACACCCTGCGCGCCGAGCTCCTTCATGCGCTGCATGAACGGCTCGTACATCGCGCGGGAGGCGCCCGCCGCGCTGCGCGCCACGATGAACCGGATGCCGACGTCCCGCGCGAACGGCAGGTTCTCCACCAGCACCGACAGCGGATTGCCCGAGCTCGTCGCCACCAGTTCGTAGTCGTCGATCAGCACGAACAGCTGCGGGCCCGTCCACCAGCTGCGGTCGCGCAGCTGCTGCGGGGTGATGTCCGGCTTCGGCGCCCGCTTCTCCATCACCGTGTTGATCGCATCCATGTGCATCTGCATGGCGGACGCCATCGGCGCGTACTCCAGCAGGTGCGAGGGCGCCACGGCCTCCAGCATCGTGCGCCGGTAGTCACCGACCACGATCCGCGCCTGCTCCGGCGTGTACCGCTCGCACAGCTGCTTGGCGATCAGGCGCAGCAACGCCGTCTTGCCGGACTCGCTCTCGCCGAAGACCATGAAGAACGGGTCGGTCTCGAAGTCGACGAACACCGGCTCCAGGTTCGTCTCGTCGATACCGATCGCGATGCCGTGCTGCGGGAACTCGAACCCCTTCGGCAGCTGCTCGGCCGGCAGCTTGCGCGGCAGCAGCCGCACACCCGGCGCCGCCGGGCCCGCCCAGGCGCTCTTCACCGCCCGCACGAACGCCGCCGTGCCCTCCGACAGGTCCTCCGCGCTGCTGGAGCCGTCGATACGCGGCAGCGCCCCCATGAAGTGCAGCCTCTCCGGGACCTGGCCACGGCCCGGCACACCGGGCGGCACGTTCGCCGCGACCTTCCGGTCGAACTCGGAGTCCATGACGTCGCCGAGCCGCAGCTCCAGCCGCCCCAGCATCTGGTCCTTGAGCGCCGCCCGCACCTCCATGTACCGGGCGGCGGTGACCACGACATGGATGCCGTAGCCCAGACCGCGCGCGGCGATGTCCGAGACGACGGGCTCGAGCATGTCGTAGTCGTTCTTGAACTGACCCCAGCCGTCGATGACCAGGAACACGTCCCCCCACGCCTCGCCCGGCAGTTCACCCGCCGCGCGCTTGCGCCGGTAGGTGGAGATCGAGTCGATGCCGTTGGAACGGAAGAACTCCTCGCGCCGGTTCAGTACGCCCATGACCTCCGCGACCGTACGCCGCACCCGCTCGGGGTCCAGCCGGGAGGCGACCCCGCCCACATGCGGCAGGTCCGCGAGCGCCGCCATACCGCCACCGCCGAAGTCCAGCGCGTAGAACTGCACCTCCCGCGGGGTGTGGGTGAGCGCGAACGCCGAGATCAGCGTCCGCATCAGCGTCGACTTACCGGACTGCGGACCGCCGACCACCATCATGTGGCCCGCCGCACCCGAGAAGTCCCGGTACAGCACCTCACGCCGCTGCTCGAACGGCTTGTCGATCAGACCCAGCGGCACGGTCAGCCCGCCCGGCCGGGTGTACTCGGTCGCCGTGAGCCCGCGCTCGGCGGTCGGCGCGAGGCCCGGCAGCAGGTGGTCCAGCGTCGGCGCCTGGTCCAGCGGCGGCAGCCACACCTGGTGGGCGGGCACACCCTGCCCCTCAAGCCGCCGCACGATCACATCGAGCACCGTGTCGGCCAGCGCGTCGTCCTCCTCACCCCGTGAGGAGGCCAGGTGCGCCGGGTCGGGCGCGGCGTACACCACCGGCACCGGAGTGGCCGTGAAGACGGCCGGACGCCGCTCGATCGGCAGCTGGTCCGCCGACAGCCGCGGCCCTCCCGTGCGGTACGTGCCCGAGACGTACGCCGCCTTGAAGCGGGTCATCTCCTCCGTACCGAACTTCAGATAGCCCGAGCCGGGCACCGACGGCAGGTGGTACGCGTCGGGCACACCGATCGCCGTGCGCGACTCGGCCGCCGAGAAGGTCCGCAGACCGATCCGGTACGACAGGTACGTGTCCAGGCCGCGCAGCTTGCCCTCCTCCAGGCGCTGCGAGGCGAGCAGCAGATGCACACCCAGCGACCGGCCGATACGGCCGATCTGGATGAACATGTCGATGAAGTCCGGCTTGGCCGTGAGGAGTTCGGAGAACTCGTCGATGACCAGGACCAGCGAGGCCAGCGGCTCCAGCGGGGCACCCGCCGCACGCGCCTTCTCGTAGTCGTGGATGTTGGCGTAGTTGCCCGCCGAGCGCAGCAGCTCCTGCCGCCGCTGCAACTCTCCGCGGATCGCGTCACCCATGCGGTCGACGAGCGTCAGGTCGTCGGCGAGGTTGGTGATGACGGCGGCGACGTGCGGCATCTGCGACATGCCCGCGAACGTCGCACCACCCTTGAAGTCCGCCAGGACGAAGTTCAGCGTCTCCGACGAGTGCGTCACCGCGAGCCCGAGCACCAGCGTCCGCAGCAGCTCCGACTTTCCGGAACCCGTCGCACCCACGCACAGCCCGTGCGGGCCCATGCCCTCCTGCGCCGCCTCCTTGAGGTCCAGCATCACCGGCTGGCCGTCCTCGCCGACACCGATCGGCACCCGCAGCCGCTCGGCCGTCGACCGGGGCCGCCAGGTGCGGGCGACGTCCACCGACGCCGCGTCGCCCAGGTTCAGCAGATCGGTGAAGTCCAGGTTGGCGAGCAGAGGTTCGTCGTCGTCGCCCCCGCCCGTCCGCAGCGGCGCCAGCTGCCGGGCCAGCGCCTCGGCGGCCGGCAGCGACAGCCCGTCCGGCACGCCCTCGTACGCGAAGCCGGACCCCGACTCCAGGCGCAGCCTCCCGGGCCGTACGACGACGGAAAGCCCCCCGCGCGGCTCGTCCAGCTCCCCGGAGACCACCTCCACGATGGTGACGCCCTGGAGGCCCTCGGCCGCCGCGAACAGCGAGTCCGGCGGGACCATCCCCCCGTCCAGGACGACCACGACGTGCGGCTGGTCCAGCACCGGCTGGCTGTCCCGGCCGAACCGCGGGCGCCCGTCCAGCTTGGCGCGCAGCATCTGCTCCAGCTCACCGAGGTCGTCACCGAACAACCGCTTCGTACCGGCCCCGTCGACCTGCCCGGGCACCTGCGTGTGCGGCAGCCACTTCGTCCAGTCCCAGCGCGGTACGGCGCCGGGCGCGGCCACCACCGCGACCATCAGGTCCTCGGGGGAGTGCAGCGTCACCAACTGCGCGACCAGCGCCCGCGCCGCGGCCTGCGCCGACTCCGGCTCCCCGGACACCGTCACGTGGTAGAACGCCCGCATCGACACGGCCATCGGCAGCCCGTCCAGCGAGCCGTGCACGGCCAGGAACTGCTGCATGGCGCCCGCGCACAGCGGCTCCAGCTCGTCGACCGGAGCCGTCTCGGGCGCTATCAGCGGTGTGGACAGCTGCTGCGCGCCGAGCCCGACCCGCACCTGACCGAAGTCCTTGTCACCGACGCGCCGTTCCCACACCCGCGAGCCCTCGGCCACCACCGACCACAGCTGTTCGGGGGAGGGGTGCAGATACAGCTGGGCATCGCGCTGCGCGCGGGCGGTCTTGCGGACCGTACGCCGCGTCTGCGCGAGGTATTTGAGGTAGTCGCGCCGCACATCGGCAATTTGCCCCTGCGTACCGCGCCGGTGGCGCACCAGCTGGGCGATCACCATCGCGACCGTCGACACCAGCATCAGGACACCCATGATCCGCATGAACGGATGGGAGTTCGGCATGAAGAAGAACACCACCGACGAGCCCATGCCGAGCAGCGGCAGAAGCTGCATCAGCATGCCCTCCTGCTGGCCCCTCGGCAGCTCCGGCGGAGCCTCCAGGGTCAGCTCCTCGGTGGGCACTTCCGGCGGAAGGGACCTCGGCGGGCGTTTGACGACGATCTGGCTCACCGGAGCATCAATCCCTTGGATACGGACGGAAGTCGGAAGGCAGGTTCCGCACCGGCGCCCCCGCGACAGCTCTGTTGGCGGATGTTGGCGGACTTCGCTCCGCGCGACGGTGATCCTACTTGCAGGCGCTGACACCACCGCCCGGTAGGGTGGCGCGCGCACCGTGCGCAACCGCGAATCAGGGGGTCCAGACACGTGAGTACGACCGCAGCGACCGGCTTCTGCCGCGTCACCGTCGTGGCGCCGGACAGCCGCATCGATGTCGCTCTCCCCGAGGACATCGCCGTCGCCGACGTCTACCCGGAGATCCTGCGGCTCACCGGCCAGACCCAGGCGGCCGGCACCCCCACCGGCTACCACCTCGTGCGCCGCGACGGCACCGTCCTCGACAGCGCCCGCTCCCTCGCCGCCCAGCAGGTCCTGGACGGCGAGGTGCTCTCCCTGCGGCCGTTCGCCGAGTCGCTGCCGCCCGCCGTCTACGACGACGTCTCCGACGCCGTCGCCTCCGCCGTCACCCGCGACCGCCACCTGTGGAGCGACGACCTGCTGCGCGGCGCCGGCCTGATCGGCGGCGTCCTGCTGCTCGTCCTCATGGGCTTCGTGCTCTGGTTCGCCGACCCGCTGCGCCACGACATGCACAGCCTGCCCGGCATCATCGCGGGCGCCGCCGGCCTCCTGCTGACCGCCTTCGCGGGCGTCCGGGCCCGGGTCTACGGCGACCGCACCACCGCCGTCGCGCTCGGCCTGGGCGCGCTGCCGCTGCTGCTCATCGCGGGCTCCGGCATCATCGGCCCGGACGCCGGCCAGGGGCCGGGTCGGCTGCAGTTCCTGCTCGGCTGTGTGACCGTCCTGGTCGCCTCCGTCGCCCTCGTCGCGCTCACCCCCAGCGGCGACGCCCCCTTCGTCGCCGCCACCTTCCTCGCCACCGTCGGCACCATCGCCACCTTCGTGGCCATCCTCACCGAGGCCACCGCCACCGAGACCGCCGCCGTCTGCGCCCCCGTCGCCATCGGCCTGGTCGCCTTCCTGCCCGGCCTCTCCGCCCGCTTCGCGCGCCTCCCCATCGGATACGCCTCACCGCGCTCCGCCACGACCGGCTACGACGACACCTTCGCCGACCCGAACGAGACCCCCGAGGCCCAGCCTGTCGACGCCGAGCGCATCGCGCTCCAGACCCGCCGCGGCCACGAGATGCTGCTCGGCCTGGTCGGCGGCTGCGCGGCCGTCGTCGTGGGCTCCGCCGCCGTCCTGGGCTTCGCCGGAAACATCTGGGGCCAGTTCCTCGCCCTCTCCGCCGGCCTCGCGATGCTGCTGCGCGCCCGCCTCTTCCGCTACACCTCGCAGGTCGCGTGCACCCTGGTCGCCGGCATCGCCGCCATCGCCCTGCTGATCCTCGGCCTGTCCCTGAACCCGCCCGCCGACCTCGTCAAGGACCTGATCATGTACGGGGACCGGGGCGGCCTGGACATCCGTACGGTCTGGCTCACCGCCGCCGTCGCCGCCGGCGCGGCCCTGATCACCGCCATCGGCCTGATCATCCCGAAGAAGGGCCTCTCGCCCTTCTGGGGCCGCCTGCTGGACCTCGCGGAGGGGGCGGTGCTGCTCTCCCTGGTCCCCTTCTGCCTGGCCGTCCTGGACGTCTTCAACGCCGCCCGCTCCCTGACCAGCAAGTAAGAAGGACCCTCCCGGGGCTGGTACGCTGTGTGACGGCCGTTTGTGTACGCGATTCCCGGAGCCTCTGACTCTGGAGTCCAGCGCCCATCGTGCCTTCGCCTCCGAGTCACGGAAGCTCCCCTGAGATCAAGACCAGGGGCACTCGCAGGCGCATCGAACACCAAGAGGAGTACCGAGTGTCTCTCGACGCCGCTACGAAGAAGCAGATCATGGCCGAGTTCGGCACCAAGGAGGGCGACACCGGCTCCCCCGAGGTCCAGGTCGCGATGCTCTCCCGCCGTATCTCGGACCTGACCGAGCACCTCAAGACGCACAAGCACGACCACCACTCCCGTCGTGGTCTGCTGATCCTGGTCGGCCAGCGCCGCCGTCTGCTGCAGTACCTGGCCAAGAAGGACATCCAGCGCTTCCGCGCCCTGGTCGACCGCCTCGGCATCCGCCGCGGTGCGGCCGGCGGTGCCAAGTAAGACGCCGTGAAGGGAGCGGTTCCCACTCTGGGGAGCCGCTCCCTTTGCTGTACGCGCGGCACGAACCGTACGTGCGTACGCCTGTACGTGCTGTGATCGGAATGCCAACCTGGGCCCAAGCTCAGTAATCTGGTCGCACAACGCAATAACGGATAGCCCATAAATGCCGTAAGGCTGGATAAAAGCCAGTCAACGGCAACACGGAGGGGCGCCCCTCGCCGTCGCCGGTCCTCGGTAGTGGCCCCCGGGATGCATCACCCCGGGTGCTTCGATCGAAGACCGGCCCGCACACAAGGCGCGCTTCTCCGCCACCGTCCCCCGCCACACGGGTGTTCCGGGGACGCAAAGACGACAAGCAAACGGAGAAATCGCTAGTGGAGAACGAGACCCACTACGCCGAAGCCGTCATTGACAACGGCTCCTTCGGCACCCGCACCATCCGCTTCGAGACGGGCCGCCTGGCCAAGCAGGCCGCCGGCTCCGCCGTGGCGTACCTGGACGACGACACCATGGTTCTGTCGGCCACCACCGCCTCCAAGAAGCCCAAGGACCAGCTCGACTTCTTCCCCCTCACGGTGGACGTCGAGGAGCGGATGTACGCGGCCGGCAAGATCCCCGGCTCCTTCTTCCGCCGGGAAGGCCGCCCCTCCGAGGACGCCATCCTCACCTGCCGCCTGATCGACCGCCCGCTGCGCCCCTCCTTCAAGAAGGGCCTGCGCAACGAGATCCAGATCGTCGAGACGATCATGGCGCTCAACCCCGACCACCTGTACGACGTGGTCGCCATCAACGCCGCCTCCTGCTCCACGCAGCTGGCCGGCCTGCCCTTCTCCGGCCCGATCGGCGGCACGCGTGTCGCCCTGATCAAGGGCCAGTGGGTCGCGTTCCCGACGCACACCGAGCTCGAGGACGCCGTCTTCGACATGGTCGTCGCCGGTCGCGTCCTGGAGGACGGCGACGTCGCGATCATGATGGTCGAGGCCGAGGCCACCGAGAAGACCATCCAGCTCGTCAAGGACGGCGCCGAGGCCCCCACCGAGGAGGTCGTCGCCGCCGGTCTCGAGGCCGCGAAGCCCTTCATCAAGGTCCTCTGCAAGGCCCAGGCCGACCTGGCCGCCAAGGCCGCCAAGCCGGTCGGCGAGTTCCCGGTCTTCCTCGAGTACCAGGACGACGTCCTGGAGGCGCTCACCGCCGCCGTCAAGTCGGAGCTGTCGCAGGCGCTGACCATCGCCGGCAAGCAGGAGCGCGAGGCCGAGCTGGACCGCGTCAAGGAGATCGCCGCCGAGAAGCTGCTCCCGCAGTTCGAGGGCCGCGAGAAGGAGATCTCCGCCGCGTACCGCGCGCTGACCAAGAAGCTGGTCCGCGAGCGCGTCATCAAGGACAAGGTCCGCATCGACGGCCGCGGGATCACGGACATCCGTACCCTCGCCGCCGAGGTCGAGGCCATCCCGCGCGTGCACGGCTCGGCGCTGTTCGAGCGTGGCGAGACCCAGATCCTGGGCGTCACCACCCTCAACATGCTCCGCATGGAGCAGCAGCTGGACACCCTCTCCCCGGTGACCCGCAAGCGCTACATGCACAACTACAACTTCCCGCCGTACTCCGTCGGCGAGACCGGCCGCGTCGGCTCCCCCAAGCGCCGCGAGATCGGCCACGGCGCGCTCGCCGAGCGCGCGATCGTGCCGGTCCTGCCGACGCGCGAGGAGTTCCCGTACGCGATCCGTCAGGTGTCCGAGGCCCTCGGCTCCAACGGCTCGACGTCCATGGGCTCGGTCTGCGCCTCCACCATGTCGCTGCTGAACGCCGGTGTGCCGCTCAAGGCCCCCGTCGCCGGTATCGCCATGGGTCTGATCTCCCAGGAGATCGACGGCGAGACGCACTACGTCGCCCTCACCGACATCCTCGGTGCGGAGGACGCGTTCGGCGACATGGACTTCAAGGTCGCCGGTACGAAGGAGTTCGTCACCGCCCTCCAGCTCGACACCAAGCTGGACGGCATCCCGGCCTCCGTCCTGGCCGCGGCCCTCAAGCAGGCCCGCGACGCCCGCCTCCACATCCTCGACGTGATGATGGAAGCGATCGACCGCCCGGACGAGATGTCCCCCAACGCCCCGCGGATCATCACCGTCAAGATCCCCGTGGACAAGATCGGTGAGGTCATCGGCCCCAAGGGCAAGATGATCAACCAGATCCAGGAGGACACCGGCGCCGAGATCACGATCGAGGACGACGGCACCATCTACATCGGTGCCCAGGTCGGCTCGCAGGCCGAGGCCGCCCGCGCCACGATCAACGGCATCGCCAACCCGACCATGCCGGAGGTCGGCGAGCGCTACCTGGGTACGGTCGTCAAGACCACCACCTTCGGCGCGTTCGTCTCCCTGCTCCCGGGCAAGGACGGTCTGCTGCACATCTCGCAGATCCGCAAGCTGGCCGGTGGCAAGCGCGTGGAGAACGTCGAGGACGTGCTCGCGGTCGGCTCCAAGGTCCAGGTCGAGATCGCCGAGATCGACCAGCGCGGCAAGCTCTCCCTCATCCCCGTGCTCGCGGACGAGGACGCCACGGCCGCCGCCGACGACGACAAGAAGGACGACACCGACCAGTGACGTCCCGTAGTTCCACGACGACGGCCCGCACCTCCTCGGAGGCGCGGGCCGTCGCCCGTACCCAAACGCTCCTCAAGGGCAAGGACGGCATCGGCACCGTCCGCCGCACCACCCTCCCCGGTGGCCTGCGCATCGTCACCGAGACCCTGCCCTCCGTCCGCTCCGCCACCTTCGGCATCTGGGCGCACGTCGGCTCCCGCGACGAGACGCCCGCCCTCAACGGAGCCACCCACTACCTCGAACACCTCCTCTTCAAGGGCACGCACCGGCGCAGCGCCCTCGACATCTCCTCCGCCATCGACGCGGTCGGCGGCGAGATGAACGCCTTCACGGCGAAGGAGTACACCTGCTACTACGCGCGCGTGCTCGACACCGACCTGCCGCTCGCCATCGACGTCGTGTGCGACATGCTCACCGGCTCGCTGATCCTGGAGGAGGACGTCGACGCCGAGCGCGGTGTCATCCTCGAGGAGATCGCGATGACCGAGGACGACCCGGGTGACGTCGTCCACGACCTGTTCGCCAGGACGATGTTCGGCGAGAGCCCCCTGGGCCGCCCGGTCCTCGGCACCGTCGACACCATCGAGGCGCTGTCGGCCGACCGCATCCGCCGCTTCTACAAGAAGCACTACGACCCCACGCACCTGGTCGTCGCCGCCGCCGGCAACGTCGACCACGCCACGGTCGTACGCCAGGTCCGCCGCGCCTTCGAGAAGGCCGGCGCCCTCACCCGTACCGACGCCGCGCCCGTCGCCCCGCGCGGGGGCCACCGCACCCTCCGTACGGCGGGCCGCGTCGAGCTGCTCAACCGCCGCACCGAGCAGGCCCACGTCGTCCTCGGCATGCCGGGCCTCGCCCGCACCGACGAACGCCGCTGGGCCATGGGCGTCCTGAACACCGCCCTCGGCGGCGGGATGTCCTCGCGCCTCTTCCAGGAGGTCCGCGAGAAGCGCGGCCTGGCGTACAGCGTCTACTCGTACACCTCGGGCTTCGCCGACTGCGGCCTGTTCGGCGTGTACGCGGGCTGCCGGCCCAGCCAGGTCCACGACGTCCTGAAGATCTGCCGGGACGAGCTGGACCGGGTCGCGTGCGAAGGCCTGTCCGACGACGAGATCAGCCGCGCCATCGGTCAGCTCTCCGGCTCCACCGTCCTCGGCCTGGAGGACACCGGCGCCCTGATGAACCGCATCGGCAAGAGCGAGCTGTGCTGGGGCGACCAGATGTCGGTCGACGACATGCTCGCCCGCATGGCGGCCGTCACCCCCGACGACGTACGGGACGTCGCCGCCGAGCTCCTCGGCCGGCGCCCGTCGCTGTCGGTGATCGGACCCCTGAAGGACAAGCAGGCGGACCGCCTCCACGACGTGGTCGCCTGACGACACTCATGACCGAACCGAAGGAAGTACGCGCATGAGCAGCAAGCTGCGGGTCGCGGTGATCGGCGCCAAGGGACGCATCGGTTCCGAAGCCGTCCGCGCCGTCCAGGCCGCCGACGACATGGAACTGGTCGCGGCGCTCGGCCGGGGCGACAAGCTGGAGATCCTCGCGGAGACCGGCGCCCAGGTCGCGGTGGAGCTCACCACCCCCGCCTCCGTCATGGGCAACCTCGACTTCTGCGTACGCCACGGCATCCACGCCGTCGTCGGCACGACCGGCTGGACGGAGGAGCGCCTCACGCAGCTGAACAACTGGCTGGAGGCCTCCCCGGACACCGGTGTCCTGATCGCGCCGAACTTCTCGATCGGAGCGGTCCTCACCATGAAGTTCGCGGCCCAGGCAGCCCGCTACTTCGAGTCGGTCGAGGTCGTCGAGCTCCACCACCCGAACAAGGTGGACGCCCCCTCCGGCACCGCCACCCGCACCGCCCAGCTGATCGCCGCCGCCCGCGCCGAGGCGGGTCGCGCCCCGCAGCCCGACGCGACGACGACGGCCCTGGACGGCGCGCGCGGCGCGGACGTCGACGGCGTCCCGGTCCACGCCGTCCGCCTCAGGGGGCTGCTGGCCCACCAGGAGGTGCTGCTCGGCGGCGAGGGCGAAACCCTGACGATCCGTCATGACTCGCTGCACCACAGCAGCTTCATGCCGGGCATCCTGCTCGGCGCCCGTCGTGTGGTGACCACTCCCGGCCTGACGTTCGGCCTGGAAAACTTCCTCGATCTGAACTGACATGCGCGCGAAGATCACGTACTTCATCACGGCAGCCGTCCTGGTCGTCTACTTCGTCCTGGTCGGCAGCCGTGGCGTGATGCTGATCCAGCAGGGCACCGCGCTGACCGTCACCTTCGGTGGCGCGGTGCTCATCCTGCCGGTCATCGGCGTCTGGTTCCTGTGGAAGAACACCCAGTTCGTCACCAAGGCCAACCGCCTCGCGGCCGAGCTCGAAGCCGAAGGCGGCCTGCCGGTCGACGACTTGAAGCGCACGCCCGGCGGTCGCATCGACCGCGAGTCGGCCGACGCGGTCTTCGCCCGGCGGCGCGAGGAGACCGAGGACTCCCCGGACGACTGGCGCTGCTGGTTCCGCCTCGCGGTCGCCTACCACGACGCCCGCGACACCCCGCGCGCCCGCAAGGCGATGCAACGCGCGATCGCCCTCCACGAGGGCCGCCCCGCCAGTTCCTAGCGGGTCCGCTCAGTCCTTGGGGGCGTACTCCGCGCTCCAGGCCTCGACCGCGTCGGCCGCCCGGTCGAACGCCTCGACCCGCGCCAGGAAGTCCGCGCTGTGATCGGTGAGCAGCGTCAGCTGCTCACCACCCTGGCGTACGAGAACGAGAGCCTGCCCCTGCACGACGGTGCGCGGCAGCCCGAGCAACCGCACGGGCTGCTGCACCGTCCGTACGCCGGAGACCCGCCCCCACGGCAGGGTCTCCGTACGGAGGAACGCCACGCGCCGCACGCCCTCCCGGCTCACCCAGGTGCCGATGCGCAGCAGCCGCAGCGCGGCGGCGATCACCAGCGCGGCCACACCCAGGCAGACCAGCCCACCGACCGCCGTCCCCGCGAACGCGGTGATCATCGCCGCCAGCAGCACGAACGAGGCGAGCAGCAGCGCGACCGCCGCGGCTCCCACGCGCCATGGGCCCGGACGGTACGGACGGCGCCACTGATCGTGGTCCTCGAAGGGAAGCGCGACGTCCTCGTCGGTGTCGAAAGCACGGTCCGCCGTCAGGAAGGGCAGGGGCACGACTGATCCTCACTCATACGCACGCTCGATGGGGCTGTGCCCGGTGAGGCTACCCAGCACCTCCACCACCGGCCACCTCAGGGGGGCCGTACGGCCGTCAGCGCCCCTGGGAGGCTTCGGACTGCTGTGTGCGGCCGGCGGACGGGCCGCTGTCCAGGGCCGGAAGCCCGAAGAGCAGGGATCCCACCAGCCCGGCCACGACGGTCAGCCCGACCAGCGTACGGCCGGCGACCTCCGGCAGACTCGAACGCCGGCGCGGCGGAGGGGTGACGTTACTGCGGAAGCGGTCGGCCTCGGCGACGAACGCGAACGGGACTGCCTCACGCCGGCGGAGCATGTGAGAACCCTCCTTGGGACTCGTGATGGTCACTGCTACAGAGTCAGACGTATGAAGCAGCGGTTCGGTGCCCGGTTTCCCTGGACTGATCGAACAATGTCCCTGGCCATGGGATGTCGGTGCCGGGCCGTAGAGTGGGCGCCGCCCGAGCGATGCAATTGGAAGGACCGCGCCGGTGACCGACACCCCCGCCGAAGACCTCAAGCCCAGCTTCCGCAGCGATGTGACCGTCGAGCTGGTCAAGCACAGCGCCGCCGACTCCGACGTCCTGTGGGCCGCCCGCGTCTCCACGGCCGGTGAGCAGTCGCTGGAGGAGCTGCGGAAGGACCCGGAGCGCTCCAAGGGCCTGATCAACTTCCTGATGCGGGACCGGCACGGCAGCCCCTTCGAGCACAATTCCATGACGTTCTTCATCAGCGCCCCGATCTTCGTCTTCCGCGAGTTCATGCGGCACCGCGTGGGCTGGTCGTACAATGAGGAGTCCGGCCGCTACCGGGAGCTCCAGCCGGTGTTCTACGTCCCCGACGCCTCCCGCAAGCTGGTCCAGGAGGGCCGCCCCGGCAAGTACGTCTTCGTCGAGGGCACCGAGGAGCAGCAGGAGCTCGTCAGCCGCACGATGGAGTCCTCCTACATCCAGGCGTACGAGGCGTACCAGGAGATGCTCGCCGCCGGCGTCGCCCGCGAGGTGGCCCGCGCGGTCCTCCCGGTCGGCCTGTTCTCCTCGATGTACGCCACGTGCAACGCCCGCTCGCTGATGCACTTCCTCGGTCTGCGCACCCAGCACGAGCTGGCCAAGGTGCCGTCCTTCCCGCAGCGGGAGATCGAGATGGTCGGCGAGAAGATGGAAGAGCACTGGGCGCGCCTGATGCCGCTCACGTACGCCGCCTTCAACGCCAACGGCCGCGTCGCCCCATAAGCCGCAGACGGCGCTGTGCGGACACCGCCCGGACACAGCCCGGCACAGGTGTACGGATCGGTCGCCCGAAGTGTCCGTATTGCGGCGTTCCGAGAAGTTCATCTAGGCTGATCAAACGGACCCGGCACTGCTTGAACCCCCGAGCAGGCAGTGCCGGGCTCCACTCCCCGCGTCCCCCCGAGGGGACGCGCCGCGCTGAGCAGCGAGTAGCGTGTTACCCATGGCTCCGATCTCGACTCCGCAGACCCCCTTCGGGCGGGTCCTCACCGCTATGGTCACGCCCTTCACGGCGGAGGGCGCACTCGACCTCGACGGCGCTCAGCGGCTCGCCGCCCATCTGGTGGACGCAGGCAACGACGGCCTGGTCGTCAACGGCACCACCGGCGAGTCCCCGACCACCGGCGACGCGGAGAAAGAGCAGCTCGTACGAGCCGTCCTGGAAGCCGTGGGCGACCGCGCCCACGTCGTGGCCGGCATCGGAACCAACGACACCCACCACTCCCTCGAACTGGCCCGCGCCGCGGAGCGCGCCGGCGCGCACGGCCTGCTCGCGGTCACGCCGTACTACAACAAGCCCCCTCAGGAGGGCCTGTACCGCCATTTCACCGCCATCGCGGACGCCACCGGCCTCCCGGTGATGCTGTACGACATCCCCGGCCGCAGCGGCGTCCCCATCGACACCGAGACGATCGTCCGTCTCGCCGACCACCCCCGCATCGTCGCCAACAAGGACGCCAAGGGCGACCTCGGCCGCGCCAGCTGGGCCATCGCCCGCTCCGGCCTCGCCTGGTACTCCGGTGACGACATGCTCAACCTCCCGCTGCTCTCCGTGGGCGCCGTCGGCTTCGTATCCGTCGTCGGCCACGTCGTCACCCCGGAGCTCCGGGCCCTCCTCGACGCCCACCTCACCGGTGACGTCCAGAAGGCCACCGAGATCCACCAGCAGCTGCTCCCGGTCTTCACGGGCATGTTCCGCACGCAGGGCGTGATCACCACCAAGGCGGCCCTGGCCCTCCAGGGCCTCCCCGCCGGCCCCCTGCGCCTGCCGCTCGTGGAGCTGTCCCCGGAGGAAACGGCACAGCTCAAGATCGACCTCGCCGCGGGCGGGGTACAGCTGTAGTCACAGACTTCATAACTGAATACGAACCCAAGAACTGACAACAGCAAGTGCACGAATGTCATGCGCGCCACGTGCCCAAGCGGTACGTGGCGTGCGTGGTGAGGAGAGTCTTTTGAGTCATCCGCATCCTGAACTGGCCGCGCCCCCGAAGCTGCCCAAGGGCGGCCTGCGCGTCACCCCGCTCGGCGGTCTCGGCGAGATCGGCCGGAACATGACCGTCTTCGAGTACGACGGCCGACTGCTGATCGTCGACTGCGGCGTGCTGTTCCCGGAGGAGGAGCAGCCCGGCATCGACCTGATCCTGCCGGACTTCACCACCATCCGGGACCGCCTCGACGACATCGAGGGCATCGTGCTCACGCACGGCCACGAGGACCACATCGGCGGTGTCCCCTTCCTGCTCCGGCTGAAGCCGGACATCCCGCTGATCGGCTCCAAGCTGACCCTCGCCCTCATCGAGGCCAAGCTCCAGGAGCACCGCATCCGCCCGTACACCCTCGAAGTCGTCGAGGGCAACCGTGAGCGCCTGGGCCCGTTCGACTGCGAGTTCATCGCGGTCAACCACTCCATCCCGGACGCCCTGGCGGTCGCGATCCGCACCCCCGCGGGCATGGTCGTGCACACCGGCGACTTCAAGATGGACCAGCTCCCGCTGGACAACCGTCTGACCGACCTGCACGCCTTCGCCCGCCTCAGCGAGGAGGGCATCGACCTCCTGCTGTCGGACTCGACGAACGCCGAGGTCCCGGGCTTCACCGCGCACGAGCGTGACATCTCCAACGTCATGCGCACCGTTTTCGCGGGTGCCCAGAAGCGGATCATCGTGGCCAGCTTCGCCAGCCACGTCCACCGCATCCAGCAGATCCTCGACGCCGCCCACGAGTTCGGCCGCCGGGTCGCCTTCGTCGGCCGCTCGATGGTCCGCAACATGGGCATCGCCCGTGACCTGGGCTACCTGCGCGTCCCGCCGGGTCTGGTCGTCGACGTCAAGACCCTCGACGACCTCCCGGACCACGAGGTCGTGCTGGTCTGCACGGGCTCCCAGGGCGAGCCGATGGCGGCCCTGTCCCGCATGGCCAACCGGGACCACCAGATCCGCATCGTCCAGGGCGACACGGTGATCCTGGCGTCCTCGCTCATCCCGGGCAACGAGAACGCGGTCTACCGCGTGATCAACGGCCTCACCCGCTGGGGCGCCAACGTCATCCACAAGGGCAACGCCAAGGTCCACGTCTCGGGCCACGCCTCGGCCGGCGAGCTGCTGTACTTCTACAACATCTGCAAGCCGCGCAACCTCATGCCGGTCCACGGCGAGTGGCGCCACCTGCGCGCCAACGCCGAGCTCGGCGCCCTGACCGGCGTCCCCAAGGACCACATCGTCATCGCCGAGGACGGCGTGGTGGTCGACCTGGTCGAGGGCCGCGCCCGGATCGTCGGCAAGGTCCAGGCGGGTTACGTGTACGTCGACGGCCTCTCGGTCGGCGACGTCACCGAGACCTCCCTGAAGGACCGGCGCATCCTGGGCGAGGAGGGCATCATCTCGGTCTTCCTCGTCGTCGACTCCACGAGCGGCAAGATCACCGGTGGTCCGCACATCCACGCCCGAGGTTCCGGCATCGAGGACAACGCGTTCGACGCGGTCATCCCGAAGATCCAGGACGCCCTGTCCCGGTCGGCCGCCGACGGCGTCGCGGAACCGCACCAGCTCCAGCAGCTGATCCGGCGGACCGTCGGCAAGTGGGTGTCCGACACCTACCGTCGCCGGCCGATGATCCTGCCTGTGGTGGTTGAGGTCTGACGCTCCATCGGCTCGGACCTGGAGCGGGGCCCCCGATTTGCATCGGGGCGCCCCGCTCCAGTACGTTTACGGCTCCGCCTCCCCGGGAACCCGGCACATTCGTGCGCCAGACAGGGTGCCCGGGAAG
Organism: Streptomyces sp. NPDC006368; assembly: GCF_040612535.1. Lineage (NCBI taxonomy): Bacteria > Bacillati > Actinomycetota > Actinomycetes > Kitasatosporales > Streptomycetaceae > Streptomyces > Streptomyces sp. NPDC006368. The sequence continues at coordinate 65,527 of NZ_JBEXQK010000038.1, forward strand.
ACCCGGAAAACCGACTCAGAATCTCTGATAAAGTCGGAACCGCCGAAAGGCAAAGGCCCTCCAACGGCCACCGGAAACAGAATCCGAACCGGAAACGGAACGGAAAACGGATCTGGTAAGGTTGGAAACACGAAATACCGAAGGGA
>NZ_JBEXQK010000039.1:0-65230 GCF_040612535.1 Streptomyces sp. NPDC006368
GACTCAAGTCCCGGGCGGTGTTGGGCAGTATGTTGTGTTTGGGTTGTAGGGTGGGGGGTGTTCGGGCGTAAAACGACTGAACTCGCGCGAAGCGCGGTGAACGAGAGCCCGAAGGCCCCCCACCGGAGACCCCGGCACCCGACCCGCGCCCACGGCGCACCACACCGGGCGCCCACCCCGGGCAACGGCACCGCACCACACCGCAGCCGGGCCCACCGCTCAACGCACCGCGCAGCGGCACCGCACCCCGCGAGGGTCAGGCGGCGGGCGCGGGGGCGTTCAGGGCTTGGCGACGAAGACGTGGGAGGCCACATCCGCCGCCAGCTCCGCGGCTTCGCCGCTGCTGCCGACCAGGACGCCGCCCGGCGATTCCGTGACGCTCACCACCGAGCCGGGCTGCACGCCGGCGCGGCGGAGGGTGTACATCAGCTGGGCGTCCGTCTGGATCGGTTCGCCGATGCGGCGGACCACCACGGTCTTGCCCTCCGTGCCCGCGTCGAGCTCGGCCAGCGACACCATGCCCTCGTCGAGGAACGCCTCGGCCCCCGCCTCCTCGCCCAGCTCCTCCAGGCCCGGAATCGGGTTGCCGTACGGCGATTCGGTGGGGTGGCGCAGCAGTTCGAGCACGCGGCGCTCGACCGCCTCGCTCATGACGTGCTCCCAGCGGCACGCCTCGGCGTGGACCTGTTCCCACTCCAGGCCGATGACATCGACGAGCAGGCATTCGGCCAGTCGGTGCTTGCGCATCACGCGGGTGGCCAGGCGGCGGCCCTCGTCGGTGAGCTCCAGGTGGCGGTCGCCGGCGACGGTGACGAGACCGTCGCGCTCCATTCGCGCGACCGTCTGGCTGACGGTCGGACCACTCTGGTCGAGCCGTTCGGCGATGCGGGCGCGCATGGGCACCACACCTTCCTCCTCCAGCTCGAGGATGGTGCGGAGATACATCTCCGTGGTGTCGATCAGTCCGGACATACATGCCCCTCGATTCGTGCGCTGGCCCTGACTCAATTCTGACGCATCCCACTGTCAACCGTGTCGCGCCGGGGAGAAGCCCGGTATCGGGAGCCCGGTATTGACAGCGCAATGGTCCAGACCGCAACGTGATCCGCGACACGAGGAAAAGGGGCTCCGGACCATGGGCGAGAGCGGCGGGAACGGCGAACGCGAGAGCGGCGGAACCGGCGGGAGCGGCACGAGCGAGCTGGCCGGTCGGTTCTTCGACGCGGCGATCGGGCTGCTCCAGCGGGTCCGGGACGAGGAGGCGGGGAGCGTCGCCGCCGCCGGGGAGGCCATCGCCGACGCCGTCGCCGCCGGCGGCCGTCTCTTCGCCTTCGGCGCCGGCCACTCGTCGCTCGCCGCCCAGGACGTGGTCTACCGGGCCGGCGGGCTGGCGCTGATGAACCTGCTCGCCGTGCCGGGTGTCGTCGGCGTCGACGTCATGCCGGCGACGCTGGGCTCGGCCCTGGAACGGGTGGACGGCCTGGCGGGCGCGGTCCTCGACTCCTCACCCGTCAGGGCCGGCGACGTACTGGTCATCGTCTCGCTGTCCGGGCGCAACGCGCTGCCCGTCGAGATGGCGATGAACGCCCGCGCGCTGGGCCTGAAGGTCATCGGCGTGACGTCGGTGGCGTACGCGCAGGAGACCAAGTCGCGGCACGTGTCGGGGACCTTCCTGCGGGACCACTGCGACATCGTGCTCGACTCCAAGATCGCGGTGGGGGACGCGGAGCTCACCCACGAAGGCGTCGCGGCGCCGTTCGCCCCGGCGTCCACGGTCGTCACCAGCGCGCTGATGCAGGCGACGATGGCCGCCGCGACCGAGTCCCTGGTCGCCCGCGGCATCGAGCCGCCCCTGCTCCGCTCGGGCAACGTGGACGGCGGCCACGAGTGGAACGGCCGCGTCATGACCGAGTACGCGGACCGGATCTTCTTCCGGCACTGAACACCGTCGCAGTCCTGACCCGCGGCAGTCCTAGCCCGCGGCTCCGAGCAGCAGCAGTGTGTGCGGCCACAGGTCGTCGAGGACAGTGGGGTCGTTCTTGAGCTTGGCGAACATGACCAGTCCTTCGAGGTGGGCGACCACGGCTCGCGCGGTGGCCGCTGTGGCTCGTTCGCGGGGGACGGTTCCCTCGTCGGCGGCGTCGTTCAGGGTGGCGGCGACGAGTGCGATCTGTTCGTCGAAGATCTCTTCCAGGCGGGCCCGCACGGCGGGCTCCTGGGTGGACAGCTCCAGTGCGAGGTTGCCGAGGAGGCAGCCGTCGACCGTCCCCGAGGTCTCCTTCATCCGGCGCTGGAGCTGCGCCATGGCGTCCAGGAGTCGCCGCAGGCGGTCGAGGGCGGGGCCGGTGGCGGCCAGCTCGGTGGTCCAGCAGCTGCGCTCGGCGTTCCAGTAGGCGTTGACGGCCTCGACCGTCAGCGCCTGCTTGGATTCGAAGAAGTGGTAGAAGCTGCCCTTCTTCACCTCTGCCTTGGCGCAGATCTCGGCAACGCCGAGGCTGCTGTAGCCGCGGCTCCGCATCAGTTCACCGGTGGCATCGATGAGGCGGTCGCGTGCCGTGCTGGTGCGTCCCATGGGGGTGAGTATACGTCCGGTCAACTATCCGTACTGGTGGGGTACCGAATAGTTGACCAGTCGTCTACAGTCAGGTTCGTTGATCCGCACAGCACCACAGAGCACGAAGGGACACCCATGTCCGTGCCACTCTCCGTCGTTATCGCTCATCACAGCGGCTACGGCCACACGGGGCGCCAGGCCGCCGCCGTCGCGGCCGGCGTTGATTCGGTCCCCGGCGTGCGCGCCGACCTGCGGGACGTCGCCACTCTGGACGACAGCCTCTGGGCGGCCCTTGAGGACGCTGACGCGATCATCTTCGGCTCGCCCACCTACATGGGGTCCACCTCCGCCGTCTTTCAGCGGTTTGCCGAGGCCAGCGGCAAGGTATGGGCCGAGCAGGGCTGGCAGGGCAAGCTCGCGGCCGGTTTCACCAACTCCGCCGGCGTCAACGGCAACAAGGACAACGCCCTGCTCTCCCTGGCCGTCCTCGCCGCGCAGCACGGCATGACCTGGGTCTCGCTGGGCCTGCTCCCCGGCTGGGCCTACACCTCCACCGGCAGCCCGGACGACCTCAACCGTCTCGGCGGCTTCGTCGGCGCCATGGCCCAGTCCTCCTCCGACCTCGGCCCCGACCAGGCCCCCACCGACTCGGACCTGCGCACCGCCCACCACCTCGGCGCCCGCGTCGCCCGCACCGCGCTCCAGTTCGCCCACGGCCGCGAGGCCGCCGCCCTGGCGGTGACCGCATGAGCGGTCCGGGCCGGCTCGGCGATCTGCTGGGCATCGACCACCCCATCGTCCAGGGCCCCTTCGGCGGCGGACTCTCCTCCGTCGCCCTCGCCGCCGCGGTCAGTGAGGGCGGCGGCCTCGGCTCCTACGGCGCGCACATTCTCACCCCCGACGCGATCACCGGGCTCGTCACCGAACTGAAGGCCGCCACGAGCCGGCCGTTCGCCGTGAACCTCTGGGTGCCGTTGGAGGGCGAGCGCTCCGCACTGCCGGACAAGGCCGTATACACGGCCCACACCGAGCGGCTCCGTCCCTACTACGACGAACTCGGCGCCGCCGCCGCCTACGAGGACATCGAAGCCCTGCCTGACTTCGACGACCAGATCGACGCGCTCCTCGCCGCCGCGCCGCCCGTCATCAGCTTCGTCATGGGCATCCCGCCCCGCCGTGTCATCGACGAGGCGCGCCGCCGGGGCATCGCCCTGATCGGTACGGCGACGACCGTGGACGAGGCCGTCGCCCTCGACGACGCGGGCCTCGACGCGATCGTGGCCTCGGGCAGCGACGCGGGCGGGCACCGCGGGGCGTTCCTCGCGCCGCTACGGGAGTCGCTGGTCGGCACCTTCTCGCTGGTGCCGCAGATCGCCGACGCCGTGACCGCGCCCGTCATCGCCGCGGGCGGCATTGCCGACGGCCGCGGCATGAGGGCCGCCCTCACCCTCGGCGCCGACGCCGTGCAGATCGGCACCGCGTTCCTCGCCACCCGGGAATCCGGCGCGAGCGACGCCCACAAGCGTCAGCTCGGGACCCCGGCGGCTCGTACGACCGTTCTCACCCGGCTCTTCTCCGGCCGCACCGCCCGCGGCATGCCCAACCGGTTCGTCCGCGACATGGCGGCGTACGAGGACGCCGTGCCCCCATACCCCATCCAGAACGCCCTGATGCAGCCCATCCGCCGGGCCGCCGCCGCCCAGGGGAGGCCGGAGTACGTGAATCTGTGGGCCGGACAGGCGGCGGCGCTGGCCGGCGATGGTCCGGGGGCAAGGGAGTACCTGGCCCACTTGGTCGAGGAGCTCCCACGTCAGGGCGTTCCCTTCGGATCACCTTGCGCCTGCTGACGAAGACCGCGCCGTGGAGTGCGGCCACGTGCCGTCGTGATCGAGGGGTTCGTGGAGTTCGCCGGCGCGTGGGGCAAGGAGTATCCGGCGATCGTCCGGCTTCGGGAGAACGCGTGGGAGGAGTTCACACCGTTCGTCCGGTTCGACACCGCGATCCGCCGCGTCGTCCGCACCACGAACGCGGTCGAGTCGGTGAACGCCGGGATCCGGCGGGATCCGGCGGGATCCGGCGGGCAGTCAGGGCCGCGGCCACTTCCCCAACGGGACCGCGGCCTTGAAGGGCGTCCACCGGGCCATCATGTCGCTGGGTCCCACCGGTCGGGGCCGGGCCCGCTGGACCATGCGTGGGAAGACCGCCCTGAACGCCCTCGACATCACCTTCGACGGCCGACTCCCAGCAGCCCGTGGCCCGAACATCCCGGACGCACCGCTCGTTCGGCAGACCTCCTGGCCGGCAGTCACGGCAGACACCGTTGCGGTACTGCGGCGCAACCAGGGCGCGACTACGGCGCGGCGTCCGCCGAGACCGCCAGGTCCGCCGAGACCGCCACGCGCACGGCGACGCTCTCCGCGTAGACCGCGTCCGGGCGCTCGAAGGCCGGGCGGGCTCCACAGCGCAGGAAGGTGACCACGCCCAGGGTCCTGCCGCGGCTGCGGAGCACCGTGCACAGGGCGTGGACCGCCTCCGGGGGCCACTGGCGCTCGGCCGCCCACGCCTCGGACGACGCGCTGGCCCGTACCGGCCCCGCCCGGTCCACCGCCTGGAGGGCCGGGTGCCCCGGCCCGTACCGCACGGGCAGGCCGCCGCCCGGCATCCGCGCCACGGGGCCGGGCGCTCCGGTCGGGGTCGCCGCCGCCCGTACGAGGCGACCGCCGTCCCGTGCCAGGTCGAGGAGTACGTGGTCGGCGAACCCGGCCAGGGCGAAGTCCAGGTAGGTGGCCGCCGCCTCCATCGGGTCCTCGCACTCCGCCGCCGCGGCGCCCGCCCGGTGCAGCTGGCTGAACCGGAACCGCAGCCGGTCCGCCTCCTGCTGCGCGAGCCGCTCCTCCGTGACGTCCTGGAACAGCCAGCCGACCCCCAGCGGGACGGGCTCCTCCGCGAGGGGCGACGCCAGCCGCAGGAACCCGCTGCGCCAGCACCGCCGCCGCTCGCCGTCCGGTGTGCGTACCGTCAGCCACAGCTCGACCGGCGCCCGCGGCGCACCCTCCACCAGGACGTGCTGGAGGGCGGCTTCCAGGTCCTCCATGCCCTGCACGACCAGTTCGCCGAGCGGCCGGCCGAGGAGCGTCGCCCGCCCGGCGCCCAGGGCGTGCGCGGCATGGGTGTTCACGAGGGCGGGGCGCAGGTCGACGTCCAGGAGCATCACGCCCCAGGACGCGTCCTCGAAGAGCGCCTCGCTCAGCGCGATGGACCGCTCCAGGTCGATCTGCGCGTGGACCTCGCTGAACGCGCAGTACACCCCGGCCGGCGCCCCGTCCGCGCCCCGCACACCGGCCGACTGGGTCCGTACGAGGACCCGGCCGCCGTCCTTGCGCAGCAGCGCGAACTCGTGCACCTGCCGTCCGGACGCGTGCGCCGCGCCCATCAGCCGTTCCTCGACCTCGGCGGCGTCCCCGGCGCGCGCGGCCCACCCGCCGAGCCCGCGTCGCCCGACGGCCTCCGCGGCGGTCCAGCCGAGGATCCGCTCGGCCTCCCGGTTCCAGTGGGTGACCACCCCGTCGGCGTCGAACGCGCAGAGCGCCGCGTCCATCCCGTCCAGCAACGCGGCGAGCAGATCCGAACCGCGCTCACTGGCGGTCTCGCTCCTGGACGCACTCATCCCCGCACCCCCTGCAGGACGTGTACTCACTGCGGTCATTCAACTGGAACGTGACCCAGGACACACCCGGTTCGGCGAAAGAGGTGGCGGACCGTGCGCGAAAAAACGGTTGTGCGGCCGGGAGGCGTCTTCTTAGGGTGGGGGCACACAGGAAAGGAGGTGGTCCGGAAGTGATGTCTTCTCGGATGCGTGAGGTGGCTGCGGGCTGAGGCCTGCCGTCGCACTCTGTGCACATGTCGGCAGGCCTCCTGCCGCAATCCCAAGCAGTCACCGGCCCGCGGGCTCGTCGGCACATCCGGCCGACCTCTCCGTCAGGAGAGACAAGAGCCCGCGGGTTTCCGCGTTCCCGCACCTTGTCCGGCCGTTACGGCGACAGGCGCTCGACGCGCCACGCCGCGCCCTCCCGCACGTACCGGAGCCGGTCGTGCAGGCGGTTCTCATGGCCCTGCCAGAACTCCACCGTGTCCGGGACGACCAGGAATCCTCCCCAGTGCGGCGGCACCGGCACCTGCTCGCCCTCCGGGAAGCGCGCCGCCAGCTCCTCGTAGCGGGCCAGCAGCTCCGCGCGCGAGGCGATGACCGACGACTGTTCGCTCGCCCAGGCGCCCAGCTGGGAGCCGTGCGGGCGGGTGCGGAAGTACGCCGCCGTCTCGTCGCGGCTCACGCGCGACGCCGTGCCCGTGACGATGACCTGGCGGGCGACCGGGTGCCACGGGAACAGCAGCGACAGGTACGGGTTGGTGTCGAGCTCCATGCCCTTGCGGGAGCCGTAATTGGTGAAGAACACGAAGCCCCGCTCGTCGAAGTGCTTCAGCAGCACCGTGCGCGAGGAGGGCCGCCCGTCGGGCGAGGCCGTCGAGACGATCATGGCGTTCGGCTCATGGATGACGCCTCCGCCGGCCACGTCCTGGAACCAGCGCGCGAACTGCTCCATCGGCTCGGCCGCGAGGTCCGCCTCCGCCAGTTCGGCGGTGCGGTACTGCTCACGCATGTCGGCGGGATCGAGGGCGGGATCGAGAGCGTCGGTCACGGGTGACATCCTGCCGTAGCGCGCAGTCTGCCCGGCGCCCCCTGCCGGTAACCCTCACGGGCCGAATCGGCGGAGTGTGCCGGATGTCACGCTTCCCCGCATCGGGGGAACCCGACAGACTCTTGCGCTGGGTCACTGTTACCTCCCCATACCTCTCCACGACGACGCTGGACGACCACCGGCCACGGGGCATCACGGAGTCGATCCGAGCCGTCGTCGCACACTTCACGAGGAGCCGCCTGATGTCCGACTTCGTACCCGGACTCGAAGGAGTCGTCGCGTTCGAAACGGAGATCGCCGAACCGGACAAGGAGGGTGGTGCGCTCCGGTACCGCGGCGTCGACATCGAGGAGCTGGTCGGTCACGTCTCCTTCGGGAACGTCTGGGGCCTGCTGGTCGACGGGGCGTTCAACCCGGGCCTGCCGCCGGCCGAGCCGTTCCCGATCCCGGTGCACTCCGGCGACATCCGCGTCGACGTGCAGTCCGCGCTCGCCATGCTCGCCCCGGTGTGGGGCCTGAAACCGCTCCTGGACATCGACGAGGAGCAGGCCCGCGACGACCTGGCGCGCGCCGCCGTCATGGCGCTGTCGTACGTCGCCCAGTCGGCCCGCGGCCAGGGCCTGCCGATGGTCCCGCAGAGCGAGATCGACAAGGCCGAGTCGGTCGTCGAGCGGTTCATGATCCGCTGGCGCGGCGAGCCGGACCCCAAGCACGTCAAGGCCGTCGACGCCTACTGGACGTCCGCCGCCGAGCACGGCATGAACGCCTCCACGTTCACCGCGCGGGTGATCGCCTCCACCGGCGCGGACGTGGCCGCCGCGCTGTCCGGCGCCGTGGGCGCGATGTCGGGCCCGCTGCACGGCGGTGCGCCGTCCCGCGTCCTCGGCATGATCGAGGAGATCGAGCGCACGGGCGACGCCACCGCGTACGTCAAGCAGGCCCTCGACAAGGGCGAGCGCCTGATGGGCTTCGGCCACCGCGTCTACCGCGCCGAGGACCCGCGCGCCCGCGTCCTGCGCCGTACCGCCAAGGAGCTCGCCGCGCCGCGCTTCGAGGTGGCGGAGGCCCTGGAGAAGGCCGCGCTGGAGGAGCTGCACGCCCGCCGCCCGGACCGTGTCCTGGCGACGAACGTCGAGTTCTGGGCGGCGATCGTGCTGGACTTCGCGGAGGTCCCGGCGCACATGTTCACATCGATGTTCACCTGCGCCCGCACGGCCGGCTGGAGCGCCCACATCCTGGAGCAGAAGCGCACCGGCCGCCTGGTCCGCCCCTCGGCCCGCTACGTGGGCCCCGGCTCGCGCAGCCCGGAGGAGATCGCCGGGTACGAGGACATCACCGGCTGACCCCCGGCGCGTACGCGAACGGCGCCGCCCCTCGCGGGTGCGGCGCCGTTCGCGTACGCGCTCGGGTTCCGGCGGGTCATCGGCCCAGCGTCTCGTCCAGCAGCGCTCCCCACTGCGCCACCACCCGGTCCCGGCGGGCCCGGTCGTCGGTGAGGAGGTTGGCCAGGCCGAGGCCGCGGGCCATGTCCAGCAGGCCCTGGACCGTCTCGCGCACCCCCGGCCGGGACTCGTCCGCGCCCAGCAGTTCGACGGCGATGCGGTGGGTCTCGCGGCCGACCCGCGCCTCCAGCTCCGTCACCCGGGGGCGCAGCTGCTCCTCGTCGGAGGCGGCCACCCACAGGTGCAGGGCCGCCCGGAACAGCGGGCCCGTGTAGAGGTCGACCAGCGCCGCGACGACCGCCGTGCGGCTCTGGACGGGCAGGGCGCGCAGCGCCTGGGAGCGTTCCTCGGCGACGTACTCGACGGCCGCCGTGAAGAGGTCCTCCCGGGTCGGGAAGTGGTGTTGCGCGGCCCCCCGCGAGACCCCGGCGCGCTCGGCGACGACCGAGACGGTGGAGCCCGCCCAGCCGCGTTCCGCCAGGCAGGCCACGGCCGCCTCCAGGAGGCGCTGCCGGGTGGCCCGGCTGCGGTCCTGCTTCGGCGCCTTGAGCTCCTTCGGGGCCGAGATCACACCACCCATGCAGCGTCCCGTCGTTCGAGGAAGGCCGTCATCCCCTCGCGGGCCTCCGCCGAGGCGAAGAGCGAGGCCGAGCGCCGCACGAGGTCCTCCGCGTCGCGCTCGAAGGTCTCCAGCACCCTAGCCGTCACCAGGCGCTTGGACTGCGCCAGCCCCTGCGGTGACGCCCTGCGCAGCCCGTCCAGGACGGGGACGAGGGCCTCGTCGACGTCCGGTCCGGTGACCGTCACCAGGCCGATCCGGGCCGCCTCGGCCGCGTCGAACCGCTCCCCGGTGAGGTAGTAGCGGGCGGCGGCCCGCGCGTCGAGGCGCGGCAGCAGGGTGAGCGAGATGACGGCCGGGGCGACCCCCAGCCGGGCCTCGGTCAGGGCGAAGTCCGCGTCCGGTCCCGTCGCGACGATGTCGCAGGCCCCGACCAGCCCCAGCCCGCCGGCCCGCACGTGGCCCGTCACCCGCGCCACCACCGGCTTGGGCAGCTCCACGATCGCCCGCAGCAGCGCCACGAACGTGTACGGGCTGGGCGGCGCCTTCAGGTCCGCGCCCGCGCTGAACGTCGGCCCGGTGTGCGTGAGCACCACCGCCCGTACCGCCGGGTCCCTGCCGCAGCCGTCCAGGGCCTCCGCCAGCTCGCCGACGAGCCGCGCCGACAACGCGTTGCGGTTGTCCGGCGAGTCCAGTGCCAGCGTGGTGATGCCCCGCTCGTGCGCGGCGGTGACGAGACTCGTCATGCGCCCTCCCGATCCCTCTGCCTCGACTCGCGCTGCCTCAGCTCGCGCCGGAGGATCTTCCCCGACGCCGCCCTCGGCACGCCCTCGACGAACTCGACGCGCCGGATCTTCTTGTACGGAGCGACCTTCCCGGCCACGAACCCGATGATGTCGTCACCCGTCAGGTCCGCCGCGCCCGGCTGCCGTACGACGTACGCCTTGGGGACCTCGTTGCCGTCCGCGTCGTACACGCCGATCACGGCCGAGACGGCCGCGCCGGCGCGCGTCGCGGCGTGGAAGACGGCCGGGTAGAGGACGGTGTTCGGGCTGTGCAGGGCCAGCACGTCGTCCTTGCGCACCCCCGCCTCGGCGAGCGCGGCGGCGATGCGGCGGTGGTACGCGTCGAGCCGGCCGTAGGTGACGGTGAGCCCACCGGCGCCGTCGACGAGGGCCACGGCGTCGCCGTACGCGGTGGCCGAGCGGCCCAGCACGGCGTCGTGGATGGGCAGGGAGACGGCCGGGACGTCCGCGTACTCGCTGTGGAACACCATGACGGCTCCTGTCGGTACGAGTCAGTACGTCGGTGGGGCTTCGGTACGTCAGTAGGACTTGGGCAGGCCGAGCGTGTGGTGGGACACGTAGTTCAGAATCATTTCCCGGCTGACCGGAGCGATGCGTGCCACGCGTGACGCGGTGATGAGGGAGGCGAGCCCGAACTCGCGAGTGAGGCCGTTGCCGCCGAGGGTGTGGACGGCCTGGTCGACCGCTTTCACGCACGCTTCGGCGGCGGCGTACTTGGCCATGTTGGCGGCCTCCCCGGCGCCGATGTCGTCGCCCGCGTCGTACAGGTGGGCGGCCTTCTGCATCATCAGGCGGGCGAGCTCCAGCTCGATGTGGACCTGGGCGAGCGGGTGCGCGATGGCCTGGTGGGCGCCGATGGGGGCCTTCCACACCTGGCGCTCCTTGGCGTAGGCGACGGCCTTGGCGACCGCGTACCGGCCCATGCCGACGGCGAACGCGGCGGTCATGACGCGCTCCGGGTTGAGCCCGGCGAACAGCTGGAGCAGGCCCGCGTCCTCCTCACCCACCAGGGCGTCTTCGGGGAGGCGCACGTCGTCCAGGGTCAGCTCGAACTGCTTCTCGTGGGCGTGGAGTTCCATGTCGATCCGCCGGCGCCCGAAGCCGGGGGTGTCGCGCGGGACGACGAAGAGGCACGGCCCCAGGCGGCCGGTCCTGGTGTCCTCCGTGCGGCCGACGATCAGCGTCGCGTCGGCGATGTCGACGCCGGAGACGAAGACCTTGCGGCCGTTCAGGACCCAGCCGCTCCCCGTCCTGCGGGCGGTGGTCGTGATCCGGTGGGAGTTGGACCCCGCGTCGGGCTCGGTGATGCCGAACGCCATGGTGCGGGTGCCGTCGGCCAGGCCGGGCAGCCAGCGCCGCTTCTGCTCGCCGGTGCCGAAGCGGGCGATGACGGTGCCGCAGATGGCGGGCGAGACGACCATCATGAGCGGCGGGCAGCCGGCGGCGCCCAGCTCCTCCAGGACGAGGGAGAGTTCGGCCATGCCGCCGCCCCCGCCGCCGTACTCCTCGGGCAGGTTGACCCCGAGGTAGCCCAGCTTGCCGGCCTCGGCCCAGAGGGCCTCGCGGTCGTGATCGCGGCCGTGGCGCCGGCCGAGGGCGGCGACGGCGGCGCGCAGGGCCCGCTGCTCTTCGGTCTCGATGACGGTGCTCATCGGTCGGTCTCCTTCTCCGGTGCGTCCTGTACGACGGCGAGCAGGGCACCGACCTCGACCTGGTGGCCGGGGGCGGCGTGGAGCGCGGTGAGCGTGCCGGAGGCGGGGGCGGTGACGCGGTGCTCCATCTTCATGGCCTCCAGCCAGACGAGCGGCTGCCCGGCCTCGACACGGGCGCCGACCGGGACGTCGGCGACGCGGACGACCGTGCCGGGCATGGGCGCCAGCAGGGAGCCGGGCGCGGCGCGCTCGGCGGGGTCGGTGAAGCGGGGGTGGGCGACGAGCCGGAAGGCGTTCACATGGACGGTGCCGTCGCCGTACCCGGCCACCTCGAAACGGCGTACCACCCCGTCCACTTCGAGGCGGACGCGGGTGGGCGAGACGTCCACCACGCGCACGTGGGGAGGGGACTCCACGACGAACCCGCCGTCGCGCGTGGGCCGGTAGCGCACCTCGTGGTCGCCGTACCGGGCGATCCGCGGCTGCGAGGGTACGTTGCGGAAGCCGCCGAAGCGGCCTCCTGCGCGTGCGGCGGCGGCGAGTGCGGCGGCGACGGCCGCGTACTCCTCGCCGGGCGCCGGGGCGGTGAGCGCGGCGAGGTTCCGTTCGTAGAACCCGGTGTCGAGGCGGCCCGCCGTGAAGTCCGGATGCCGCAGCGACCGCACCAGCAGCTCCCGGTTGGTGACCGGTCCGTGCAGCCGGGTACGGGCGAGGGCGTGCGCCAGTTTGCGTACGGCTTCGCTCCGGGTGGGCGCGTGGGCGACGACCTTGGCGAGCATGGCGTCGTAGTGGACCCCGACCTCGTCCCCCGCGGCGTATCCCGCGTCGACGCGGAGGCCGTCGGTCCGGGGGATGTCCAGCGCGTGCACCACCCCGGTCTGCGGCGCCCAGCCGGCCGCCGGGTCCTCCGCGTAGAGGCGGGCCTCCACGGCGTGGCCCCGCGCCCGGGGCGGTTCGGCGGGGAGCGGGGCGCCTTCGGCCACGTGGAGCTGGAGGGCGACCAGGTCGAGGCCGAACACCGCCTCGGTGACCGGGTGCTCGACCTGGAGCCGGGTGTTCATCTCCAGGAAGTACGCCCGGTCGCCCGCGACCAGGAACTCGACCGTGCCCGCGCCGGTGTACCCCACCGCCCGCGCCGCCGCCACCGCCGAGGCGTGGAGGGTGTCGCGCAGGGCGGCGCCCAGATGTGGGGCGGGGGCCTCCTCGATGACCTTCTGGTGCCGGCGCTGGAGCGAGCAGTCGCGGGTGGACAGCGCCCACACCGTGCCGTGGGTGTCCGCGAGGATCTGCACCTCGACATGGCGGCCCCGCTCCACGTACGGCTCCGCGAACACCTCGCCGTCCCCGAACGCCGACCGTGCCTCCGCCGTGGCCGCCGCCAGCTCCCCCGGCAGCGCGGCCGGGTCGCGGACGATCCGCATGCCCCGGCCGCCGCCGCCCGCCGCCGCCTTCAGCAGCAGGGGGAAGTCCTCGGGGGTGGCCGTCGCGGGATCGACGGGGGCCAGGAGCGGCACGCCCGCCGCCGCCATCAGCTCCTTCGCGCGCGTCTTGGACGCCATGGTCTCGATGGCCTTCGCCGGCGGCCCGATCCACGTCAGGCCCGCGTCGGTCACCGCCCGCGCGAAGCCGGCGTTCTCGGACAGGAACCCGTACCCCGGGTGCACGGCGTCCGCGCCCGCCGCCAGGGCCGCCTGCACGATCAGATCGCCGCGCAGGTACGTCTCCGAGGGCGCCGCCCCCGGCAGCCGTACCGCCGCGTCGGCCTCACGGACGTGGAGCGCCGAGGCGTCCGGGTCCGCGTACACCGCGACCGTGTCGATACCGAGCGAGCGGCAGGTGCGGAAGACCCGGCAGGCGATCTCGGCCCGGTTGGCGACAAGGACGGAAGAGATCATGGAGTACCTCACATCCGGAAGACGCCGAAGCCGCCGCGCGCGCCTTCGACCGGGGCGGTGTGGATCGCCGACAGGCACAGCCCGAGGACGGTTCGCGTGTCGCGCGGGTCGATGACGCCGTCGTCGTACAGCCGGCCCGACAGGAACACCGGCAGGGACTCGGACTCGATCTGCCGCTCCACCATGGCGCGCAGGGCGGCGTCGCCCTCGTCGTCGTACGGCTGTCCCTTGGCGGCGGCCGACGCGCGGGCGACGATCGACAGGACGCCGGCGAGCTGCTGCGGGCCCATGACGGCGGACTTGGCGCTGGGCCAGGCGAAGAGGAAGCGCGGGTCGTAGGCCCGGCCGCACATGCCGTAGTGCCCGGCGCCGTACGAGGCGCCCATGAGCACGCTCAGGTGCGGCACGCGGGAGTTCGACACGGCGTTGATCATCATGGCGCCGTGCTTGATGATGCCGCCCTGCTCGTACTCCTTGCCGACCATGTAGCCGGTGGTGTTGTGCAGGAAGACGAGCGGGATGTCGCGCTGGTTGGCGAGCTGGATGAACTGCGCGGCCTTCTGCGACTCGGCGGAGAACAGCACCCCTTGGGCGTTGGCCAGCACCCCGACCGGATAGCCGTGGAGGGACGCCCACCCGGTCACCAGGCTCGGCCCGTACAGCGGCTTGAACTCGTCGAAGTCGGAGCCGTCGACGATCCGGGCGATGACCTCGCGCGGGTCGAACGGCGTCTTCAGGTCGCCGGGGACGATGCCGAGCAGCTCCTCCGGGTCGTACTCCGGGGGCTCGGCCGGGCCCGGATCGGGGTGCGCCTTGCGGTGGTTGAGGCGGGCGACGATCCGCCGGGCCTGGCGGATGGCGTCGGTCTCGTCGACCGCGTAGTGGTCGGCGAGTCCGGACACGCGCGCGTGCATCTCCGCGCCGCCGAGGGACTCGTCGTCGCTCTCCTCCCCCGTGGCCATCTTCACCAGCGGCGGGCCGCCGAGGAAGACCTTCGACCTCTCCTTGATCATGACGGTGTGGTCGGACATGCCCGGCACGTACGCCCCGCCCGCCGTGGAGTTGCCGAAGACGACCGCGATGGTGGGGATCCCGGCGGCCGACAGGCGGGTGATGTCCCGGAAGAGAGCGCCACCGGGGATGAAGATCTCCTTCTGGGACGGCAGGTCGGCGCCGCCGGACTCGACGAGGCTGACGCAGGGCAGGCGGTTGGCGTACGCGATCTCGTTGGCGCGCAGCGCCTTCTTCAGCGTCCAGGGGTTGGACGCGCCGCCGCGTACGGTCGGGTCGTTGGCGGTGATCAGGCATTCGACGCCCTCCACCACCCCGATGCCGGTGACGATCGACGCGCCCACGGGGTGGTCGCTGCCCCAGGCGGCGAGGGGGGAGAGCTCCAGGAAGGGCGCGTGGGGGTCGAGGAGCAGCTCGACGCGTTCGCGGGCGAGGAGTTTGCCGCGCCCCCGGTGCCGGTCGACGTACTTCTCGCCGCCGCCCGCGAGGGCCTTGGCGTGTTCGGCCTCCAGCTCGGCCAGCTTGTCGAGCATGGCGGCGCGGTGGGCCGCGTAGTCGGGCCCCGACGTGTCGAGGGCGGTGGGGAGGAGGGTCACAGCGGGGCCTCCGGGATGGCGGGGGACTCAACGGGCGCGGTCACAGCAGGGCCTTTGGGATGTCGAGGTGGCGGGAGCGGAGCCATTCGCCGAGCGCCTTGGCCTGCGGGTCGAAGCGGGCCTGCGACGCGACGCCCTCGCCCAGCAGCCCGGTGACGGTGAAGTTCAGCGCCCGCAGCCGCGGCAGGACGTGGCGCGCGACGGGCGACCCGGCCGCCTCCGGGATCAGTTGGCGGAACCGGTCGACCGTCAGCGCGTGGGCCAGCCAGCGCCAGGCGTCATCGGTGGGCGCCCACACCCCGACGTTGGCGTCGCCGCCCTTGTCGCCGCTCCTCGCCCCGGCCACCAGCCCGAGCGGGGCCCGGCGCGTGGGACCGGGCGGAAGCGGTTTTGGAAGCTCTGGTTCCGGCACGGGCTCCAGGGTCCGCGTCCGGGCGGGAGGCGGGACCACCACCCGGGCCCCGTCCGGCAGTACGGCGACGTGCGCCACCTCGCCCGCCGCCACGTACTGCGCCTCGAAGACGCCGTACGGCGCGCCCTTCCCCGGTGGCGCCGTCACATGGAAGCCGGGGTAACTGCCCAGCGCCAGCTCGACGGCGGCCCCGCTCACCGCCCGGCCCACCGCGTCCGCGTCGCTGTCGCGCACGACCAGTCGCAGCAGCGCGCTCGCCGTCTCCTCCGTGGGGGCGTCGGCCCGGTCGGTGCGGGCCAGCTCCCACCGCACGTCCGTCGTCGGGGCGAACGCGTCCTCCAGCTGTTCGCGCACGAGCCGCGCCTTGGCCTCGATGTCGAGGCCCGTCAGGACGAACACGACCTCGTTGCGCCAGCCGCCGAGCCGGTTCAGCCCGACTTTGAGGGTGGGGGGCGGTGCCTCGCCGCGTACGCCGGAGATCCGCACCCGGTCCGGCCCGTCCGCGTCCAGCCGTACGGTGTCCAGCCGCGCGGTGACGTCCGGCCCGGCGTACCGCGCGCCCGCCGTCTCGTACAGCAGTTGAGCGGTGACGGTGCCTACGTCGACGACGCCGCCCGTGCCGTCGTGCTTGGTGATCACGGCGGACCCGTCCTCGTGGAGCTCGGCGAGCGGAAAGCCGGGGCGCCGCAGCCGCCGTACGCCATGGTCGGTGAAGAAGGCGTAGTTGCCGCCCGTCGCCTGCGTGCCGCACTCCAGGACGTGCCCGGCGACCACCGCGCCCGCCAGCCGGTCGTACTCCTCGGGCCCCCACCCGAACCACCACGCCGCCGGCCCGCCGACCAGCGCCGCGTCGGTGACCCGCCCGGTGACCACCACGTCGGCCCCGCCGCGCAGGCAGGCGGTGATGCCGCCGCCGCCCAGGTAGGCGTTGGCCGTCAGCACGCCGTCCCGGGCGGGCAGCCGGTCGCCCTCGACGTGCGCGACGCGCACCGGCAGCCCGAGCCGGCCGGCCAGCGCGCGCAGGGCGTCGGCGAGGGCCGCCGGGTTCAGGCCCCCGGCGTTGGTCACGATCCTCACGCCGCGTTCGTGCGCGGTCCCGAGCCCCTCCTCCATCTGGCGCAGGAAGGTCTTGGCGTAGCCGAGCTCGGGGTTCTTCAGCCGGTCGCGGGCGAGGATGAGCAGGGTCAGCTCGGCGAGGTAGTCGCCGGTCAGGACGTCCAGCTCGCCGCCGGTGAGCATCTCGCGCACGGCGTCGAAACGGTCGCCGTAGAAGCCGGAGGCGTTCCCGACGCGCAGCGGCCTCTTCACGCCGGCCCCTCGGGCGGGCGGCCGGGCCCGGCCGGTCCGGCGAACGCCTGCGCGATGTCCAGCCACCGGTCGGCGTCGGCGCCCTCCGCCCGTACGGCCAGGTCGTCGCGGTGGGCCCGCTGGGTGACCAGCAGGCAGAAGTCGAGGGCGGGTCCGGTGACGCGCTGGGCGGCCCCTTCGGGGCCGTACGTCCACAGCTCCGTGCCGTCCGGCGCGGTGAGCTCCACGCGGAACGGCGCGGCGGGCGGGGTCAGGCCCCGTACCGCGTAGGCGTGGTCCCGGGCGCGTACGCCGATCCAGGCGACGTGCCGCAGGCGTGCGGTCGGTTCGCGCACGGCTCCCAGGGCGTCGGCGATGTCCTGGCCGTGCGCCCAGGTCTCCATCAGCCGGGCGGTCGCCATGGACGCGGCGCTCATGGGCGGCCCGTACCAGGGGAAGCGGGCGCCGACGGGGGCGGAGCGCAGGGCGTGCTGGAGGCGCTCGCGGCCGTCGCGCCAGCGGGCGAGGAGCTCGTGGGGCGGTGCGGCGGCCCCGGCCTCCGCGCCCTCGTCGACGAAGGTGCCGGGCGCGTCGAGGGCCTCGGCGGCGCGGGCCGTGAAGGCGTCGGCGTCGGTGATCGCGAGCAGCGCGGCGGCGTCGGTCCACGCGAGGTGGGCGATCTGGTGGGCGACGGTCCAGCGGGGCGCGGGGGTGGGCGTGGCCCAGAGGCCGGGTTTCAGGTCGGCGACGAGGTGGTCGAGCTCCTCGCTCTCGTCGCGCAGATCATCCAGCAGGGCATGGGACACGGAGCGCTCCCTCCGGGACACGGCAAGGCGTGTCCCGGAGCATGGCAGCGCCCCGAGAAACAATCAAGCATGCTTGCTTTACTTTTTTGCCACCTGGGAGCGCACCGCTCCGATGCTCGCCGCGATGACCAGGGAGATCGCCAACGCGTCGGTGACGGAAAGGGCTTGATGCAGGACGAGGAACCCGGCCGTCGCCGCGATGGCCGGCTCCAGGCTCATCAGCACGGCGAAGGTGGGGGCCGGCATCCGGCGCAGGGCGAGCAGTTCGAGGGTGTACGGCAGGACCGACGACATCAGCGCGACCGCGAGGCCCAGGCCGATCGTCGACGGCACGAGCAGCTTCGACCCGGCCTCGGCGACACCCAGCGGCAGGGTGAGCACCGCTCCGACCGCCATCGCCAGCGCCAGCCCGTCGGCCTGCGGGAACCGCCGCCCGGTGCGGGCACTGAAGACGATGTAGGTGGCCCACATGGCGCCCGCCGCGAGCGCGTACGCCGCGCCCACCGGGTCCAGCCGGTCGAACCCGCCCCCGCTGAGCAGCATCACACCGGCGAGGGCGAGCCCGGCCCATACGAAGCTGACCAGCCGGCGCGAGGCGATCACCGACAGGACGAGCGGCCCGAGCACCTCCAGGGTGACGGCGGCGCCCAGCGGGATGCGCTCGACGGCCTGGTAGAAGAGGACGTTCATCCCGGCCATGGCGGCACCGAAGGCGACGACCGTGCCCCAGTCGGCGCGGGTGTACCCGCGCACCTTCGGCCGGCACACCAGCAGGAGCACGACGGCGGCAAGGATCAGCCGCAGCGTGACGACGCCGACCGCCCCGGCACGCGGCATGAGCAGCACGGCGACGGCGGACCCGAACTGCACGGACAGCCCGCCGGCCACCACCAGCGCCACCGGCCCGAGCCCCCCGCCCGGCCCCCGGACGGCCCTGCCCGCGTGCCCGGGGTGCGCGGCGGCGGCCTCCGGCAGCGCGACGGCCGAGGCGTCTGCGGTACGGGCATCCGCCAGGCGGGCGGCTTCCGTACGGGCGGCGTCGTTCACCGGATCCCTCACTCCCCAGGAAAGTTCAATTCATTGGACTCTCTGTCGAGGATACTGCACCGACCGACCGCCCCCAGCCGGGTGAAGCCCCCGGAGGTGCCCCACCCGTCCACGGTAAGGCGAGCGCCACTTGAGGGACGCCGGAGCGGGTCATCCGAAAGTCACCGAGTGAGCCCCTCCGTCAGTCCCTCCGCCAGGATCTCCGCCAGGTGCCGGGCCCGGCGGCCCGCGAGCTGGTCCAGTTGGGTGCGGCAGGAGTAGCCGTCCGCCAGGAGTGCGGCGCCCTCGGGGGCCGAGCGGACGGACGGGAGGAGCTGGTCCTCCGCGCAGGCGACGGAGACGTCGTAGTGGCCGCGCTCGAAGCCGAAGTTGCCCGCGAGGCCGCAGCAGCCACCGCTGAGGTCGCCCGAGAGGCCCGCCCGCTCCCGTAGACGGCGTTCCGCGGTGTCGCCGAGGACCGCGTGCTGGTGGCAGTGGGTCTGGCCGGCGACCGGGCGGTCGAGGCGCGGGGGGCGCCAGTCGGGGGCGTACTCCTCCAGTGCCTGGGCGAAGGTGCGGACGGAGTCGGCCAGGCGGCGGGCGCGGGGGTCGTCGGGGAGCAGCTCGGGCAGGTCGGTCCGCAGGGCGGCGGCGCAGCCGGGTTCGAGGACCACCACGGGCGCGCCCAGGACGGGGCCCAGGGTGTCGAGGGTGCGGCGCATGACCCGGCGCGCGTGGTCGAGCTGGCCGGTGGAGACGTACGTGAGACCGCAGCACACGCGCCCGGGCGGGAGGGCCGGTCGCAGGCCCGCCGCCTCCAGGACGGTGACGGCCGCCCGGCCCACGGACGGCGAGAGGTGGTCGGTGAAGGTGTCGGGCCACAGCAGCAGGTCGCCCGCTCCCGCACCGCGCCGCGCGAACCAGCGGCGGAACGTCTGCGGCGCGAGCCTCGGGATGTCCCGCTCCGGCGCGATGCCGGACGCCCGCTTGGCGAGGGCCGCGAGCGGGCGCACCCTCGCCGCCGCGTTCACCACCCGGGCGAAGGGCGCGGCGAGGCGCAGCCACCCCGGCAGGCGGCCCATCGCGTAGTGGGCGGCGGGGCGGCGCCGGCCCGCGTAGTGGTGGTGCAGGAACTCCGCCTTGTACGTCGCCATGTCGACGCCCACCGGGCAGTCGCTGCGGCACCCCTTGCACGACAGGCACAGGTCGAGCGCGTCACGGACCTCCGTGGACCGCCAGCCGTCGGTGACGACCTCACCGGCCAGCATCTCGTGCAGCAGCCGGGCGCGGCCACGCGTGGAGTGCCGCTCCTCGCCCGTCGCCCGGAAGGACGGGCACATGACCCCCGGGCCCCGGCCCGGTCCCTCCACCCGGCACGCGGCGACCCCGACGCACCGCCGTACGGCGGTGGAGAAGTCGCCGCCGTCGTGCGGATAGCCGAAGGCGACGTCGACCCGCTCGCGCGGCAGCACGGCGAAGCGGAGGTTCTCGTCGAGGCGGGCCGGGCGGGCGAGCATGCCCGGGTTCATGCCGCCGTCCGGGTCCCACAGGTCCTTGAACCGGCCGAAGAGCCCGACCATCTCCTCCCCGTACATCCGGGGCAGCAGTTCGGCGCGCGCCTGCCCGTCGCCGTGCTCGCCGGAGAGCGAGCCGCCGTGGGCGACGACGAGGCCGGCGACCTCCTCCGAGAACCGGCGGAAGCGCCGCACGCCGCTCTCCGAGACCAGGTCGAAGTCGATGCGGACATGGACGCAGCCGTCGCCGAAGTGGCCGTACGGCGTACCGCGCAGCCCGTGTTCGGCCAGCAGGGCGCGGAAGTCCCGCAGGTACGCGCCGAGGCGGGCGGGCGGTACGGCGCAGTCCTCCCAGCCCGGCCACGCCTCCGTCCCCTCGGGAGTCCGGGTGGCGGTTCCGGCGGCGTCCTCACGGACCCGCCACAGGGCGCGCTGCGCGGCCAGGTCGGTGACGACGGTGCCGTCGAGGGCGTCGGCGGCGCGGACCAGGTCCGCCGCGCGGGCGGCGGCGTCTTCCGGTGTCGCGCCACCCGTCTCCACGAAGAGCCAGGCACCGCCCCGGGGCAGGGCGGTGCGGGCGGCCGGGTCGCGGACCAGGTCCTCGGCCATCCCCTCGACGGTGAGCGGACCGTGCGGAAGGAGGCCGGGTGCCGCCTCGGCGGCCGCGCTCTCGTCGGCGTACCCGAGCACGGCGAGTGCGCGGGCGGGCGGTGACTCGACCAGGCGCACGGTCGCCTCGGTGAGCACGCCCAGGGTGCCCTCGCTGCCGCAGAAGGCACGGGCCAGGTCGGTGCCGCGCTCGGGGAGGAGTGCGTCGAGGGCGTAACCGGAGATGCGGCGGGGAAGGCCCGGCGGGAAGCCGGTGCGGAGGAGGGCGAGGTTGTCCCGGACCAGCCGGGTCAATCCGTTCGGCGCGCCCTCCCAGCCGCGTCCCAGGCGCAGCTCGGTGCCGCCGTACGTCACGACCGAGAGCCGGTCGACGTTGTCGGCCGTCGTCCCCCACGCCACCGAGTGCGCGCCGCACGCGTTGTTGCCGATCATCCCGCCCAGCGTGCAGCGGCTGTGCGTCGAGGGGTCGGGCCCGAAGGTCAGCCCGTACGGGCGCACCGCGTCGCGCAGGTGGTCCAGGACCACCCCGGGCTGGACGACGGCCGTGCGCGCCTCGGCGTCCACCGCGAGAATGCCGCGCATGTGACGGGTGAAGTCCAGCACGACCCCGGTGCCGGTGGCCTGCCCCGCGATGGACGTGCCCGCCCCGCGCGGTACGACGGGCACCCCGTGCTCCCGGCACACCTCCAGTACGGCGGCGACGTCCGCCGCGTCGCGGGGGGCCACCACGCCCACCGGCACGCGCCGGTAGTTGGACGCGTCCATGGTGTGCAGCGCCCGCGCCGCCGCCCCGAAGTCCACCTCGCCGCGCACGCGTGCGCGCAGGGCCCGCGCGATCCGCCCCGCCGTACCGTCCCGGTGCCGCTCGCTCATGGGGTCAGGATGCCTCGGCGGGCGGGCGCCCCGCTGTCCGCGAGCGACGCGCGCCGCACTGCGATCGCGCAAAGAAAGCGCATGAGATCTTCCCCAACTGATCGACAACTCTCCTATAGTGACCGGGATTCTTTGGGAACTGACGACTCCTCACCCCTTCACGCCCACCCCGCCCCCGCCCCGCCCCCCTGAGGACAGAGACGACGTGCGTCCCACCACCCTCCCGGCCCTGCTGCTGTCGGCGGTCGTCACCGGTCTGCTGTGCGCGGGCGCCGTGGCCGTGGCCCCCGGGTCCGTACGGACTCCGCTCTCGTGGGGCGCGGCTTCGGTCGCCGTCCTGCTGACCGCCGCCGTCACGGCCGCCGCCCACGGGCGGGACACCGCCCGGCGGCTGCGCGCGCGGAACGCCGCGCTGGCCGACGAGGCCGCGCGCCGGGCCGCCGAGGCCGCCCGCGCCCGCGAGGAGGCCGCCCGCGCCCGTGAGGAGACCGCGCGGGCCCGTGAGGACGCCGCGCGCAGCGAGACGAACCGGGCCGCGGCCGTGGCCGCCTGCGCCAACGCGGCCGGGCGCATGCAGGCACTGGCCACGAGCATGCTGGCCGATCTGCGCGCGATGGAACACCGGCACACCGACGAGGACGTCCTCGCCGACCTGCTCCAGCTCGACCACCGCACCGCGCAGGCGGGCCGCCTCGCCGACTCCGTCGCCGTCCTCACCGGCGCCCGCTCCGGCCGCCGGTGGGCGAAGCCGATCGTGATGGAGTCCATCCTGCGCGGCGCGATGGGCCGGATCGGCGGCTATCAGCGGGTACGGCTCCACTGCGCCACGGACGCGGCCATCGCCGGCCACGCCGCCGAGGGCGTGATGCACGCCCTGGCCGAACTCCTCGACAACGCCGCGAACTTCTCGCCGCCCACCGCCGAAGTACACGTGTACGTCGAGGAGGTGGCGGCCGGGCTCGTGGTCGCCGTCGAGGACAGCGGCCTGGTCATGAGCGAGGTCCAGCTGCGCCGCGCCGAGCGGGCGGTCGGCGCCGCGCACACGGACCTCACCGGTCTGTCCGGCACCCGTCTCGGTCTGGCCGTCGTCGGCCGCCTCGCCCGCAAGCACGGTCTCACCGTCTCGTTCCGCCCGTCCGCGCGCGGCGGGACGGGCGTGCTGGTGATGATCCCGCAGGAGCTGGTCACCCGCGCCCGCCCGGAGGCCCCGCCCACCCGCAGGCCGGCCACCAAAGGGTTGACCACCACCGGGACGGCCACTCCCGCCCGCGAGGCGACCGCCCCGGCCCCCGTCGCGCCGGCCCCCGTCACGCCCGCCCCCGTCGCGCCGGCCACCCCGCAGCCCCCCGCCACCGGGGACGCGTTGCCCCGGCGCCGCCGTGGACAGACGCTCGCCGCCGCGCACCCCGACGGGGCGCCGCCGCCCCTCGGCACACCGCCGTCCCCCAGCACGCCCGTCGCCCGGCCGGCCGCGAAGGCCGCCGCCGCCCGTTTCCACAGCTTCCGCCAAGCGGTACGCACCACCACGGAAGGCACCTCCGAATGACCACTTCGACGACCGACGAGAAGCTCACCTGGCTGCTGGAGGGGCTTCTTCAGCGCACCCCCGGCGCCCGGCACGCCCTCGTCCTGTCCCGCGACGGACTCAAGCTGTGCCGCACCCCCGAGCTCTCCGTCGACCAGGCCGACCAGCTGGCCGCCATCGCCGCCGGCATCCAGAGCCTGTCGCACGGCGCGTCCATGGAGTTCGGCGACGGGACCGGCGGCGTACGGTCCGCGATGGCGGAGTTCTACGGGGGCGTGCTGCTCATCGTCGGGGCCGGGGAGGGCGCCCATCTCGCGGTGGTCGCCGACGAGGACGCCGATGTCGGCCTGGTCGGCCACACCATGAGCGAACTGGTCGAGCAGCTGGGCGAGCACCTGCACGCCGAGCCCCGTACGTCCTCGTGAGGGGTCCGAGGGACGAGTCACCGGACCGGCTGTACACCCTCACCGGCGGCCGGGCCCGATCCGGTCCGGACACGCCGTTCGACCTGGTGACCCTGGTGGTCGCCGAATCCGACCCGGTGCCCGGCATGCAGTCCGAGCACGCGGCGATCCTGCGCATGTGCCGCCGGCCCACGGCGGTCGTGGAGGTGGCCGCCGGGCTCGCCCTGCCCGTGAGCATCACCCGCATCCTGCTCTCCGATCTGCTGGGCACGGGCCGGATCAGCGCCCGCCACCCGCGTACCTCCACGGCCACCGCCCACCCGGCCACCCCCGCGTACAGACTCCCCGACCCCGACATCCTGGAGCAGGTGCTCGTTGGACTCCGCAACCTCTGAACGGACACCCCTCGCCCGTACCGCCGACAACGGCCTGAAGATCGTGATCGTCGGCGGTTTCGGGGTCGGCAAGACGACGCTGGTCCGTTCCGTCAGCGAGATACGCCCGCTCAACACCGAGGAGACGATGACCCGCGCGGGCGAGGCCGTCGACGACCTCGCCGCGGTCGGCACCAAGACGTCCACCACCGTGGCGTTCGACTTCGGCCGCATCACCCTGGACGCCCGCAACGTCCTGTACCTCTTCGGCGCCCCCGGCCAGGAGCGATTCTGGTTCCTCTGGGACCGGCTCTTCTCCGGCACGCTCGGCGCGGTCGTCCTCGTCGACACCCGCCGCCTGTCGGACTCCTGGTACGCGATCGACCGCCTGGAGCACCACGGCATGCCGTTCATCGTCGCCTGCAACGACTTCGGCGGCCCGGTCCACACCGAGCAGGAGATCCGTGAGGCGCTCGACCTCGGCCCGCACGTACCGCTCGTCGAGTGCGACGCGCGTGACCGCTCCTCCAGCAAGTACGTGCTGATCAACCTCGTGGAACACCTCCGCGGCCTGCTCCAGGAGACAAGACCATGACCGCCACCGGCCCCGCCCCCGTCCCCCTCTCCGGGCCCCGGTTCCAGAGCGACCCCGCCGGCCTCTACCGGGAGCTGCGGCGCGAGCACGGCGCCGTCGCCCCGGTCGTCCTCGACGGGGACATCCCGGCCTGGCTGGTGCTCGACTACCGCGAGCTGCACCAGGTCACCGGCGACCCCGTCCTCTTCAGCCGTGACTCCGCCCTGTGGAACCAGTGGGACCGCGTCCCCGACGACTGGCCGCTCCTGCCGATGATCGGCCGCGGCCAGCCGTCCATCCTCTACACGGTCGGCGAGCGCCACCGGCAGCGCGCCGCGATGGTGGCGGGCGCCCTGGAGTCCGTCGACCCCTTCACCCTGCGCCGGTACGCCGAGGAGTACGCGGACGGCCTCATCGACGGGTTCTGCGGCAAGGGCGAGACGGAGCTCGTCGCGCGGTACGCGATGCTGCTCCCCGTCCGCGTCCTGGTGAGGATCTACGGCGTGCCCGACGAGCAGGGCCCCGGACTCGTCACCGCGCTGAACGACATGATCGACGGCCGGGAGCGGGCGCTGGCGGGCCAGCGGCACCTGGCGGAGTCGATCGCCGCGCTGCTCGCCGCCAAGCGGGAGGCACCGGGCGACGACGTGGCGTCGCGGATGGTGGCCGACACGTCCGGCTTCACTCCTGAGGAGCTCGCGCAGGACCTGATGGTGATGATGGCGGCCGGCCACCAGCCGACCGCCGACTGGATCGGCAACTCGCTGCGGCTGATGCTGACCGACGACCGCTTCGCGGCGTCGCTCTCCGGCGGGCGGCACAGCGTCGCCGAGGCGATGAACGAGGTGCTGTGGGCCGACACCCCGACCCAGAACGTGGCCGGGCGCTGGGCCTCGCGCGACACCCGCCTGGGCGGCCGGGACATCAAGGCGGGCGATCTGCTGCTGCTCGGTCTGGCGGCGGCCAACGCCGACCCGCGGGTCCACATCGACAACTCCGCCCTCACCGGCGGCAACAGCGCGCACTTCTCCTTCGGGCACGGCGAGCACCGCTGCCCGTTCCCGGCGCAGGAGATCGCCGAGATCATCGCCCGGACCGGGATCGAGGTGCTGCTGGACCGGCTGCCCGACCTGGATCTCGCCGTCCCGGCCGAGTCCTTGACCCGCCGCCCGTCGCCGTGGCTGAGCGGTCTGACCGAGCTGCCCGTGACGTTCACCCCGACACCCGCCCTCGGAGGCACCCCATGACCGTGACCGGTGATTCCCTCGGCCGTGAACCGATCGTCCTCGATCCGTTCGTCACCGACCTCGACGGCGAGAGCGCCCGGCTGCGCGACGCGGGCCCGCTCGCCCGCGTCGTCCTGCCGGGCGGTGTGCCGGTGTGGGCAGTCACGCACCACGAGGAGGCGCGCCAACTGCTCACCGACAAGCGCCTCGTCAAGGACATCGGTGTGTGGGGTGCCTGGCAGCGCGGTGAGATACCGGGGGACTGGCCGCTGATCGGCCTGGCCAACCCGGGCCGCTCGATGCTCACCGTGGACGGCGAGGAGCACCGCCGGATGCGCACCCTGGTCGCGCAGGCGCTCACCCCGCGCCGCGTGGAGCGGATGCGGGAGCGGATCACCGAGCTGACCGAGGGCCTGCTGGACGACCTGGCCGCCCCGTACCGAGCGGGCGGGACGGTCGACCTCAAGGCCGCCTTCGCCTACCCCCTGCCCATGTACGTGATCAGCGACCTGATGGGCATCGACCCGGCGGACCACCCCCGCCTGAAGGTGCTGTTCGACAAGTTCTTCTCGACGCAGACGCCGCCGGAGGAGGTCGTGGCGACCCTCGGCGAGCTGGCGGGGATGATGGCGAAGGTGGTGGCGGCCCGCCGCGCGGAGCCGGGCGACGACCTGACCAGCGCGCTGATCGCGGCCTCCGAGGACGGCGACCACCTCACCGACGAGGAGATCGTCTCCACGCTCCAGCTGATGGTGGCGGCCGGTCACGAGACGACGATCTCGCTGATCGTCAACGCGGTGGTGAACCTCTCCGCCCACCCCGAGCAGCGGGCACTCGTCCTTTCGGGCGAGATCGGCTGGGACGCGGTGGTCGAGGAGACCCTGCGCTTCTCCACCCCCACCTCCCATGTACTGATCCGGTTCGCCACGGAGGACGTCGCGGTCGGCGAGAGGGTCCTGCCGAAGGGGGAGGCGCTGATCGTGTCATACGCCGCGATCGGCCGCGACGAAAAGCAGCACGGCCCGACGGCGGGCGTCTTCGACCTGACCCGCTCCCCCAACCGCCACATCGCTTTCGGCCACGGCCCGCACGTCTGCCCCGGCGCGGCGCTCTCCCGCCTGGAGGCGGGCGTGGCCCTGCCCGCCCTGTACGCGCGCTTCCCCGGACTCGACCTGGCCGTGCCGGCGTCGGAGCTGCGCAACAAGCCGGTCGTCACGCAGAACGACCTCTTCGAGCTGCCCGTACGGCTGGGGTGACGCCGGACCGGCCCGCCCGCGCGCCTCATGTCCACGCGTCTCATGTCCACGTCTCACCGGACGGACACGGTCCTCGGCCATGTCCGTCAGCGGCTAGGCTCCGGCTCGTGGCTGAGATCCGGATTCCCGCTGACATCAAGCCCGCCGACGGCCGTTTCGGCGCGGGCCCCTCCAAGGTGCGTACGGAGGCGCTGGACGCCCTGGCCGCCACCGGCACTTCTCTTCTCGGTACGTCCCACCGCCAGGCCCCGGTCAAGAACCTGGTCGGCGAGGTCCGCGAGGGCGTACGCGCGCTCTTCTCGCTGCCCGACGGGTACGAGGTGATCCTGGGCAACGGCGGCTCCACCGCCTTCTGGGACATCGCGACCCACGGGCTCATCGAGTCGAAGTCGCAGCACCTGTCCTTCGGCGAGTTCTCGTCCAAGTTCGCGAAGGCGGCCAAGCTGGCCCCGTGGCTGGAGGAGCCGACCGTGATCTCCTCCGACCCGGGCACGCACCCCGAGCCGCGCGCGGAGGCGGGCGTCGACGTGTACGCGTTCACGCACAACGAGACCTCCACCGGCGTCGCCGCCCCCGTCAAGCGCGTCGAGGGCGCCGACGAGGGCGCGCTGGTCCTCGTCGACGCGACGTCCGGCGCGGGCGGCCTGCCGGTCGACATCACCCAGTCCGACGTCTACTACTTCGCTCCGCAGAAGTCGTTCGCCTCGGACGGCGGCCTGTGGATCGGCGTGTTCTCCCCGGCGGCGCTGGAGCGCGCCCAGCGGGTCCACGCCTCCGGCCGTCACGTCCCGGAGTTCTTCTCCCTGCCGACGGCGATCGACAACTCGCTGAAGAACCAGACGTACAACACCCCGGCCCTGGCCACGCTGTTCCTGCTCAACGAGCAGCTGAAGTGGATCAACGGCCAGGGTGGTCTGGAGTGGTCGACGGGCCGCACCGCCGCCTCCTCGCGCACGCTGTACGGCTGGGCCGAGGAGTCCAAGTACGCGACGCCGTTCGTCACCGACCCGTCGAAGCGTTCGCAGGTCATCGGCACGATCGACTTCTCGGACGAGATCGACGCCGCCGCGGTCGCCAAGGTGCTGCGCGCGAACGGCATCGTGGACACCGAGCCGTACCGCAAGCTGGGCCGCAACCAGCTGCGCGTCGCGATGTTCCCGGCGGTCGAGCCGTCGGACGTCGAGGCGCTGACGAAGTGCGTCGACCACGTGATCGAGAAGCTCTGACCCCCGCGGTCACCGAAGGGGCCCGGCGCCGAGCGCGCCGGGTCCCTTTCGCGTGGGCCTTTCGCGCGGGCCCCGCGCGTGGGGCCGCCCTGGCGCGTGGGCGCGGTACGTCGGGTTCCGGATGCGGCCGATAAGCGCTCTATCCGGGTCCGGCGCGGCTCCCTATCCTCCGTAGCACTCCCGGCCCTCACGGCGCGCGGGATTGACATGGTCACATCATCAACGGTTGAACCCCCCACTTCGGCCGACAGGCAACCGATCGGAGTCCCATGTCCACAGTGCCCAGAGCGTTCCGAGCCTCCACAGTCACCAGAACCTCCAGGGCGTCCAGGGCGACGGCCGTCGGCGGCGCCGCCGCGGCACTGGTCGCCTCCGTGGCCCTCTCCCCCGGCGCCTCCGCCGCCACGGCGCGCGCCATCGTCGCTCCGCCCGACAGGATCGTGATCGAGATCGCGACCGTCAACGGCTCCGGCTGCCCCCAGGGCACCGCCGCCGTCGCCGTCGCCCCCGACAACACCGCCTTCACCGTCACCTACAGCGACTACCTCGCCCAGGTGGGCCTGGGCGCCGAGCCGACCGACTTCCGCAAGAACTGCCAGCTCAACCTGGTCGTCCACGTCCCGCAGGGCTTCACCTACGCGGTCGCCGGCGCCGACTACCGCGGCTACGCGCACCTGGAGGCGGGCGCCACCGCCGTGCAGCGGGCGTCGTACTACTTCCAGGGCTCGCCCGACACGGCGGTCAGGTCCCACCCCTACAAGGGCCCGTACGACAACAACTGGCAGGCGACCGACTCGACCGACTGGGGCCAGCTGGTGTGGGCGCCCTGCGGCGTGAAGCGGAACTTCAACATCAACACCGAGCTCCGGGTCAACGCCGGCACGTCGGACCCGGCGAAGACGAACAGCTTCATCGCCATGGACTCGACGGACGGTGACATCAAGACGGTGTACCGCCTGGCGTGGAAGGAGTGCCCGGCGTGAACACGGGCGCCCGGCGCACCGCACCGCCGCCCGGCGTGAACACCGCCGCCCCGGCGTCGGACACCGTCCCGACGCCGCCCCGGTGACCGGGTGGGCCCGCGCCCCCTCCGCGGGCCCACCCCCTCCTCACCGGCCCAGCCGCTGGAACCGCCGTACGGCCAGGGGCAGGAAGACCGCGGTGAGCACCAGCGGCCACACCACCGCCATGAGCGGCGCGTTGTCCTGGATCCAGCTGCCGTCGCTGCCCACCGGGTTGCCGAACAGCTCGCGCGTCGCCGCCGCCGTGGAGGAGATCGGGTTCCAGGCGGCGATCGTGCCCAGCCAGCCGGGCATCGTGGCGGGCTGCACGAACACGCTGGAGATCATGGTGAGCGGGAAGGCGACGGCGAACAGGCCGCCGGCCGCCTCCGGGTTCGGCACCAGCAGCCCGAGCCAGATGCCCACCCACGTCAGGGCGTACCGCAGGAGCAGCAGCAGCCCGAAGGCTCCCACCGTCCCGGCGAAACCGCCGTCCGCGCGCCAGCCCATCGCGAACGCCGTCGACGCCAGGATGGTCAGCTCCGCGCAGGCGATGATCACATCCGTCACCCCGCGTCCGGTGACCACCGCGGACGGCGCCATCGGCATGGAGCGGAACCGGTCGATGACGCCCTTGCTGGCGTCGGTGACCACGGCGGTGGCGGTGTTGATGAAGCCGAACGCCATCGTCATCACGAACATGCCCGGCATGAGGAAGTCCCGGTAGTCCGCGGCCCCTCCGCCGCCCGGCGGCTTCATCGCGCCGCCGAAGACGTATCCGTACAGCAGGACCGACAGGATCGGGAAGCCCAGCTGCCAGGCGATGTAGACCGGCTTGCGCTGATAGTGGGTCAGGTGGCGGCGTACGACGTTCAGGCAGTCGGCGACCGCCCAGTACGCCCGCCCGCGCCCCGCGCCGGGCCGCGGGACGGGTTGCACGGTGCCGCTCATGCCGCCGTCACCTCCTCGTCGGTCACGTGACCGGTCAGGCGCAGGAACACATCGTCGAGGCTCGGCCTGCGCAGTCCGATGTCCTCGACCTGGACGCCGTCGTCCTGGAGCGACCTGGCCACCTCGGTGAGCGCCGCCACCCGGTCGGTGACGGGTGCGTGCACCCGGCGCTGGGCGTCGTCGACGTGCGGCTCGCCGGCGCAGACGCGGGCCACGGTCTTGGCGACCAGCGGCAGGTCGGCGCGCTCGGCCGCGACGACCTCGATGCGGTCGCCCCCGACGCGGTCCTTGAGCGCCTCGGGGGTGTCGTCGGCGATGGCGCGGCCCCGGTCGATGACGGTGACGCGGGAGGCCAGCCTGTCGGCCTCCTCCAGGTACTGCGTCGTCAACAGCACCGTCGTGCCGTCCTGGACGAGCGCCCGTACGGCGTCCCAGACCTCGCCGCGTCCGCGCGGGTCGAGCCCGGTCGTCGGCTCGTCGAGGAACAGCACGCGCGGGGCGAGGATCATGGAGGCGGCCAGGTCCAGGCGCCGGCGCATGCCGCCGCTGTAGCCCTCGACGCCCTTGTCGGCGGCCTCGGTGAGGCCGAACCGCTCCAGCAGCTCGGCGGCGCGGTCCCGGGCCCGCCGGCCGCCCAGGTGGAACAGCCGCCCGAACATCTCCAGGTTCTGCCGGCCGCTGAGCACCTCGTCCACGGCGGCGTACTGCCCGGTGAGCCCGATCAGGCCGCGTACGCGGCGGGGGTCGCGGGCCACGTCGACCCCGGCGACCTCGGCGCGCCCGCCGTCGAAGCGGCGCAGGGTGGCCAGCACCCGTACGGCGGTGGTCTTGCCCGCACCGTTCGGGCCGAGCAGCCCGTGCACGGTGCCGGGGCGCACGGCGAGGTCCAAGCCGTCCAGTGCCCGTTTCTCCCCGTACCGCTTCTCCAGGCCCTCGGCCCGTACCGCCCAGTCGTTCATGTCGCCCTCCCGTTGAACCGCTCGCGAACCGCACCCGTCCGGAGACCGGATCCGCCGAAACCGGACCCGCCCGGAAACTGAGTACACCGTACCCAACGAACCGTACACCGTACTCAGTTTTTGTCCAGGGAATTACGCTGGCGCCATGAGCAGCGAGAAGACGACGGCGACGAGCGGCAGCGGCGACATCGTGCGCAGCCTGGAACTCCTCTGGGGCAGCGACGAGCCGGGCACCCGCGGGCCGAAACGCGGGTTGACCCTGGACCGGGTCGTCACCGCCGCCATCGAGGTCGCCGACGCGGAGGGCCTGGACGCCGTCTCGATGCGCCGCCTCTCCGCCGAACTGGGCGTCGGCACGATGTCGCTGTACCGGTACGTCCCCGGCAAGGCCGAGCTGCTCGACCTGATGCTCGACCGCGTCCGCCGCGCCCGGGTCGACCCGGACGCGCCGCCGCCCCCCGACTGGCGCCACGCCGTGGAGACCATGGCCCGCACCAACCTCGACCTCTACCGCCGCCACCCCTGGCTGCTGAAGGTCAACCAGGCCCGTACGGTTCTCGGCCCGGGCGCCCTGCAAGGCCTGGAGCTGGCCCTCACCGGGCTCAAGAGCATGGGGCTGACCGACCCCGAGACCGTCTCGGTGATCCTGGCGGTGGAGTCCTTCGTCAGCGGCATCGTGCGCATGGAGGCCGACGCCGTGCAGGCGGCGAAGGAGACGGGCGTCAGCGACGAGGAGTTCTGGAAACGGCAGGAGCCGGTCCTCAGCCGCGCCATGGCGAGCGGTGACTACCCCCTGATCGCCGCGCTTTCCGAGGACACCTTCTCGACCGACTTCGACCACTTCGCCTTCGGTCTGCGCGCGCTGCTCGCCGGCTTCGAGTCACTGGTCGCGCGCCGCGCCGCCGAGCGGCGGGAGTGACGTCGGAAGCGGCGCGAGGGAGGCAGGCGCGAGGGACGCGGGCGCGAGGGTCCTCGGAAGCGGCGTTCAGCCGCGCCGGCGGAGCCGCTTCGCGCCGAAGAGCAGGACGACGGCACCGATGACGACCATGCCGAGGGTGACGTTCGTCCCCCCGTCGCCCCCCTGCCCGCCGGACCCGCCGCCGTCGGCGCCCGGTGAACCACCCGGCGCCGGGGACCTCCCGGCATCCGCGCCGCTCCCGCCCGATGTCCCCCCGCCCGCCTTCTCCACCGGCACGCGCGCGACCTCGCTGCCCTTCCCCTCCGAGCCGAACAGCAACGCCGTCCCGTCCGGCGTGTACGTCACCGACTCCGACTGCCCCTGGAACGGAGCGCGCACCGGCTTCTCCGCCCCGAGCCCGCCGCCCTCCCACGCGTACGCCCGCGCGCTGAAGTAGCCGCGCAGCACCAGGTGCGTCCCGTCCGGCGAGAACGCCCCGTCCGTCACCCACGGCACCTCGCCGATGCGCCGGAAGACGTTCGCACCCTTCGCCGACAGCCGCGCGGGCCCTTCGTACAGGCCGCCCCCGTCCTCGTTCTTCGACGCGATGTACACGCGGCCCGTCTTCGGGTGGACCATGAGCGCCTCGGCGTTGCGGGGGCCGTCGGCGTACCGGACGGTGTACTGCGTGGCGTCCACGGCCTGGTCGCGCAGCTGCTCCGGCTCGGGGAAGCGGTAGATCCACACGTGGTCCCAGGAGCCGTTCAGGTTGTCCCCGATGTCCCCGACGTACACGGCCCCGTCCGGCCCGACCGAGATGGCCTCCATGTCGCGCGGCGTGCCCACCCCGCGGAGGGTGACCGTCGCCACCGTCCGCCCCGTCCGGGAGTCCACCGCGAACACCCGCGGCCCGTCCTGGTCGTTGTGCGTCCAGTAGACGCCCGGATGGGCGCGGCTGGCCGCGAGGCCGCTGGACTCGGTGATCCGCGGATCCTCCAGGGCGAAGCCCTCGTCGTCCGCCGCCCCCGCGGGAGCCGCGGACAGCACCACCGCCCCCAGGGCCAGACCCACCGTCGTACGCACCGAAGCCAACGCAGCCATACCCCCCAGTGTCCATGGTCACATCGCACTCCACCGCCCCGGTCGGGGATGATGAGGCCCATGCGCTTCATGTTCGTCGGCGACTCCATGACCATCGGACGCGCCGGCGACTACACCTGGCGCTACCGCATGTGGCAGCACCTCGACACCACCTTCGACGGCCCGTACGACATCGTCGGCCCGCGCACCGAGCTGTACGACACGGACGCCGCCGCCCCGGTCTCCCACGCCTACGCCGACCCGGCCTTCCCCGAGGACGCCCGCAGGCACCTGGCCGGCTGGGGCGAGGGCTGGCTCCACATGGCGCCGCTGATCGGCGAGGCGGTCGCCGCCACCGGGGCGGACGTCCTGCTGGTCTCCCTCGGCCTGATAGACCTCGGCTTCTACACCAACAGCGCCCAGACCGCCGAGAACACCCGCGCCTTCGTCCGCGAGGCCCGCGCCGCCAACCCGCGCCTGCGCGCGGTGCTCCTCCCGGTGATCCCCAACATCCGCGCCCGCGACGAGGAGCCCTTCGCCGCCGAGTGCGCCCGCTTCAACGAGCTGCTGGCCAAGGCGGTCGCCGACCTCGACGCCCCCGGCTCCCCGCTCCTCCTGGCGACGCCCCCGGAGACGTACGACATCCACACCGACACCTACGACGGCACCCACCCCGGCCCGTCCGGCGAGCACAAGCTGGCGGCGGCCTTCGCGACGGCGATGCACCAGGCGTGGGGCGTGGGCGGCCCGTACGCCCCGCCTGCCTGACGGTCCGTCAACCTCGCCCCGCCACACACCGGATGCGATCATCCGGTCATGCATAAACCGAAACGCTTCCTGGGCTCGATCCTCGGGGTGGCCCTGGCCACCTTCCTGCTGCCCGGCATATCGCCCTCGCCCCACACCCTGCCCTTCACGTCGGTGTTCCTGGCAGCCATGGTGTTCATGATCATCAACCAGCTGATCTACAGCTATCCGAACGACATCAGGACCGCGCCCGCCGTCATGCTGCTGATCCTCGGCGCGATCGGCATCGTCCAGGATGCCCTCATCTGGCTGCTCGTCTCCTGGCTGGAAGGCCGGATTCAGAGCGGCCTCCACGTCGACGGCATCCTCACGGCGCTCCTCGGCGGCCTCATCGTCCGGGCCACGGTCTTTGCCCTCCTCGCCCTCCCCTCCCGGCGCACCCAGGAAGCCGCCTAGGGTTCATACGCGAACGCCGGCTCACAACCACTCGTTGAGGACCGCCACCAGCACGGTCGCCTCGCGGCGGACGGCGGGCTTGTCGTATCCCGTGGCCACGGCCCGGTGGCGCTTGCGGTGGGTGTCCGGCAGGTTGGTCTCGCCCAGGAGCGCTTCCGGCCGCCGGCGCGCCCGAACACAAGAGCCGCCCACGCAAGACGCTCGGCTGGGAATCCCCAGCCGAGCGCCTGCATGAACGGCTCGCGGTCCACCACCCGACTGCCTAGTGCGACGGGCGTGAAAGCGCCCTCCTCCTGTGGTTCAAGCAGTCGACGGGCTGGACACCATGGCTCGCAAGTCGGGCCCACAGCAGTGCTTCACGCTGCTGCCCGAGTCGGCCGAGGTCAACGGGTCCGCCCGTTTCCCGCTCGCCGGCGAGCGCTGGTACGCGCCACGCGTCGTTACAGAAGGTCGAGGCCGAGGTCCAGTCCCGTTCCCGTCTCGGCGGCGGCACCGTTCCCGGCCAGGGTGTCACCGCCACTGCAGATCTGCTGGACCGAGGTCGCGGTCGCCGGGCCGCTGCCGAGGAGGGTGATGGGCCCGGCGATGTTGATGAGGCCGATCTGGTAGGTGTCATCGCTGATCCGAGACTCCTGCTCGCAGACGACCAGGTTGCCGTCCTTGCTGACCTGGTCGCCGTAGGAGTCGGCGGCGTCGGAGGCTGCGGCGACACCGGCCCCGAACATGCTGAAGCTCCCGAGCATGGCAGCTACCAGGGCAGCATTGCGAATCTTGCGCACAACATCTCCACTTCCGTCAGAGTCGACGTGATCCGTGATGGGTGGAACCGTACGACTTGAAGGTTAAGCAACCTTTGTCCCATTTCGGGGGCAACACGCCGATATGTCATTCCGCGTCAGAGCGGCTGGCCGGCCGTGGCCTTGACTGGAAGGGGCCACCGAAAACCTCGGTGAGAGCGGCCTTCACGTTCGATACGTGGTCAGCGCCTGCCCTGCCTCGCCGTCCGCGAGCCACCCCGGCACCCGGTCGTACCTGGGTGCTGACGGACCATCAGAACCCTGATCGCGACGCGTGAACCGTCGATCCCGTACGTGGCGCGATACGGCCCGACGCGCAGGCGCCGCAGCGCCGTGCCCCCGGGCTCGCCGCTCACCGGAGGCCCGGGATCGCCCTCCGGCGACTGCCGGTCACCTACGGCAGCAGCGTAGGACCTACGCCCGGACGGAGGCCTCCTGCTCGACGAGGGCGCGCCAGGAGACGCGGCTCCGGCGAGCGGACGGGGCGGAGGCTCTGGCGGCTGCGTCACGGCGGCAGGGGCCGCAGTGGGTCTCGTCGCCGACGGGCCGGAACAGGTGCTCGTCGCCCGGCCCCGCGCAGGCCACCAGGGCGCTTCGGGGCGGCGCCGCAGGAGCCTCGGCCGCCGGTACGGGGAGTTTCTCGACCAGGCGGTGACGCAGGAACCCCACCGCCGAGCGGACCCCGTCGCGCGGCAGCCCCGAGGTCAGGGCGTGGTGCAGGTCTGCCGTGGTCAGGCCGCGCCGCAGCCACTCCGCCGCCGCGTCGGCCAGCCCACGGGCCTCCCGGACCCCCAGCAGCAGGGACCGGTGCGTATGGCGCAGCGACAGCAACACCCGCTCGGCCGCGACCACTTCGGGTGCCGGGGGCGCCTCCGCCTCCGGGGCGGCCGTTTCGGGCGCCGGTGGCGCCTCCGCCTCCGGGGCGGCCGTTACGGGCGCCACCGCTTCGGGTGCCGCCACTTCGGGTGGGAGGTGGGGGTTGTTCTTCTCCCGGTTTTCGTCTTCCGGAGGGGAATCGCCGACCTGCGGGGGTTCCGGTTCACCGACGGTCGGTTCCTGGGCACTCGGAGAGACCGGAGGAGCGGGAAAGGCCGGAGGAGACGGGGGCGGGTCCGAGGGGAGGGCCGGGACGCCGTCCCGGACGTCGTTCGCCTCCTCACGCGTGAGGGTGACGTTCGACATGAGCTGCTCGGTGACCCAACGCCCGCGCGCCCCCTGCCACTTCCACTCGTGGTAGTAGCCGCACGCGATGAGCTCCTCCTTGGCCCGCTGATAGGCCCGGGGCTTCATGCCCAGCCCTTCCGCGTGCTCACCGAGCGGCTTGTCGAGCTCGTCTTCGCGCATCCCCTGAATGAGAATGATCAGGATCTTGGCGTCGCTGCTCAGGCGCCGATGGCGTACGACGTCGTGCGAAACCTTGGTGTAGCGCCGAACCGGCGCGATAGCATGCCGAAGCATTTCTGGTGGACCTCTATTCCACTGGTGATGAAGGTCCTCGGACGGTGTTGGCGCACCCCCGGGGACCGCCCCATTTGGTACGGAGCGTGATGACGCGGTCACCGTACAGCACGAACCACCGTTTCGTGCAGCAAGTCCGGTTCCACGAAGGGCACTTCCCCGGTGGGCCGCGACCTCCAGTCCAGCGGCCATGTGAGCCCGTCGAGCGCCGGGATACCGACGAAGGCGGCGGAGCGCCCGTTCCGGCTCAGCGCCCGCGCCCCCGCCGGCCAGGCGAAGGCGGCTGCGGTCTGGGGCGGCAGGAGGAAGTACAGGTTCTGCTCACCGGTGAGCTCCCGGACGATCGGCCCGGCCTGGAAGTCCGTGAACTGCATGAGTTCGTACGCCACTTCCTCGCCGAGATAGCCGCCGATGCGTACGGCGTCGAAGTGAATGCCCGCATGCCGCAGGGCATGCCCGGACGCCGGAACCCAAGACGGCACCGTGTCAAGTGAATTGCGCGGATTCATGCGGCCAGCTTTGCGGCCCGGTTCTACTGTGACCAGCACCACAAGGTGTTTGTGACGGGCTGTGCACCTGGGGAGGTCGGGCGTGAACATCGGGAACAACGGCACTCCGGGCGCCGCGAAGGCGTTCGGACGGCTGCTGCGCTTCCACCGGGAGCGGGCGAAGGTCTCACAGGAGGCGCTGGGCAGGCACACGGGGTATTCCAAGTCCCAGGTGGCCATGATCGAGCGAGGCGAGCGCCGCCCGAGGGGCAACTTCGTCGAGCTGGCGGACGAGCTGGTGGGTGCACAAGGTGCACTGATGGAGGTGGCGCAGGAGCTGACCGCGAGTGGAGTGGCGGCTTGGTTCGAGGACTACTTGGAGGAGGAGGCGAAGGCTGCGGGCATCCACAAGTACGAGAGCCATCTGATCCCCGGCCTCCTGCAGACCGAGCCCTACGCACGGGCAGTCTTCCGCTGCGCTTGCCCATCACTGGATGACGAGGAGATCGAAGCCGGCGTGACGGCTCGACTCGCACGGCAGAAGGTGTTCCACCGCAGGCCGACGCCTCTCATCAGTTTCGTACTGGAGGAGGCAGCGCTCAGCCGCCCCCTTGGAGGACCGACGGTCCTCAGGGAGAACCTCCTGCACATCCTCGACATCGGGAAACTGCGCAACGTGGACATCCAGGTGATGCCGAAGGATCGGCGGACGCACGCCGGGCTCAACGGCCCCTTCACCTTGTTGGACACTGCGGAACGGCGCAGTCAGCTCGTCTATGTCGAGGGGCAGGGCGGGAGGTACTTTCTCAGCGAACAGCCGGACATGGGGGACGTGTTCGCACGGTATGGCGCCCTGCGCGCACAGGCCCTCACCCCGGAAGACTCCGCCGAACTCATCGAACAGGTGGCACAAGACCTATGAACACCAACCTCGACTGGTTCAAGAGCAGCTATAGCGGTAGCCAACAGGGCGAGTGCGTCGAGGTCGCCTTCACCTGGACCAAGTCCTCCTACAGTGGCGACCAGGGCGGCGACTGCGTCGAGGTCGCCGCCTGCCCCCACACCGTCCACGTCCGGGACTCCAAGGACACCGCCCGCCCCGCCCTCGCCCTCTCCCCCGCCGCCTGGGTCGCGTTCCTCACCGCCCAGCGCTGACTCACCCCAGCGCCGGGTCCCGGGTCTCGTGCAGGTCCCAGCCGTCCGCCCGGCGCGCGAGCCGCTCCCCGCGCCGGGACAGGACGACCCAGGACGCGGCCGTCACCGCCCCTGAGAACAGGCACAGGCTGAGCGAAAGCCCCCAGCCGGGGGCGCCGAGAAGGACGGGCAGCAGGAGCGCGTAGGCGAGGACGAGTCCGCCGAGCCAGGGCAGGTGGGCCGCCGCCACGACGACCGTACGGCGCGGGACGGGGCGTACCGGGCGGTCCACCACCGGGCGGACGTCCGTGGGGGCGAGGACCGTCTCGAAGGTGTCGCGGTCCAGGCGGAGCCACAGCGCCTCGCCCTCGTCGGTCACGAACACCACGGGCTGACTGCCCCCGATCAGCCGCCAGTCCCGGGCGCCGCACAGCCAGCCGGGGCGGTCGCGCAGTTCGGCGGCGAGGGTGGGCAGTTCGTGATGGGGGGTGTCCTCGGCGGTCGCGTACAGTTCCGCGCCGTCCTCGCACACCAGGGTCAGCCGGTGGAGCGAGGTGGTGCTGGTGGTGCCGTCGCGCTCCCCGAGCGTGGTGTGGTCGTCCCGCCGGGCCCGGGTGATCCGGGCCCGTACGGCGGGCAGCGGGCCGCTGCGCGCGTTGTCCCGGAGGATACGGGTGGCGATGTGTGGCCGTACGTCCCCGAGCAGGCACAGCGAGACGAAGAGGGCGATGCCCGTGAGCCCCAGGGTGGTCCACCCTCCGTCGGTCGGCCCCGCCACGGCGAACGGCGAGGAGGACTCCACGTAACGGCGCAGGTCGGTGCCCTCGTCGATCACACCGCCGAGCTCCGGCTTCCCCGGCTGGTACAGCACGTGCACCTGCTCACCGGACGACCGGCGGGACCCCAGCATGGCGCCGGTGACGCGGATCCGCTCGCGGCCGGAGTCACGCCGGACCTCGACGGTCACGTCACCGGTGTGCGTCTGCCAGACGCTGTCCGGGCTGCCGGTGAGCCGTTCCACGGAGACGATCGTGCCTTGGGCCACCTGGGCGCCCTCGGTACGGAAGACGTGTACGCGCTCCAGGTCCGCGCCGTCCGGGCGGGAGGCCAGGTCGACGAAGAAGGCGGGCATCGGCAGCAGGCACCAGAAGACGACGAACGGGCGCAGCCGGTGCAGCCACGGCAGCGGTATGCGCGCGGGAGGCCCGGGCGGGCGGTCCGCCACGATCGGCGGCCCGCTCGGTGTACACCTGGACGCGACCCGGATCCAGGCGGCGGCTGCCAACAGGGCCGCCGCCCCGAGTACCACCACGTCCACCCTCCACATGGGAGCCCCCGCCCGGAACAGCAGACTCACCATCGCGGCCACCGCCGACAGCAGCGCGCCCCCGCCCAGAATCCTGGTCGCCCAGGTCGCTCTTCCCATGAGTCCGGACGCTACCAACGGCTGTCAGGTCAAGGAGCGGCGTCTACCGCGGTGTTGGCGTCGCGGTAGCGGGACGGGGGGATGCCGTAGTGGCCGGTGAAGGCCTGGCGGAGGGTCTCGGCGGAGCCGAAGCCGCACCGGGCGGCGACCGAGGCCATGGGGAGCCGGGTCGAGACCAGGAGGTGGGCGGCTGCCTCGACGCGGGCCCGGCGCACGTACTGGCCCGGTGTCACGCCGAGGTGCTCCAGGAACAGCCGGGTCAGATGGCGGCGGGTCACGCCGGCGCGGGCGGCCAGCGCGTCCGTGCCGAGATCGGCGTCCGGGTGGCCCGTGATGTGGTCGACGAGCCGCCGGACCGCGTCGTTCCGGGGTGGCGGGGCGGCGGTGAACATGCTCATCTGGGCCTGGTTGCCGGGGCGTTGGAGGTAGGTGACCAGGTGTCGGGCGACCTGGCGGGCGAGTTCGGCGCCGTGGTCCTCCTCGATGAAGGCGAGGGTGAGGTCCAGGGCGCTCGTGATGCCCGCCGCCGTGGAGACGTTGCCCTCACGGATGTAGATGGGGCGGGGGTCGACCGTGACCGCCGGGTGACGGGCGGCGAGCCGGGACGCGAACCGCCAGTGGGTCGTGGCGCGGTGGCCGTCGAGCAGGCCGGTGGCGGCGAGGACGGCGGCGCCGGTGCAGAGGGAGGCCACCCGGCGGCTTTCCCCGGCGAGCCTGCGGACGTGCCCGACCAGCCGGGGGTCGTCGGCGGCCCGCTCGGAGCCGACACCGCCGGAGACGATCAGCGTGTCCAGGGGGCCGATGAGGCGTTCGAGACCCTGCTGGCTGTGGAGGGTGAGGCCGGATCCGCACGTGATGGGTCCA
This sequence comes from Streptomyces sp. NPDC006368, assembly GCF_040612535.1. Lineage (NCBI taxonomy): Bacteria > Bacillati > Actinomycetota > Actinomycetes > Kitasatosporales > Streptomycetaceae > Streptomyces > Streptomyces sp. NPDC006368. The sequence continues at coordinate 40,584 of NZ_JBEXQK010000039.1, forward strand.
CCACCCGGGGCGGCGACCAGCACCCGGTAGGGGCGGGCGGGGGCGCCGAGGTCGTTGGCCATGGCGAGGGTGGTGGTCACGCAGGCGATGTCCAGTAACTCGGCGGAGTCGTACCCGACGACCGCCACCAGCCGCTCCGTCATGCGGGCACCCTATGCCGGAAGGACCGGTACCCCAAGGTTCGGGACATGTCCGGAGCCGGGCCGTCGATACCGGCCCGCTCCCGGCCCAGAGTGGGGGAAACTCCCCGCCCGGCTCCCTGGAGACCTCATGGCGACCGAACGCACCGCCGCCCACCCGACCGACCCCGCGATCCGCCCCTCGGCCCTGCGCAGACTGGGGCACCGCTGGCCCACATGGCTCGCGCTCGCCATGGTGGCCGTCACGTTCGGTGACGGCAGCCCGCCCGTCGACACCCTGGCCGGGGTGCTCGTGACCATGCCTCTCATCTACCTGGCCTTCGGCGCGTTCCGAGGCGAGCTCGGTCATCGCCGGACCCTCGCACTCCAGCTGGCGGGGCTCCTCGGCTTCACGGGCCTGGCGGCGGTCGCCGTGATCACCGACGAGCCGGCCGCCCGCTGGCTGGTCGCGGCCGGCTGGCTCGCCCACGCCGCCTGGGACTTCGTCCACCACCGCACGGGCCGGGTCGTCCCCCGGGCCTGGTCCGAGTGGTGCGGCGTCGTCGACCTCCTCGGCGCGGTGGGAATCCTGCTCCCGCTCTGGTGGTGATCACCACCCCAGGGCCTCGCCCCGCTCGGACCGGCACGGGGTCACCCGGGCTGGTCGGTGTCCTTCAGAGTGCCCCAGCCGTGCCAGCGGTCGACCTCGATCCACGCGCTGAACCGCCGACGGTCGCGCCGGCCGTAGGGTTGGCCCAGGTAGTGCTGGGACAGCCGGTCGGAGTCGGCGAGCTCCATGTCCTCGTGGAGCTCGGTGACGCGGCCGATGATGCTGAGGTGCGTGTACCAGTTGGACTCGTCCAGCACGGTGAGCGTCACGCGCGGGTCGCCGCGCACGTGCTGGAGCCGTTTGCGTCCCTCGTCCATGTTGACGAGGACCCGGCCGTCGTCCCAGAGGTACCAGGTGGCCGCGGACACCGGCTGGCCGTCCGGGCGGAGGGTCGAGATGACGGCCGGATTGGGCTTGGCCAGCATCGCGACTGCCTCTTCGGGAAGCGGTGGTTTCGACATGGGCACCCTCCGTGACACGTACGCGCGCTTCGACGCTTCGACTCTTTCCCACGTGGGGTGCCCCCGCCACCGCGCGCCAGTCCTACGCGTCCATGCGGTCGACCGCGTTCCTGGCCTCCACCAGGTCCGCGCCGGTGATCTCGCGGTAGGCCTTGATCGCCTCGATCTTCTTGTCCTGCCGCACCAGCGCGCGGACCCGCTCCAGCTCCGGATCGGTGTGATCGATGCCGAGGTGGTCGAGGATGAGGTCGACCTTGGTCTCCAGCCGGGCGATGCGGCGGTTGACGCGCTTGACCTTCTGCTCGGTGCCGGCCGCCGCCAGGCCGATGAAGACGACGACCAGGAGGATGAGTGCTATGTCCATGACCGGAGAGCCTAGAGCCGCCCGCCCCGGACCGATTCGACCGCTCGACCGCACACGGCCCCTGCTTGGCGCCAGTTCTCGCCACCGGCGTGTCGTGGTCACCGTGCGTATCGTTGGAGCGCGCGGCTGCATGCACACACGCGGCAGCGGGGAAGAGCGCCACGATGACCGTCGTAGACACCGACAGGATCGACATGGCCGACAGCAGCGACGAGCGGACCCTGGACGAGATGTTCGAGGCGCTTGAGCGGATGGGCGTCCCCGAGGGATACAAGGCCGAGATCGTCGGGGGGCACATCTTCATGTCGCCGCAGCGGGACACCCACTGGGACATCATCCTGGACATCTACGAACAACTCCGGGCAAAGCATGCCAGGAAACTGCTGAAGTCCGATGTACGCATCGACTACCCCGGTCACCTCAACGGCTTCGCCTCCGACCTGACGCTCATCGCCGAGGGGGCCGCGAAGGACGACAGGGGCCTGTGGCGTCACCAGGACGTCAAGTTCGTCGCCGAGGTCATCTCCCGCAGCACCGGCCTGAACGACTACGGGCCCAAGAAGGCCGCCTACGCCGCCGCCAAGGTGCCCGCCCACCTCATCGTCGACCCCTACACAGGCAGGTGCGTCCTCCACACCCACCCGAAGGGTGAGGAGTACACCGTGGACGCCAGGTTCGACTTCGGGGAGCCGGTCGACCTCAGCGGGACGCCGGCCGGCATCGTCCTGAACACCGCTGATTTTCCCCGGGACTGACGCGACCGCAGGGCACCCTTGCCTTGAGCGGACTCGAAGGCGTTGGCTGTACGGTCATGAAGTACACGCAGCTCGGACGCACCGGACTCAAGGTCAGTCGCATCGTTCTCGGCACCATGAACTTCGGGCCGCAGACCGACGAGGCCGGCAGCCACGCCATCATGGATGCCGCGATCGACGCCGGCATCAACTTCTTCGACACCGCCAACGTCTACGGCTGGGGCGAGAACAAGGGCCGCACCGAGGAGATCATCGGTTCCTGGTTCGCCCGGGGCACCGGCCGCCGCGACAAAGTCGTGCTCGCCACCAAGGTGTACGGGAACATGGGGGCCGACAGGGACGTCTGGCCCAACCACGACCGGCTCTCCGCCCTCAACATCCGGCGGGCCGTCGAAGCCAGCCTCAAGCGGCTGGGCACCGACTACATCGACCTCTACCAGTTCCACCACATCGACCGGCGTACGCCCTTCGAGGAGATCTGGCAGGCCGTCGACGTCCTGATCCAGCAGGGCAAGATCCTCTACGCGGGGTCGAGCAACTTCCCCGGCTACAAGATCGCCCAGGCCAACGAGATCGCGGCCGGGCGCGGCATGGTCGGCCTCGTCAGCGAGCAGTGCCTCTACAACCTCGCCGAGCGCCGCGCCGAGATGGAGGTCATCCCGGCCGCGCGGGACTACGGCCTCGGCGTCATCCCGTGGTCCCCGCTGCACGGCGGACTGCTCGGCGGCGTACTCAAGAAGGAGAGCGAGGGCGCTCGCCGCACGGAGGGACGCTCGGCGGACGCCCTCGCCAGCACCGCCGTACGCGAGCAGGTCCAGGCGTACGAGGACCTCCTCGACAAGCACGGGCTGCCGCCGGGCGAGGTCGCCCTGGCATGGCTGCTCACCCGGCCGGGGGTGACGGGGCCGATCGTCGGGCCGCGCACGGCCGAGCAGCTCGACTCCGCGCTGCGGGCGGCCGAGCTGGAGCTCTCGGACGAGATCCTCCAGGAGCTGGACACGATCTTCCCGGGGCCGGGTCCGTCCCCGGAGGCCTTCGCCTGGTAGGGATCAGAGCACCGAGGCCACCGCGACGATCACGAACATCAGCACGAGCACACCGGCCATGATCCGGTTTCGGGTCTTCGGGTCCACGTTCCGAGACTAACGCGGACGGTCCCGCCCCTCGCAGCGAGGGGCGGGACCGTCCGCGTGACCGGTACCGGTACCGGTACCGGTACCGGTGGTGATCAGTACCAGTTGTGCGACTGCCAGAAGCTCCACGCGCCGCACGGCGTGCCGTAGCGACCGTCGATGTAGGTCAGACCCCACTTGATCTGCGTCACCGGGTTCGTCCGCCAGTCGTCACCCGACACGGCCATCTTCGTGCCCGGCAGCGCCTGCGGGATGCCGTACGCGTCGGACGACGGGTTGTCCGCGTTCCACTTCCAGCTGCTCTCCCGGGTCCACAGCTGGTCCAGGCAGTTCCACTGGGTGGTCGTGTTCCAGGCCGCGTCGTGCTTGCCCATCATGTCGCGGGCGACGGCCTTCACCTCGGCGATGTCGTTCGGGTCCGACACGGTGGTGCTGGTGGTGCAGGTGTACGTGCCGGGCTGGGCGGACAGCATCTTCTGCGTCCAGCCGTCGGTGTTCACCGGGTCCTTGGTGTTGTACTCGATGTCGGAGCCCTGGCCGTCGAGCGGGTTGCCGTCCTTGTACCAGTACATGGCACCGGTCGTCGCGATCCGCCCGTAGTAGAGGCCGCCGCCGGGGGACACGAGCTGGTCGAAGGCCGCCCAGCCGTCCGCCTTCAGGTCGTTGCGCTGCCAGTCGCCGGCGCCCACGATCTTGTAGTCCAGCAGCTTGCCCTCGGCAGTCGTCGCGCTGAGCCGGTCGTCACCGGTGGCCGTGAGGGTCTTCAGCACGAAGCCCGTGGAGATCTCGGTGCGGGCGCCGATGTGCTGCGAACCGGCGGGCTTGGCCTCGGTGACGTTGTAACGCAGGAGCAGACCGGCGGCCGTCGTGCCGTAGAGGTGGCCGTGACCGTCGTACGTCAGCTTGTCGTGCGTCCAGCCGCTGTCGGCGATCCGGGTGGGGGTGCGCTCCAGCGTGAGGATCTCGTTGTTCGTCTTGACGTCGACGCGGTAGAGCGCACCCGTCGTGGAGGTGACCAGCACCGTGTTGAAGTTGAGCGTGGCCATCGCCTTCGGCTCGAACCCGAGGTCCTGGCCGACCCGGACCTTGGCCAGGTCGCCGTTGGCCGGGTTGATCGCGCTGTACGTGATCCGGCCGTCGGGCAGGACGCCGTAGATCGACACGCTGCCGGAGCAGGACGTCGCGGCCTGGGCCGCGGGAGCGGTCACCACGCTCGCCGCGGTGAGCAGCCCGGCGCCTGCGGCGGCGGTGAGGACGAGGCTGGTGGCGCTCCGGGCAGCCTTGTGGACGGTCTTCACGGTGGGTCCCCCCTGGGTGGTGGCAGATAGCGGCGTGGGTGGTGCGGCGTGCGTGTGATGCGGACGCGCAGGGCACGGTGGAGCGGCGCGGGGCGTCGGCGCGGTGAGCGGCGTGGTGGGTGGTGCTGTGCCGTCGGCGGCTGCCGGGACGTGGGTGCGCACTGGGTGGCGCGGGGCAGCGGCGGGTGCGGCGTGGATCGTGGGTGGTGCGGGGTGTGCGGAGTGGGGCGCGTGTGCGGGGTGGGGCGGGTGGTGGCGGTTGCGCCATGGCCGCCGGTGCGGCGCGGCGTGGGGCCACCAGGGGTGTTACTGCCAGCCCATGTCGCCGTTCAGCTCCGCCGGGGCCGTCTGCCAGCCCATGTCGCCCGCCACCGTGGTGGTCGACTGACGAGCGGCGTCGGTGGCGGTGGCGACCGTGCCGCCCAGGGTGAGGGCGAGGGCGAGGACCGCGGCGGCCTGGGGGAGGCGGGTGCGAAGCATGGGTGGGCCTTTCTGCGAACGAAGCGAAGGATGGAGGTGAGCTCCTGGCCGGTTTCGCGTCCCGCGGTGACGCTTGTCCCGGCCGGTGATCCATAGCTTCGTCGCAGGTCAGGGATGGTGGAAGGGCTTTCGGGTGGACCGAACCGGCCTTGGACCAATGTGTCCAGGGAGAGCCTCACCGCCCACCGCCGCCGGCAGGAACGGGAGCAGCGGCACCCCCACATCCAGCAGCCGCGCGCCGCCCAGCGCGGGCACCTCGTCCACCAGTCGGCGGCACACCCGTGCCGTCCGGGCCTCCGCCTCCTCCAGCCGGTGGGCGAGCAGGTAGCAGCCGAGGGTGAGCCACGAAGGCGAACGGGGGTGCACGGCCAGGTGCTCGACCTCGTCGTCGGGCCGCAGCGCGGACTTCAGCAAGTTCCGCACGTCGTACGGCAGTTCTCGGCCGAACGGGAGTTCCAGATGGGCGTGAACAAGGTACATGCGCTCCACCGTCCCAGGGGAAAACGCCGGTGGCGCGGTGTCCGCCCTGGTCTGTTCCGTCCTTGGCCCCTTCCGGCCGACCTTGCGAAATCCCTCTGTGTCCCTTCACACTCCGTCTGCGAAGATCGGTCCGCACTTGTGAAGATTTCGGTCACGCCGGGGGGAAACATGCTGACTGCTCTGGGGCTCGACGCGGTTGCAGAATCGATTTACCGCGGCATGCTCATGCATCCGCAGGCCGGCGTCGTCGAACTCGCCTCTCTTCTGGGAACGGACGAGCAGGCGGTACGCGACGCCCTTGACATACTCAGCGAGCTGGCGCTCGTACGGCCGTCCGCGACCGACGCGGGCCGCCTTCGGGCCGTGTCACCCGACATCGGCATGGAAATCCTGATGGCCCGCCAGCAGGCCGAACTCGCCGCCCAGCAGCAGCGGTTGGAGGCGTCCCGGGCCGCCGCCGCCCAGCTGATCTCCGAGTACACCGAGCTGCGGCCGGCCGCCGGGCACCCGGGCGTCGAACAGCTCGTCGGGCTGGACCAGATACGCGACCGGCTGGCCTCCCTGACGCGCGAGGTACGGGAGGAGGTCATGACGTTCGCCCCCGACGGGCCGCAGACCGCCGACAACATGGCCGCCTCCCGGCCGCTGAACCAGCAGCTCCTGGAGCGCGGTGTGCGAATGCGCACGATCTACCTGGACAGCGTCCGCACCAACCGCCCCACCGTCGAGCACGCCACCTGGCTGGCCGGGCTCGGCGGCCAGGTCCGTACCGTGCCGTCGCTGCCCACCCGCCTCATCCTCACCGACCGCAAAACGGCGCTGATCCCCGTGAGCAGCGACGACTCGGCGGCGGGCGCGGTGGTGCTCACCGGTCAGGGGACGCTCGCCGCGCTGTGCGCGCTGTTCGAGACGGTGTGGGCGGGCGCGCAGCCGCTCGGGGACACCGTGCCCGTGGACGCGCACGGCCTGACCGGCCAGCAGGCGACGGTCGTCCGGCTCCTGGCGGAGGGCCACACGGACGAGGCCATCGCCAAGCGGCTCGGGGTGTCGCACCGGACGGCACGCCGGATCGCGTCGGAGCTGATGGAGCGGCTCGGCGCGCGCAGCCGCTTCGAGGCGGGTGTGCGGGCGGTCCAGCGGGGCTGGCTCGGCAAGGACTGCTGACGGACCGCTGACGGACTGCTACGGACTACGGGCTACGGACCCGGCCGCCGACGGTCCGGGCCGTGGGGACGGGCCCTGGCCGCTCAGTGGCCGAGCGGCCAGATGGCGAGCGTCTCGTAGCGCGGCCGGTCACCCGGGACACCGCGCACCGGCAGGTTGCTGCGGACCAGGACGAGTTCCTCGACCTGCCAGCGCACGCCCTCGAAGTGCTCCAGCTCGGTGACGTACGGGCGCAGGTCGGCGTGGTCCGTACGGCTGCGGGCCACCGTCAGATGCGCCTGGTAGCGGCGGTGCTCCTCCATGTCGACACCGGTGCGGCGGGCCGCCGCGTCCGCGCGCTCGGCGAGCAGCCGCATCTCGTCGAGCCCGCCCGCCGCGCCCGTCCACAGGGCGCGGCGCCCGAACCGGCCGCCGCCGTGGAGGCGCAGCGGGAAGGGCGGGGTGCGGTGGGCGGCGCGGGAGAGCCGGTCGCTCAGTTCGGGCAGGAGCCGCTCGTCGACCTCGCCCATGAACGCGAGGGTGAAGTGCCAGCCGTCCCGGCCGGTCCAGCGCAGCGCGTCCGCGTCGGGGAGGGCCCGCAGGCGTTCGACCTCGGCGGCGAGTTCCTCGACGGCCGCCGGCGGCGGCAGAACGGCAGCGAATAGCCTCATGCGGCGAGTCTGGCACGATCGGCCACGCCTGTTCCGGCTGCGTTCCGGCCGTTCCCTCCGCGACGTGGGGGCGCTCGGCGGGCAGCCGCCCCCCAGGGTCCCGGGCCCGCCGGAACGGAAGAAGGGGCCCGAACCGGGCCCCTTCCTCACCTCACGCGGCACCTCAAGCAGCACCTCACTCGGCACCTCACACGGCCACTACGCCGCCGTCGCCAGCTCTTCGCGCGGTACGAACCGCACGTGCGGGTGGCCGCGGCGCATGTCCAGCTTCAGCCGCAGGCCCCCCAGCCGGGCCAGCACCAAGCCGATGACCGCGGCGGCGACCAGCGAGACGGCACCGCCCGTGGCGAAGCCGACGCGCGCGCCGTACGTGTCGGTGATCCAGCCCACGAGGGGCGCGCCCAGCGGCGTACCACCGACGAAGACCATCATGTACAGGCTCATCACCCGGCCCCGCATGACGGGGTCGGTGGCCATCTGGACGGACGAGTTGGCGGTGACGTTCACCGTCAGGCCCAGCATGCCGATCGGGACCAGCAGCAGCGCGAAGAGCCAGAAGGCGGGCGACAGGGCCGCCGCGATCTCCAGGGCGCCGAACGCCACCGCCGCGCCGACCAGCATCCGCAGCCGCGAGGTGCCGCGCCGGGCGGAGAGGAGCGCGCCGACGAGCGAGCCGACCGCCATCAGTGTGTTGAGGAAGCCGTACATGCCCGGGCCGACGTGGAAGACGTCGTCGGCGAAGGCGGTCAGCCAGATCGGGAAGTTGAAGCCGAACGTGCCGACGAAGCCCACGAGGGCGATCGGCCAGATCAGCTCCGGGCGCGCGGCGACGTACCGCAGGCCCTCCCGCAGCTGGCCCTTGCCGCGCGGGGCGCGCTCGACCTTGTGGAGCTCACCGGTGCGCATCAGCAGCAGGGCGGTGAGCGGGGCGAGGAAGGACAGGCCGTTGACGAGGAACGCCCAGCCGCTGCCGATCGACGCGATGAGCAGGCCCGCGACGGCGGGGCCGACGAGCCGCGCCGACTGGAAGTTGGCGGAGTTCAGGCTGACGGCGTTGCGCAGGTGCGCGGGGCCGACCATCTCGGACACGAAGGACTGACGGGCCGGGTTGTCGACGACCGTGACCATGCCGAGCAGGAACGCGATCAGGTACACGTGCCAGACCTGGATGTGGCCCGACAGAGTGAGCACGGCCAGGGCCAGGCCGCACAGGCCGAGCGCGCCCTGGCTGAGGACCAGCAGGAGCCGCTTGGGATACCGGTCGGCGATCACGCCGCCGTACAGGCCGAAGAGCAGCATCGGCAGGAACTGCAGCGCGGTGGTGATACCGACCGCGGCGGCCGAGCCGGTGAGGCTGAGGACCAGCCAGTCCTGGGTGATCCGGGCCATCCACGTACCGGTGTTGGAAACGATGGCGCCGGTGAAGAAGAGCCGGTAATTGCGTACCTTCAGTGAGGAGAAGGTCGACGTGCGTGAGGTATCGGATATGTGTGCGGGTGCGGAGTCTCCTCCGTTTCCCGTACTCAAAAGTGTTCGCCTCCTCGGCTTGCCTACGTCTACAGGTGTGCGAGCTTCTCCAGCACGGGGGCGGCCGCGCGCAGCTTGGCCCACTCCTCCTCGTCCAGACTCTCGGCGAGCGCGGCCAGCCAGGCGTTCCGCTTGCGGCGGGACTCCTCCAGCATGGCCTCGGCCGTCTCGGTCTGGCTGACCACCTTCTGCCGGCGGTCGTCGGGGTGCGGCTCCAGCCGGACCAGCCCCTTGGCTTCGAGCAGCGCCACGATGCGGGTCATCGACGGCGGCTGCACGTGCTCCTTGCGGGCCAGCTCACCGGGGGTGGCGGAGCCGCAGCGGGCGAGGGTGCCGAGCACCGACATCTCGGTGGGGCTCAGCGATTCGTCGACGCGCTGGTGCTTCAGGCGTCGGCCCAGCCGCATGACGGCCGAGCGGAGCGAGTTCACGGCGGCTACGTCAGCGGGGTCACCGTGGGAGTGGTCAGGCATGTCTTTAGCGTAACTCATTACCCTCGCTAAAGACAGCGCGTCACCCGAAGGGGTGAGAGATTGCCCGAAAACGACCCGGACAGGTGGTCGAGGCGGCCACTCTGACCGGCATGTCATCGACAGTGCTCAGCCTGCGGATAGACGGAGAGCTGCTCGACCGGCTCAAGCGGCATGCGGCCAGAAGCGGAATGAGCGTCCAGGACTATGTGGTCCGGACGCTCATTCGCGAGGATTTCGACGCACGCTTCGAGGCGGCGGTCGACGAGACGGAACGGTTCTACGGCCTTACGTGAGGCGGCCCCGCGCGAGGGCCCCGCACGGGCCGGCCTTACGTGAGACCGAGGGCCGGCATGGCGTAGTAGAAGACGAACACCGCCGACACGACGTACATCGCGACCGGGACCTCCCGGCCGCGCCCGGCCGCCAGCCGCAGCACGCTGAACGCGATGAAGCCGATGCCGATGCCGTTGGTGATCGAGTACGTGAACGGCATCATCACCATCGCGAGGAACGCGGGCACGGCGATGGTGAAGTCGCTCCAGTCGATGTCCCTGACCGACCCGGCCAGGATCAGGAAACCCACCGCGAGCAGCGCGGGCGTGGCCGCCTGGGACGGGACCATGGTGGCGATCGGCGTGAGGAAGAGCGCGACCGAGAAGAGCGCACCCGTGACGACCGACGCCAGGCCGGTACGCGCGCCCTCGCCGACGCCCGCCGTGGACTCCACGAAGCAGGTGGTGGCGGAGGAGGACGTGGCGCCGCCGGAGGCGACGGCGAGGCCGTCGACGAGGAGGACCTTGTTGATGCCGGGGAAGTTGCCGTCCTTGTCCATCAGCTTCGCCTCGTCACCGACGCCGAGGATGGTGCCCATCGCGTCGAAGAAGCAGGACAGCAGGACGGTGAAGACGAAGAGGCAGCCGGTCAGCAGGCCGACCTTCTCGAAGCCGCCGAACAGACTGACCTGGCCGACGAGCCCGAAGTCGGGGGTGGCGAGCGGGTTGCCCGGCCACTTCGGGGTGGTCAGGCCCCAGGACGGGACGGTGGCGACCGCGTTGATCACCATGGCGACGATCGTCATGACGACGATCGAGATGAGGATCGCGCCGGGCACCTTGCGGATGATCAGCGCGAGGGTGAGCAGCGCGCCCAGGACGAAGACCAGGACCGGCCAGCCGGAGAGGTGGCCCGCGGCACCGAGCTGGAGCGGGACCGTGGTGTGGGCGGCGTCCGGAATGCGGGAGACGAAGCCCGAGTCGACCAGGCCGATCAGCATGATGAACAGGCCGATGCCGATGGCGATGCCCTTGCGCAGGCCGACGGGGACGGCGTTCATCACCCGCTCCCGCAGTCCCGTCGCGACGAGCAGCATCACGACGACACCGGCCAGGACCACCATGCCCATCGCGTCGGGCCACGACATGCGCGGCGCGAGCTGGAGGGCGACGACCGTGTTGACGCCCAGGCCGGCGGCGAGGGCGATGGGGACGTTGCCGATGACGCCCATGAGGAGCGTCGAGAAGGCGGCGGTCAGGACGGTCGCGGTGACGAGCTGACCGCCGTCGAGCTGGTGACCGTACATGTCCTTGGCGCTGCCGAGGATGATCGGGTTCAGCACGATGATGTAGGCCATCGCGAAGAAGGTCGCGAATCCGCCGCGTACCTCCCGGGCGACCGTGGAGCCACGCTCCGAGATCTTGAAGAAGCGGTCCAGGCCGCCGATCGGCTGCTGCGGGGACGGCGGCGTGGCGCCGGAGTCCGCGGGAGCGGTGACCGAGGAGGGCATGCGAAACCTCAGGGTGCGGGGGGCGGAAAGGGGGCTCCAACCGGTCATTTATGTATGTTCAAACGAACAGAACCAGTCAGACACAAGACGTTTCAGTATGAACACATGATTCGAAGATCGGTATCTCCGCGCGTAGAACGCGTATCCGCACGGGGTCGCGGGCGTGCCGGGGGCGCCGGGTCGGGCCCACCTACACTGTCCGCATGGCGAAGTGGACCCCCAAGCACGAGGCACCCGAGCCCCTGGAGGGGCCCGTCGTCGCCACCATCACCGGCGGCACGATCATCTGGTTCGTCCTCTTCCTCGTGCAGGTCCCCTTCTACGGCTGGTTCGCCGACCGTGACCTCACCTGGTGGGTCTGGACCTGCCTCGCCGGGGCCGGTCTGGGCCTCCTGGGCATCTGGTACGTCCGCAAGCGCGACGCGGCACTGAAGCGGGCGGCGGCGGAGCGCGGGACCGACCCCGCCTGACCGAGCGGCACACGGGGAACGACGGCCCGGCGCCCCGGTGGCCGTGCCGCCGCGTACGACTCAGGGACCATTCCCGTCGTACCAGGGGCGGAACTTCCCGCCGCTCGGCGGGTGAGCCGCGCCTTCCGGCCGTACCGTCGGAGACATGACGCAGCGGGCGAAGATCGACACCGGCCGGCCCGGCACGGAGGGCCGCCCCCTCATCGACGCCGGGGCCGAGCTCGACCCCGTGCACCCGGTGCCACCACCCGTGCGTCACCGGCCCGCCGGGCTGACCGCCGCCGAGGTGGCCGAGCGGGTCGCGCGCGGCGAGGTCAACGACGTACCCGTACGCAGCTCGCGCTCCACCGCCGACATCGTCCGCGGCAACGTCTTCACCCGCTTCAACGCCCTCATCGGCGTCCTGTGGGTGATCATGCTGATCGTCGCGCCGATCCAGGACAGCCTCTTCGGCTTCGTCATCCTCGCCAACACCGGCATCGGCATCGTCCAGGAGCTCCGCGCCAAGAAGACCCTCGACGGGCTCGCCGTCATCGGCGAGGCCAAGCCCACCGTCCGGCGCGACGGGGTCGCGACCGGCGTCCCGACGTCGGAGATCGTCCTCGGGGACTGCATCGAACTCGGGCCCGGCGACAAGGCCGTCGTCGACGGGGTCATCGCCGAGGCCGACAACCTGGAGATCGACGAGTCACTGCTGACCGGCGAGGCCGACCCCGTACTGAAGAAACCCGGCGACCAGGTCATGTCCGGCAGCTTCGTCGTCGCGGGCACCGGCGCCTTCACCGCCACCAAGGTGGGGCGCGAGGCGTACGCCGCCCAGCTCGCCGAGGAGGCGTCCCGCTTCACGCTCGTCCACTCGGAGCTGCGCTCCGGCATCTCGACGATCCTCAAGTACGTGACGTGGATGATGGTGCCGACCGCGATCGGGCTCATCATCAGCCAGCTCGTCGTCAAGGAGACCGACTTCAAGGAGTCGGTCGCCCGGACCGTCGGCGGCATCGTGCCGATGATCCCCGAAGGGCTGGTCCTCCTCACCTCCGTCGCCTTCGCCATCGGGGTCATCCGGCTGGGCCGCAAGCAGTGCCTCGTGCAGGAACTGCCCGCCATCGAAGGGCTCGCCCGCGTCGACGTCGTCTGCCTCGACAAGACCGGCACACTCACCGAGGGCGGCATGGACGTCACCGAGCTGCGCACCCTGAACGGCACGGACGAGGCGTACGTCCGCACCGTGCTCGGCGCGCTCGGCGAATCCGACCCGCGGCCGAACGCCTCCCTCCAGGCGATCATCGACACCTACCCCGACAGCGACGACTGGCGGTGCGCGCAGGCGCTCCCCTTCTCGTCGGCGCGCAAGTACAGCGGCGCCGCCTTCAGCGAGAGCGACGGGCAGACCAGCACCTGGCTGCTCGGCGCGCCCGACGTCCTCCTCCCCGACGACGCCCCCCTCCTCGGCGAGATCGACGACCTCAACCAGCAGGGGCTGCGCGTCCTGCTCCTCGCCCGCGTCACCGGTGAGCTGGACGACCCCGAGGTCGCCGCCACCGCGCAGGCCGCCGCCCTCGTCGTCCTGGAACAGCGCCTGCGGCCCGACGCGGCCGACACGCTCGCCTACTTCGCCGACCAGGACGTCGACGCCAAGGTCATCTCCGGTGACAACGCCGTCTCCGTCGGCGCCGTCGCCGGGAAGCTGGGGCTGCCCGGGGCGGAGCGGGCCGTCGACGCGCGCAGGCTGCCCGCCGAGCGGCACGAGATGGCCAAGGTCCTGGAGGACGGGAGCGTCTACGGACGCGTCACCCCGCGACAGAAGCGCGACATGGTCGGCGCGCTCCAGTCGCGCGGGCACACCGTCGCGATGACCGGCGACGGCGTCAACGACGTCCTGGCGCTCAAGGACGCCGACATCGGCGTGTCCATGGGCTCCGGGTCCGAGGCGACCAAGGCCGTCGCGCAGATCGTGCTGCTCAACAACAGCTTCGCCACGCTGCCGTCGGTCGTCGCGGAGGGACGGCGCGTCATCGGCAACATCACCCGCGTCGCCACGCTCTTCCTCACCAAGACCGTGTACTCGGTGCTGCTCGCGATCCTCGTGGTGTGCTCGCAGGTGGAGTACCCGTTCCTCCCCCGGCACCTGACCCTGCTGTCCACGCTGACGATCGGCGTCCCGGCGTTCTTCCTGGCGCTCGCCCCGAACAAGGAGCGCGCCAAGCCCCACTTCGTACGCCGCGTCATGCGGTACTCCGTGCCCGCCGGGCTCATCGCCGGCGCCACGACCTTCACCACCTACCTGCTGGCGGGAAGCCACTACAGCGGGCCGGAAGCGCTCAGCGCCGAGACGAGCGCGGCGACGCTGACGCTGTTCCTGGTGTCGCTGTGGGTCCTGGCGATCATCGCCCGGCCCTACACCTGGTGGCGGGTCGCGCTGGTGGCGACCATGGGCGCCGGCTTCCTGATCGTCCTCGTCGTGCCCTGGCTCCAGGACTTCTTCGCCCTGAGGCTCGTGGGCACGACGATGCCGTGGACGGCCGTGGCGATCGCGGCGGCGGGCGGCGCGGTCCTGGAGCTCGCCTGGCGGTACGTGGACCGCCGCTTCCCCGTCTGACCGCCGCTTCCCCGCCCGGCCTCCGTTCACCCCGCCCGGCCTCCGCTTCCCCGCCCGGCGGGCGCCCGCCGGGCGGCCGGGTCAGTCGAACCAGCGGTCGCGCGCCAGCTCCTCCGTACGGGACGGGTCCTCCAGCAGCGCCGCCACCTCGAAGCGGCGCGGCCACTGGCCCGCCGCCCACGCCAGACCCGCCGCCACGCCCTCCAGGGTCGCCGCGTGGATCGCTCCGTCCGGGGTGCGCCGCCAGTCCAGCTCGACGCCCCCGGCCCGCAGCTCCTCGTGCTCCACGTACGTCGCGGGCGTGGAGGGCCCGAGCAGGGCGTGCACGGACTCCGGTACGTCGTGCTCCTCGCCGTCCGAGGTGACGTCGGCGTCCACCGCCTCGCTCAGCCGCCGCACCTGGAACAGCTCGGCCAGATCGGCCGCCCGGGACGGGGCCACGGGCAGCAGGGGCCGGCCGGCGGTGAGCGGCAGCAGGTCGGGCGCGTCGGCGACCAGCGCGTCCGCCGCGTCCACCACCCGCACCTCGCCGTCGACCACCGCGCGCAGGTCGTCCGGCAGGGTGACCTGCTCCGGGTCGAGGTCGGCGAGCGCGGTGTACAGGCCGTGCAGCTGGGCGGCGGTCACCTCGCGGTCCGGGTCGGCGAGCCGCGCCAGCAGCTCGGCGGCGCCGCCCGGCTCGTCGAGCAGCGCGGCGACCGACGTGCGCACACCCAGGGCGCGCAGCACCTGCGCGTCCTCGAAGCCGGTCGTGTCGGCCGGGTCGTACAGGCCCTCCAGCAGCGGGTCGGCGCCCGCCGCGCGCAGACCGGCCGGGCGGCGCCCGCCCAGCACCGGGTGGTCGCGCAGCCACCACGCCGTGTACGAGCGGACGGTCTCCGTCGTGCCGTCGGGCAGCAGGACCCGCACCGGCTGGGTGAGCGCGTCGCGCAGCGGCGGCCTCGCCAGCAGGGCGAGCGCCCGCGGCCAGGCGTCGTCGTCGACGAGGTCCAGGTCCCGTACGGCGACGATCTCCGTCGCCACCGGTGGCACCGGCGTCTCGGGCAGCCGGTCGAGGACGTCCTCGCACCACACGTCGACGGCGTCGAGCAGACCGGCGTCGTCCGGCTCGGGGAAGTCCCCGTCGCGCGGCTCCAGTTCGTCCGGGTCCAGCACCACGTCCGTGGTCCGTACGAGCGCGAAGCCGGACAGCACACCACAGGCGGCGAGCGGCTGTTCGCCCCAGCGCTCCGCCAGCTCGGCGTCGCACAGCGCCAGTTCGTCCTCGCGCATGACGGACGCGAAGGGGCTGCCGGGCAGCACCAGCTCGCTCGCGGGCGCGAGTTCGCCGTCCTCGTCGGGCAGCGCGAGCGCGCCCAGCCACGGCTCGTCACCCGGCTCCAGACCGGCGTCGCGCACGAGCGTGAGGACGGTGTCCGCGAGCTCGTCCGCGTCCAGGGCCGCTTCCTCCCCGACGCCGTCGTCCCAGACGTCCTCGGCGTCCAGCGACGCGGCGACGGCCGCCCGCACCTGCGGGGTGGTCAGCACGGCGCGCGGGGTCGCCGGCAGGGCGCCCAGCTTCTCCAGCACCGGGTGCGCGGCGTCCGGGTGGGCGACCTTCAGGCCCAGGCGGGTCAGATCGGTGGGTGTGTCGGGCAGCGGCAGCAGCACCTGTCGCGGGCCGATCGCGGTACGGCCCCCGACGAGCGGCACGGGCAGGCCGGTCAGCCGGTCCGGATCGACGCCGGCCAGCGTCTCGTACAGCCGGGCCCACCACTCGGGCGCCCGCTCCACGCCCGCGAGCCGGTCGATCGCCTCACCGAGCGGCAGGCGGGCCACTCCGAGGGCGCGCAGCTCGGTACGGCGCTCCAGCCCGGCGGGCAGCAGGGTCGGCAGGACGTCCGCGAGGACGCGTACGGTGTCGGCGCCCGCGCCCTCGACGACCTCCGCCTCGAACGGGCGCAGGGCGGTGAGCTCCTCGGAGGGCGCGGCGGGCGCGAGGAACGCGACGCGCGGCAGCAGCTCCAGGACGGCGCCCCGGATCGCCCCGTCGAGCACGCCCTTGCCGAGCGGGCCCGGGACGAGAGCGATGGTGCCGGTCGACACGGGCCGCCAGTCGGCGAGCAGTTCGGCGTACGCGTCGGCGGCGCGCCGCACCAGGAAGTCCGTCAGCGGGCCGGGCGCCGGGTGACGGCGGGTGGTGTCCAGCGGGAACGACGCGATGAGCAGCGCGGGGATGCCGAGCGGCTCGTCGGTGGGCGTGGGGGCGTGCACGACGGGCGCGGTACGGGGAGGGGTGGGCGCCCCCTCGTCGTCGACGGGCACGGCCCAGGTGAGGGACCAGTGGGGGCGCAGCCGCTCCTCGACGGGCCGGTCCTTGAGCAGGTCGGCGGCGATGGAACCCTGGTGGGTGACGGTCCGCCAGCGCCGCGTGCCGCTGTCGCTGTCGTCGATGTGGACGTACCCGTCCTCCTGTCGCCGCGTCAGCACCCGGCGCCCGCCCGGCGTCTCGACGACGATCTCGGAGAGCCCGGGGAGGGTGAGCAGCAGCGCGTCGTCGATGCCCGCGAGGAGCCGCTCGGCCAGGCCGACGGCGGCGGAGTCGCGCAGCGGCAGGATGACGACCGTGTCGTACCCCTCGGGGGCGGTGCCCTCGGCGGGCAACGGGAGCCGCAGCAGCGGCACGTGGCCCTCGCGGCGGCGCAGTTCGTCACCGAGGCCGGGGCTGGCGAACGCGGCCTGGGCGGCCATCTCGCGGGCCTCGCGCAGCGACCAGCGGACGCCGCCGTGCCGGCCGACGACCGCCGGCTCGTCGCTCACCGCGAGGACGGCGGCGAAGCCGACGCCGAAGCGGCCGACCGCGCCCTCGTGGCCCTCCCGCTTCGCGGACGCGCGCAGCGTGCTCAGCGACTCGACGCCCGCCGCGTCCAGCGGGGCGCCCGTGTTGGCCGCCGCGAGCACGGCGCGGCCGTCGCCGGTGGCGTCGGCGGGGTGCAGGGTGAGCCGCAGGCGGCCGGGGACGGCGGCGCGGGCGGCGGCGTCGGCGGCGTTCTGGGCGAGCTCGACGATCAGCCGGTCGCGGTAGCCGCCGAGCGCGAGGTCCTCCTCGGCGTTGGCGTCCTCCCGGAACCGTGCGGGCCCGGCGCCCCACGCGTCGAGCACCCCGCGCCGCAGCCGCGCGGTCCCGAACGGGTCGGCCGCCCCATCGGTCGCCGTCGCCCTCACGCTCACGTTGTGCTCCGCTCTCTCGGACTGCGCCTGTACGGGGCCCGAAGGTACCGCGTGCCCGAGGCCGGCCGCCTTTCCCCACCCCTGCGGGGCGCGGGACCCCCTTCCGGGGGCGGGGTATGCCGGGGGCTCCCGCACCGGAAGGGGCCTGGTCCGGCCCCGACGGCACGCACGCCCGGAGCCCGGTCCGGCCCCGGAGGGGACGTGGATGGGGGCTGACGCCCCCGTCCCGCAGGCGCGCCGCCTCCGCACCCCGAAGACCGGCGCCCGGAACCCCGTCCCGCCCCGGGGAGGGGACGTGGAGCGGGTCGTGTTCCGGGCGTAGAACGACAGAGCGGAGCGACAGAGAGCCCCGAACACGATCCCCGGAACGTCCCCAACGGCACGTCGGCGCACCCGGTCGACCCCAAGGACCCCGCCCGCGCGGACCGGAGCCCGGTCCCGCCCCGGGACCACCCCCAAGGGCACGCACCCGCCCCCGGGCCCACGGCCGAGGGCCCCGCGCTCCGGGCCCGCCCGGAGGGCGCCCCCGCGCCCCCGGGGGGGGGTTAGCTGTGGCCCAGGTCCTCCGAGGCCGCGTCCGGGGAGGTCGCCGGGACGGAGCCGCTGTCGCGGGAGGGCCGCAGCGGGAACTCGTCCGTGCCCATCGAGTCGAGGACCGGCGGCGCCGGCCGCGGGGGCTTCGGCATGACCGCGGCCTCGGAGTGGCCGCCGCAGCCGTACGCCAGGGACACGACACGTCCGTCGGCGGGCGAGAACTCGTTGGCGCAGACACCGAACGCCTGCTTCAGCGAGCCCGAGAGCGGAAGGAGGAAGCCGCAGGTGACACAGGACGCGGGGGCGGCCTGGGCCATCGGGGTCTTCGCGCCGAAGGACTCCTCCCACCGGTCGGCGGCGACGTGCAGCCCGTACCGCGACAGGACGCGCGCCCGGCGCATGCCGAGCTCCTCGGCGACGGCCGCGATGGTGCCCCGCGAGGGGGTGCGGGAGACGATCTCGGCGTCCTCCGCGTCCACGAGGTCGGCCATGTCCTCGGACACGGCGGAGTTCGGCGGCGGCTCGTCCTCGACGGTGTAGCCGGGCTCCAGGCGCAGGTCGTCCTGTTCGGTGGGCAGCAGGTCCCCGGGGCCGAGGTCGCCGGGGCGCAGCCGCTCGCTCCACGGGACCCACTCGGGTGCCAGCAGGGCGTCGGGGCCGGGCAGCAGGACGGCCTCGTCGAGGGTGACGTTCTTCGCGCGGGA
Organism: Streptomyces sp. NPDC006368; assembly: GCF_040612535.1. NCBI lineage: Bacteria > Bacillati > Actinomycetota > Actinomycetes > Kitasatosporales > Streptomycetaceae > Streptomyces > Streptomyces sp. NPDC006368. The sequence continues at coordinate 59,398 of NZ_JBEXQK010000039.1, forward strand.
CGCGCGGGCGACCGTCACGGCCCACCGCCAGCCCCGGTAGCCGAATTCACGGCACTCGAAGAAGTGCGTGACGACCCGGTCACCCTCGGCGACCACACCTGTGTGTTCGCCGACGACCCCCGGCGCCGCGGCCTCCGCGGCCGCCTCCCTGGCGAGGTCTACCGCCTCGGCGCACAGGCGGTCGGGGGCGGGGGTACGCGCAGTACGGCTTCGCGTCGTCGCAGCACTCACAGGTCTCGCTTCTCTCCTACGCCGTCTCACAGATGCGCCGGCCGGGTCGCGATGCCGGGCGGCGGGCGGAGCGGACCAGGGGGCCGCATCGACGTCCGCGCCCAACGTGTCCCGGGCACACCTATCGTCATCCATTCTGCGGGATGCCGAAGAGGCGCGCGGCCGGAAACTACCGCCGGTGGCGCGCTACGCACGCTACCCCCTCCGTCGCCCGCCGCCCACCTGCCCGCCCCAAGTAGCCGTCATAGCGGTTCACCGAAGTGGCCGGTGGGGCACTATGACGGGGTGGCAGCCGCGAGGTCGTCCGACGACGCCGGGCCGCTCCGCAGAGCGGCCGGGCGGATCGGCCGTGCCCTGCACCTGCCGTTCACCGGCACGGCGCGCGGCATCCGCCGGGCCACGCACGCCCACGGCGCGGGCGAATCCGGTCTGGGCAAACTGATCGAGCTGCACGCCGTCAACGGCGCCGGCGACGTCATGATCACCGTGGCGCTCGCGTCCACGGTGTTCTTCTCCGTGCCGACGGACGAGGCGCGCGGCCGGGTCGCGCTCTACCTCGCGATCACCATGGCGCCCTTCACGCTCCTCGCCCCCGTCATCGGCCCGCTCCTCGACCGGCTGCCGCACGGCCGCCGCGCCGCGATGGCGGGCGCGATGCTGACCCGGGCGGTGCTGGCCCTGGCGATGTCGGGCGCGGTCGCCACCGGCGGTCTGGAGCTGTACCCGGCGGCGCTCGGCGTGCTCGTCGCGTCGAAGGCGTACGGCGTCGTGCGCAGCGCCGTCGTGCCCCGCCTGCTGCCACCCGGCTTCTCCCTGGTGAAGGCGAACTCCCGGGTGACGCTGGCGGGCCTGCTCGCGACGGGCGTCGCCGCGCCCATCGGCGCGGGGCTCCAGCAGATCGGGCCGCCATGGCCGTTGTACGGGGCGTGCGCGCTGTTCATCGGCGGCACGGCCCTGGCGATGTCGATGCCGCACAAGGTGGACTCGGCGAAAGGCGAGCGCAAGGCGCACATGCTCACCCACGGGGAGCGGAGACCGAGCCTGCGCACCGTCGGCCCCTCGGTGCTGCACGGGCTCCAGGCGAACGCCGCGCACCGCGCCCTCTCCGGCTTCCTGATCTTCTTCCTGGCCTTCCTGCTGCGTGAGCATCCGCTGTCGGGACAGAGCGCGGCGGTCTCGCTCGGCATCGTCGGCGTCGCGGCGGGCGTGGGCAACGCCTGCGGTACGGCGATCGGCTCGTGGCTGCGGTCCCGCGCCCCGGAGGCGATCGTCGCGACGATGCTGACGCTCGCGCTGACGGCGGCGATCGGCGCGGCGGTGTTCTTCGGCGGGGTGGCGGTGGCGATCCTCGGCGCGGTGGCCGGGCTGTCGCAGGCGCTGGCGAAGCTGTCGCTGGACGCGATGATCCAGCGGGACGTGCCGGAGGAGGTGCGCACCTCGGCGTTCGCCCGCTCGGAGACGCTGCTCCAGATGGCGTGGGTGGTCGGTGGCGCGATCGGGATCGCCCTGCCGCTGTACGGTTCGCTCGGCATGGCGGTGGCGGCCGGGATCCTCGGGACCGGGGCCGTGGTGACGGTCCGGGGGCTGCTGACGGCGGCCCGGGGCGGCGGCACGCCGCACCCCCGCGTGGCGTGACCCGGGGCGGCGTATAGCCTTCGAGCCATGACCGTTGCGTTCTTTTCCGGTAAGGCCCGCCGGGCCGGCGTCGCTCTGGGTGCCGTCTCCGCCGGACTCCTCGTACTCTCCGCATGCGGCACCAAGCCGACCCCGCTCGCGACCGTGACGGTCGGGTCCGACTCGGTCAACGCCGAAGCGACCTGCTACAACGACGGCAAGGCGATCAAGGAATCCGAGATCCAGAAGTGCCTGGACAAGAAGTCCGGCAAGACCCTTGAGGTCTCCCTGGACGACAAGATCCGCTTCGGTGTCGACCCCGAGATCGCCGAGCACGGCTGGACCCTGTTCATCGGCGGCCAGCAGGCCGAACAAGAGCCCTACAAGAAGACGTACCGCACCATCCCGGCGAGCGCCTTCCTGTCGAGCCAGAGCGGTGAGATGTCCAACACGGCGCAGATCAGCATCGTCGAGACCAGCGGCAAGAAGCTGACCGGCATCTGGCACTTCGAGCTGAAGAAGGCGTCCTGACCCTGCGCGTCCTGGTCGTGACGGCGGTGGCGGCGGAGGCGGACCGCGTCGCCGCCGGCCTCGTCGGGTACGCGGGGTCCGCCCCGCGCACCCTGCCGAGCGGCCTCGCGCTCGCCCGCCACGCCCGCGGCCCGCTGTACGGCCCGCCGCCGCCGCCCGGCGCCGTGCCGGATTCCGCCGACGGGCTGGTGGACGTCGTCGCCGCCGGGGTGGGGCCCGCCGCCGCGGCGGTCGGCACCACCAGCGCGCTGGCATCCGCCCCGTACGCGTACGACCTCGTCGTCTCCGCCGGGATCGGCGGCGGTTTCGCGGACCGCGCGCCGCTCGGAGCGGTCGTCGTCTCGGACGCGATCGTCGCCGCCGACCTGGGGGCCGACACGCCCGACGGCTACCTGGCCGTCGAGGAGCTCGGCTTCGGCCGCTCCGTCCACCTGCCGCCGCCCGGGCTGACCGACCGGATCGCCAAGGCCCTCCACGAGGGCGAACAGCGGCACGTCGTCGCCCCGGTCCTGACCGTCTCCACCGTCACCGGCACCGCCGCCCGTACGGCCGAACTCGTCGCCCGCCACCCCACGGCGGGCGCCGAGGCCATGGAGGGCTTCGGGGTCGCCGAGGCGGCCACCGCCCACGGCGTGCCCGTCGTGGAGATCCGCGCGGTCTCCAACACGGTCGGCCCGCGCGACCGCGCCGCCTGGCGCGTCGGCCAGGCCATGGACTCCCTGCGGTACGCCTTCCAGTTGCTCAGCACCACCGTCTTCGTGGAGGACCTGTGACCCTGCGCATCGCGTACTCCCCGTGCCCCAACGACACCTTCGTCTTCGACGCGTGGGCGCACGGCCGCGTCCCGGGCGCGCCGGAGCTGGACGTGACGTTCGCGGACATCGACGTCACCAACGGATGGGCCGAGCGCGGCTCGTCCGACTTCGACGTCCTGAAGGTCTCGTACGCCGTGCTGCCCTGGGTCCTCGACGAGTACGCCCTGCTGCCGTGCGGCGGCGCGCTGGGCCGGGGCTGCGGCCCGCTGGTACTCACGCGTGAGCCCGGCGCCGACCTCACGGGCCGCACGGTCGCGGTGCCGAGCGAGCGCTCGACGGCGTACCTGCTGTTCCGGCTGTGGGCGGCGGAGGTGGTGCCGGGCGGCGTCGGCGAGGTGGTCGTGATGCCGTTCCACGAGATCATGCCGGCCGTGCGCGACGGCAAGGTCGACGCGGGTCTCGTCATCCACGAGGCGCGGTTCACCTACCAGCGGTACGGGCTGCACTGCCTCGCCGACATGGGTGAGCACTGGGAGTCCACGACGGGTCTGCCGATCCCGCTCGGCGCGATCATCGCGAAGCGCTCGCTGGGCGCTCCGACGCTGAAGCTGCTCGCTGAGTCGGCGCGCGCATCGGTCCGGATGGCCTGGGACGACCCGGAGGCGTCGCGCCCGTACGTACGCGAGCACGCCCAGGAGATGGACCCGGCGGTGGCCGATCAGCACATCGGCCTGTACGTCAACGAGTTCACGGCCGACCTCGGCGAGGACGGCTACGCGGCGGTACGGGGACTGCTGACGCGCGCGGCGGCCGAGGGGCTGGTGCCGCCCCTCGGCCCGGACGCGCTGTCGTTCGGGTGAGTCGGACGTCCAGTGGGTCGGACGTCGAGCGAGTCAGACGTCGAGCTGGTCCGCGACCGCCCGCAGCAGGCCCGCGATCTTCTTGCCGTGCACCTTGTCCGGGTAACGGCCACGCTCCAGCATGGGCGTGATGTTCTCCAGGAGCGTCGTCAGGTCCTGCACGATCGACGCCAGCTCGTCCGGCTTGCGGCGCTGTGCAGCCGCCACCGACGGGGTCGGGTCCAGGACCGTCACCGACAGCGCCTGATCACCGCGCTGCCCCGCGACGACACCGAATTCGACACGCTGGCCGGGCTTGAGGGCGTCCACCCCGGCAGGGAGCACTGACGAGTGCACGAAGACGTCGCCGCCGTCGTCGCGGGAGAGAAAGCCGAAGCCCTTCTCGCTGTTGAACCACTTGACCTTGCCGGTAGGCACGTCTGTCCTCGTCCTCGTACTCGATGTCCGGCACCGTCCGGTGCCCAGAACTGGCTCTGGATAGCACTACAACAAATCGCCCGGACCCTCCCCCAAGCTCTCGACTTCGCGCGAACAGGGCGGGCCCCCGGCGCACCAAGGCTAATGGTCCAGGGGCTGGTGACAAGACGTCGCCGGTCTGTTCCTCCGGCCTGGGAACTACCCTGGCCGAATGCGTAGTGAAACCCCCGCGGCCGACCCCGCGTCCGACGCCGCCCCCGGTGACGGCCTCGTCCGCGCCGGCGGCATCGTCTTCGTCATCGGCGCCCTCGCCACCCTCGTCACGGTGGCACCGCTGTTCCTGGGCACGGACCCCTTCCCGCCGGTCGCGTACGCCGTGTGCATGCTCATGGGCGTCGGGTTCCTGATCGCCGCCGCCGGTGTGCTGCGGTCGATCGCCGCGCAGCGCCGTCAGGCCAGGTCCGCCGCCAGGCCCGCCCGGTAGGCCTCCCACCAGGCAGGAAAGGCCGTCAGGTCGTCCAGGACCACGTCCGCGCCGGCCGCCCGTAGCTCCTCGGCGTCACACGGGCCGGTCGGTACGGAGACGGCGAGCGCCCCCGCCGCCCGGGCGCCGCGCACATCACCGGTGTGGTCGCCGACGTACACGCGCGCCCCGTGCTCGCGCAGCGCCTCCGCCTTGGCCTCGGCCCACAGTCGGCCGATCACCGCGTCCGGCTCCATGCCCAGGTGGGCGAGGTGCAGCTTGGCGTTCGGCTGGTGCTTGGCGGTGACGACGACGGCCCGGCCGCCCGCCGCGCGAACGGCCTGAATCGCTTCCCGGGCGCCGGGCAGCGCGAGCGTGGGCCCGATCGCGTACGAGGGATAGATCTCGCGGTAGCGGTCGCCCATCTCCCGGATACGGTCGGCCGGGAACCAGTGCGCCAGCTCCTGTTCGAGGGGCGGACCGAGGCGCGTGACGGCCAGGTCGGCGTCGATCCACACCCCGGTTTCGGCGGAAAGAGCCCGGTACGCGGCGTGGATTCCGGGCCGCGAATCGATCAGCGTCATGTCGAGGTCGAAGCCGACGGTGAGCGGCACGGCGGGCACGGAAGGGTTCGGGGGCATGGGCGCCATTGTGCCGGGTGCGGTGTGCGGGCCGGGGCTGTTGGGCTCGCCCCGGTGCGTGGGGTGATCGGTCCCTGGGTGCGGGGCGGGCGGGGGCCTGTTCGGCGGGGCCCGGTGTGTGGGGTGACCGGTCCTGGGGTGCGGGGTTTGTTGGGCGGGGCCCGGTGCGAGGGGTGATCGGTCCTGGGGTGCAGGGCCGGGTCCTTGGGCTGGGCCCTGTTGCGTGGGCGTCGTTGGGGGCCGTTCCGGGGATCGTGTTCTGGGCTCTCTGTCGCTTCGCTCTGTCGTTTTACGCCCAGAACACGACCCGCTCCACGTCCC
>NZ_JBEXQK010000040.1:0-63672 GCF_040612535.1 Streptomyces sp. NPDC006368
GGCTTTCCTCCGGGCGCTTCCCTTCGGTATTTCGTGTTTCCAGCTTAGCAGATCCGTTTTCCGTTTCCGCCACCCGCTGGAGCGGGCTGCCGGGCCGTTCTCCGCTTTCGCGTTTCCCTTTCCGGCGATTCCGACTCTATCAGATCCTTTCGGGCCTGATTCCCAGTCAGAGGGGCTGTCATCCCGACCCGTTGGGCCGTTCCGACGTTTCAAACTCTAGCGGATTTCCCGGGCGACTCATAATCGGGTCTTCGAAATGAATTTCGGCATGCCGAAAAACATCCCGGTCGGGAGATCGTGCTGAGTTTGGTTGCCGCATTCGCGGCGGGATGGGTCGCCGCAGAACCGTTCCGGCCCCGCGACAACTCGAAGAACCCTACGGATCGGCAGGGGCCGTGTCAAGCCCCACCCGCCGGGGCTTCTAGTCCAGGCCCGTCAGCCGGCCGCCAGCGTCGGGCTGGGCGTGCTCGACCCGCCGCAGGAGACGGATCAGGAGCTCACCCAGCACGCCGCGCTCCTCGCCCGACAGGTCCTGGAGGAGGTCCTCCTCGAAGGACGTCGCCATGCGCATCGCCTCGAGCCACTTGGCCCGGCCCTCGTCCGTGAGCTCGACGATGACCCGCACCCGGTTGTTCTCGTCGCGGTCGCGGGTGACCAGACCGTCGGCCGCCATGCGGTCGATGCGGTGGGTCATGGCCGCGGGGGTCAGCCCCAGCCGCTTGGCCAGCTCGCCCGGACCCAGGCGGTAGGGGGCGCCGGACAGTACGAGGTGCTTGAGGACCTCCCACTCGGCGTTGCTGATGCCGAGCTCGGCGACCTGACGGCCGTACGCGACGTTCATACGGCGGTTCAGCCGGCCGAGCGCCGACACCACCTTCTCGACCTGGGGGTCGAGGTCGCGGAACTCGCGCTGGTAGGCGGCGATCTGTTCGTCGAGGCTCGGCTCCGGCGTATCGGACATGAGCAGCAGTATCCCACGGCACGGCTTGGCGTCGAAGTTCTTCTATGTGTAGAGTTAAGGATCGAACTTTAGTATTGAAGTCTTCCGAGGTAAGACCTCCAGTCTCGAAGTGGGTGAGTGTGACCAAGGCGATGGGCGCGGCGATGCGCCGGATCCAGGCAGGGAACGTGCTGAGCGCGTTCGGGCTCGGGTTCACCGTTCCGTATCTCTATGTGTATGTGGCTCAGGTGCGGGACCTGGGCGCCGGTACGGCGGGGGCCGTGCTGGCGGTCTTCGCCATGGCCGCTCTCGTCGTCCTCCCCTTCACCGGGCGGGCCATCGACCGTCGGGGTCCTCTGCCCGTGCTGGTGGGGGCCGCGTTGCTGGCCGCCGTCGGTGCCCTGGGCATGGGGCCGGCCGACAGTGTTCCCACCGTCGTCCTCGCGGCGGCGCTGCTCGGTGCCGGTACGGCCGTCATGCAGCCGGCGCTCGCCACGATGATCGTGTGGTGCTCGTCCACGTCCACGCGGACCCGCGCGTTCGCCACGCAGTTCTTCCTGCAGAACCTCGGGCTCGGGATCGGCGGCCTGATCGGTGGCCAGCTCGTCGACGAGAGCCGGCCGGGCAGCTTCCTGCTGCTCTTCTCGATCGAGGCGGCGATGTTCCTGGTGCTGGCCGGGGTCGCGGCGACCGTGCGGATGCCGCGTACGCCGTCGATCACGGACGCCCGGCCCGAGGGCAGGGGCGGCGCGCGCACGCTGCTCGGGCACCGGGCGATGGTGCAGCTGTGCGTGCTGGGGTTCGTGCTGTTCTTCGCCTGCTACGGGCAGTTCGAGTCGGGGCTCGCCGCGTACGGGACGGAGGCCGCCGGGATCGAACCGTCGACGCTCGGTGTCGCCCTGGCCGCGAACACGGCCGTCATCGTGGCGGCTCAGTTCCTGGTGCTGCGGTTCGTGGAGCGGCGGCGCCGGACGCGGATGATCGCGGCGGTCGGGCTGATCTGGACCGTGGCGTGGCTCTTCGCGGGGTACGCGGGGCTCGGGCACGGCAGCCAGGCGATGGCGACGGCCGCGTTCATCACGACGTACGGGCTGTTCGGGCTCGGCGAGGCGATGCTGTCGCCGACCGTGGCGCCGCTGGTCGCGGACCTGGCGCCGGAATCGATGGTCGGGCAGTACAACTCGGCGTTCGCGCTCGTCAAGCAGCTCGCGCTGGCGGTGGGGCCGGCCGTGGGCGGGCCCATGGGGGCCGCGCTGCACGGGCCGTACGTCGTGACCTTCGTCCTCTTCTCGCTGGGCATCACCCTCCTGGCCCTGAGGCTGGGCAGGAAGCTGACGCCGGCGCAGGACCACCCGTACCTCGCCGCGAAGTCCCGGGTGGTCGCCCGGCACACACCGGAGTCCGCCGTGGAGACGACCGTCTAACCCGGCAGCGCGAACTCGCACCAGACGGCCTTGCCGCCACCGGGCGTGCGGCGGCAGCCCCAGGACGAGGCGATCGTGGCGATGATCGAAATGCCACGACCCGCCTCGTCCTCCGTTTCGGCGCGGCGGCGGCGCGGCAGATGGTCGTCGCCGTCCGTCACCTCGATGATCAGGCGCCGGTCGGTGCGGCGGAGCCTGAGACGCATGGGCGGCGTGCCGTGCTGGAGGGAGTTCGCCACGAGTTCACTGGTGGCGAGGACACCCAGGTCGCGCAGTTCGACGGGGAAGCGCCAGCTGGAGAGCACTCCGGAGGCGAAGGCACGCGCGCGTGGAGCCGCTTCCACGCCGCCGAGCAGGTCGAGCGCGGCATTGTGGAAGAGCTCGGCGTCCGGGCCCGTACGGCTGGGGTGCTGGAGGACGAGGACGGCGACGTCGTCGTCGTGTTCCGCGGTCACGCCGAGGGAGCGCAGCAGACGGTCGCAGACGACCTGGGGGCTGCCGGTGGCGCCGGACAGGGCCCGCTCCAGGGAGGCGACGCCCTCGTCGATGTCCTCGCGGCGCCGCTCGACCAGGCCGTCGGTGTAGAGGACGGCGGTGGAGCCGGGCGGCAGGGCGATGGAGCCGGAGGTGTGGAGCCAGCCGCCGGTGCCGAGGGGCGGGCCGGTCGGCTCCTCGGCGCGGCGCACGGTGCCGTCCTCGTCCCTGACCAGGATCGGCAGGTGGCCAGCGGAAGCGTAGACGAGGCGGCCTTCGTTCGGGTCGTGGACGGCGTACACACAGGTGGCGATCTGGCTGGCGTCGATCTCGGCGGCCAGCCCGTCGAGGAGCTGCAGCACCTCGTGGGGCGGCAGGTCGAGGCGTGCGTAGGCCCGTACGGCCGTGCGCAGTTGGCCCATGACGGCCGCCGCACGCACACCACGGCCCATGACGTCGCCGATGACCAGCGCGGTGCGGCCGGCGCCGAGGGTGATGACGTCGTACCAGTCGCCGCCGACGGCGGCGTCCGTACCGCCCGGCTGGTACGTGGCGGCGACGCGCAGGTCGTCGGGCTGCTCCAGCTCCTGGGGGAGGAGGGACCTCTGCAGGGTGACCGCGGTCTCGCGGTGGCGCCGTTCGCTGGCGCGCAGCCGCTCGGCGGCGTCGGCGTGGTCGGTGACGTCCGCCGCGTGGACGAGGATCCCGCCGCCCGCGTCCCCGGGCGTGTCGACGGGGAGGCAGGTCACCGTGTACGACCCGCCGTGCGTACGGCGGGACTTGACCGTGCGGGGCTTTCCGCTGCGCAGCACCTGGTCCATCAGGGGGAGCAGGCCGAGCTCGGTCAGCTCGGGGCAGCCGCCCGCGACGGGGGTGCCGGGGGCCCGGTGGCCGAAGGCGGTGGCGTAGGCGTCGTTGACGTACGCGATGCGGTGCTCAGGGCCGTACGCCAGGGCGACCAGGCCCGGGAGGCGGCCGAGGATCTCGCGTACGGAGAAGTCCTCCAGGGCGGGGACGTCGTCGGGCAGGGGGTCCGGTGGCTGACCGGGCTCACCCTTGCCTGACTCACCTCGCGCCGCGGGGACGGAGCCGTCCCCCCGCTGCGCCGGCGAGACCCCAGGGTCGGTTCCGCGCGCGGCGGCGCGGCGCTGCGTTCCGGGGAGCCGGGCGCTCCAACGCGTGAAATTCACGGATCTGTATGCCTCATGGTGTCGTTGCCGTGCCGAGTCACTCTGTGCAGGTGTGAGCCCACCTATGGTCACACGTCCAGTGTGACCGAGCGCACTGACAATGGCGTCGGCATTTGCTTCAGCCGCTTCGGCTGCTTCGGCCCTGTGCCAGCTCACCGTTATGTCAGTCGGACTTGGCTCCGCCGTCCGCGGTTCCGCCTTCCGCGATCTCCTTGGGGTCCGGTTGTGGCGGCGGTCCGGCGGCGAGTTCGAATTCGGCGCGCGGGTGTTCCAGCGATCCGAGGGAGACGATCTCGCGTTTGAAGAGCCCGGCCAGCGTCCATTCGGCGAGCACGCGCGCCTTGCGGTTGAACGTGGGCACGCGGCTGAGGTGGTAGGCGCGGTGCATGAACCAGGCCGGATAGCCCTTGAGTTTGCGGCCGTAGATGTGGGCGACGCCCTTGTGGAGGCCGAGCGAGGCGACGGACCCGGCGTACTTGTGGGCGTACTGCTTCAGCGGCCTGCCCTGGAGGGACGCGACGAGGTTCTCGGCGAGGACCTTGGTCTGCCGCACGGCGTGCTGGGCGTTGGGCGCGCACTCCTTGCCCGGTTCCTTGGCCGTGACGTCGGGGACGGCCGCCGCGTCCCCTGCCGACCAGGCGTGTTCGACGCCCTCGACGGTGAGGAAGGGGGTGCAGGCGAGGCGGCCCCGTCCGTTGAGGGGCAGGTCGGTGGAGGCGAGGACGGGCGCGGGTTTGACGCCCGCCGTCCATACGACGGTACGGGTGGGGAAGCGGGTGCCGTCGCTGAGGACGGCGACGCGGCCCTCGCAGGACTCCAGGCGGGTTTGGAGGCGTACGTCGATGTTGCGGGCGCGCAGCTCACGGACGGTGTACTTGCCCATGTCCTCCCCGACCTCGGGGAGGATGCGGTCGGTCGCCTCCACGAGCACCCACTTCAGGTCCTCGGGCTTGATGTTGTGGTAGTACCGCGCGGTGTAGCGGGCCATGTCCTCCAGCTCGCCGAGGGCTTCGACACCGGCGTATCCGCCGCCGACGAAGACGAAGGTGAGGGCGGCGTCACGGATGGCGGGGTCGCGGGTGGAGGAGGCGATGTCCATCTGCTCGATGACGTGATTGCGCAGCCCGATGGCCTCCTCGACCGTCTTGAAGCCGATGCCGTAGTCGGCGAGGCCGGGGACGGGGAGTGTGCGGGAGATGGAGCCGGGCGCGATGACCAGTTCGTCGTAGGCGACCTGGACGGGGCCGGCGCCCTCCTCGTCGGTGGCGAGGGTCGTGACGGTCGCGGTGCGCTTGGCGTGGTCGACGCTCTTGGCCTCGCCGATGACGATCTTGCACTTGTCGAGGACGCGGCGCAGCGGCACCACGACATGGCGGGGGGAGATGTTGCCGGCCGCCGCCTCGGGCAGGAAGGGCTGATACGTCATGTACGGGTCGGGGGTGACCACGGTGATCTCGGCCGTACCACCTCTGAGCTGCGTCTTGAGCAGCCGCTGGAGGTGCAGGGCGGTGTACATCCCGACGTAGCCACCGCCGACAACGAGAACGCGCACAGGTTCGGTCACCCTCCCATGACGCAACGGGCTCCCGCGTTTGTCCACAGGCCCGTCAATTTATGTGACCGGCGGGCGAGGGAGACGCGGGGTGGCGCGAGCGCCGTGCGAGCGGGTGGATCCGCAGGTCAGGCGGTGAGAGCGGGGTGGTGCGGGGGGCTGTAATCGGGAGTGATCCGGTCCTTGCTCCGATCGGGGGGCGCACCGGACGGAACTGCCCCTTCTGAATTGACCCCGACTCAACTATGTTCGTATGTCGTCGGGGTGTCCGGTCGTTGCGCATGACCTGAGCACGTTGGGTCGGGACCCCGGTTGGTCAGGGCGGGGAGTCTCCGGGGGGAGACGTCATTACCGGGGGAAACGCATGCACATTCAGGATTCGCATTGGCAGGCCGTCGTCACGTCGTCGGACGGGGCCGGGTCCGGGTCCGGTATCGGTCTCGATGCCGGCAGCAGGATCGGCGGCGGTAACGGGATCGGTGCCGGTGGCGGCATCGGTGCCGGGAGCGGCCTCGGCGGCGGAAGCGTACGTGCCGTGAGCGGCGGAGGGCGTACGGCCCCGCTGCGTGTGGACGCACAGCGCAATCTGGAGCACGTCCTGCGGGCGGCCCGCGAAGTGTTCGGCGAGCTGGGGTACGGCGCGCCGATGGAGGACGTGGCGCGGCGGGCCCGCGTCGGGGTCGGCACGGTCTACCGCCGCTTCCCGAGCAAGGACGTCCTGGTACGCCGCATAGCCGAGGAGGAGACCTCCCGGCTGACCGAGCAGGCGCGGGCCGCGCTGGGTCAGGAGGACGAGCCCTGGTCGGCGCTCTCCCGCTTCCTGCGGACGTCGGTGGCCTCGGGCGCCGGGCGGCTCCTGCCGCCGCAGGTGCTGCGCGTCGGCGTGGACGGGGACGGTGCCCCGGCCGGCGCGCTCGACAACACGCCGCTGCCGCAGCAGCGCGGGGCTTCCGCCCCGGGTGGGGCCGTCGCGTCCGGGCTGCGCGTCGTCGCGCCGCGTCCGGCACCGGCGGAGGAGCTGGACGACGCGGGCGCGTCGGAGCTGCTGGAGGTCGTCGGCCGGCTCGTCGACCGGGCCCGGGAGGCGGGTGAGCTGCGCGGCGATGTGACGGTGGCCGATGTGCTGCTGGTCATCGCGACCGCGGCGCCCTCGCTGCCGGACGCGGCCCAGCAGAGCGCGGCGTCGGAACGGCTGCTGGACATCCTGCTGGAGGGGCTCCGCTCCCGGCCCATGTGACGCGCGTCGCCGGGTGGGCGCCGCGGCGCCCACCCGCCGCGCCGCCGAGGACGGGCGTGGTCCGGCGGTTCGGCGGTTCGGCGGTTCGGCGGTTCGGCGGTTCGGCCGAGCATGGTTCGCGGTTCGGCGGTTCGGCGGTTCGGCCGAGCATGGTTCGCGGTTCGGCGGTTCGGCGGTTCGGCCGAGCATGGTTCGCGGTTCATCGCGGGCGTGGCTTGGGGTTCATCGCGGGCGTGGCTCGGGCTTATACCCCGAACGGGTGGGGAATCGTGCTCTATTTCGGTGAACCTCCCCGGATGAGTGGTTGACGGGCCAACGGCTCCGGCCGGGGTGGGGCTCTGTGGCACGCTGGCCCGGAATTCCGGTCCGAGCAGTGGTACGGGGGCGTCCGCGATGAGCGGTGAGGATCGCGGCGAGCCGCTGGGCGGCACCCATCGGACCGACCGGGCCGACGGTCCCGGCCGGGGTGGCGGTGAGGCGAGTGTGCCGGCTCAGCGATGGGGCGGCTCTTCCGATTCCGTCCTTCCGCCGCCGCCGCTCGAGCTGCCGCCGTCGGACGCCGAGTTGGTGCGGCGGATGCGGGACGGTGACGACGGCGCGTACGAGGAGCTGTTCCGCCGGCACGCCGCGGCGGTCCGGCGGTACGCCGGCACGTGCTGCCGGGACGGACACACCGCCGACGACCTGACCGCCGAGGTGTTCGTCCGAACCCTCCAGGCCGTGCGCGGCGGCGCGGGGCCCGAACACGCCGTGCGGGCGTATCTGCTGACGACGGTACGGCGGGTGGCGGCGGCCTGGACCCGGACCGCCAAACGCGAGCAGTTGGTCGAGGACTTCGCGGTGTTCGCCGCGCAGTCGGCGCGTACGGCGGAGGTGTCCCAGGCGGACACGCTCGACGTGGGCGCCGACGTGCGAGCCATGCACGCGGCCGAGCGATCGCTGGCGCTCCAGGCGTTCCGCTCGCTGCCCGAGCGGTGGCAGGCGGTGCTGTGGCACACGACGGTCGAGGAGGAGTCACCGAGCGAGGTCGCGCCGCTGTTCGGGCTGACCGCCAACGCGACGGCGGTGTTGGCGAGCCGGGCGCGTGAGGGGCTCAAGCAGGCGTACCTACAGGCCCATGTGAGTCAGTCCCTGACGACGGGCGGTGACTGTGCGCGCTATGCCGACCGGCTCGGCGCGTACGCCCGGGGCGGGCTGCGGACTCGGGCCGAGCGGGGGCTGCGCAAGCACTTGGAGGAGTGCGCCCGGTGCCGGTTGACGGTGGGCGAGCTGCAGCAGGTCAACGCCGGAATCCCGGCGCTGCTGCCGGTCGCCGTCATCGGCTGGTTCGCCGCCGGGGCGTCCCTCAAGGCCGCGGGGGTGGTGGCCGCCGGGGGCGCGGCGGGTACGGCGGGCGCCGGCGCGGCTGCGGCGGCAACCGGGTCAGCGGGCGGTTCGGCGGGCGGTTCGGCGGGGGCCGGGGGCGCGGCGGCCGAGGGGCTGGGCGCGCCCGTGAAGGCCGGTATCGCGGCGGCCGTGGCCCTCGCGGCGACCGCCGGGCTCGTGTGGGCCCTGTCGGGCAACCCGTCACCCGTTCCCCGGGCGGAGGCCGTGCCGCCGCGGGCGGAGCCCGTCGTACCACGGGAACCGGCTCCCCGGCCGGCCCCGACACGTCACAGGCCCGGCCGGACACCACTACCGGCACCGGCACCGTTGCCCATACCGAGCCCCGCTCCGCCCCGTACGCCGACGCCCACCGCCGCCCCGGCGCGGCCCGCGCCCGTCCGTACCGCGCCCGTCCGTACCGCGCCGCCCACCGCCGCGCCCGCCCGCCCGCCGGCCCCGGAACCGACGCCGACCCGCGTGCCCGGGCCACGGCCCACCGCCACGCCGCCTCCGCCGCCCGCGCCCGCCGTGTACCGGCTCAACGAGCTGCGGTACGACCTCGTCGGCGACCACACCGGGCCGGAGGTGCGACTGGGCCGGTCCAGCTGGCTGTGGCAGCGCTGGGGCATGTCCATCGGCGGCACGAGGTACGGGCACGGCGTCACCGTGCACGCGCGGTCGTCCGTCACCGTCGACCTGAACCGGTCGTGCGCCACGTACGACGCGCTCGTCGGCGTCGACGACATGGCGCTGGGGCTGGGAGCGGTGCGCTTCTCCGTGTACGGGGACGGCGGCACCCGGCTGTGGCAGTCGCCCGTGCTGCGCGGCGGCGACGCGGCGGTGCCGGTGCACGTCGCGATCACCGGCCGTACGACGATCCGGCTCGTCGTCGAGCCGCACGCGCCGACACCTCTGGCCGCGGCGGCCCCGGCCGACTGGGCGCAGTCGCGGATCAGCTGCCGCTGACGGTGCAGTCGGGCAGCGCGGCACGTCGTCGGGCGTCAGCCGCGCACCGGCGGAGGACGCCCGGCCGGCCGCGGCGTGAGCCCCCGCCCCCGAGGGGCTCAGCCCTCTATCGCGCCCCGGGCACAGCGGCACCCCGGCCCTGCGCGGCAGCCAACCGCCGCCTTCCGGGGGTCAGGAGCGCAGGGTCGGGCGTGGGGGGACGCCCGCGGCCACCGCGCGTTGCCGGGGTGCCGCCGTGCCCGTCCAGCAGGTGCCGCGGCGGGCGAGGAGGCGGCGGAGCCAGAGTTCCGTGGAGACCAGGTCCGCGAGGCCGTCCAGGGGGAGCGGTTCGCCCTCGGAGGCGGCGCGCAGGGCCTTGCGGACCACGCGGGCCTCGATCAGGCCGGCGTCCGCGAGGAGCGGGGCGTCGAAGAGGGCCATCAGCTGGGGCAGGGCCAGGCGCAGGCCCGCGCGGGTGGCGGCGGCCGACGGGGCGTGGGAGGGGGCGCCCCAGCCCGGGGGCAGGTCGTGGACGCCGGCGCCCGCGAGGACGGCGCGCAGGACGGCGGCGCGGGCGCCCGGCTGGACGCGGAGGGATTCCGGGAGGTCGCGGCAGGCCCGTACCACCTGGTTGTCCAGAAAGGGGGCGTGCATCCGCTGGCTGCGGATCTCCGCGGCCTGCTCCAGGATCCGGTGGTCCGCCGCGTGCCGTGCCAGGGCCGCACGCGCGCGTGCCTCGCCCGGCCGCTGGACGGACGTCGCCCGGATCGCCGCCTGCCCGAGGCGAACCGATACTTCAGCGAGCGCCTCACCCGTGAGCCATCGCGCCGCGGGGCCCGGCCGGGACCAGGCCAGGGCCGAGAGGGAGGCGCCCAGCGGGCCGCTCGCCGAGGGCGCCGCACGGTTGGCGGCCAGCAGCAGATCGGCGGCGGTCTCCAGGCCGGTCCGGTAGGGCGTACGGGCCAGCTTGCGCGCCGCCCGGTAGACGGTGAGCGGCACCAGCAGCGAGCCCGCCGTGGGCCCGCTGGCCTTGGCGAGCGCGGTGACGGGGCGCAGCAGGTGGCGCCGGCGGCGGTCCATCAGCAGGTCGGCCAGGCGTGCCGGGTGGGCGTCGAGGACCTGCCGGGCGCCGTGCCCGGTGAAGTGGTCGGCGCTGCCCGCGGCGAGGCGGCGGCGGTGCCGTTCGGCGGTCACCAGGGAGGGTCCGGGCTCATCGGTCAACGGGCCCTCCAACTCAACGTAGGGGAGCGCCTCCTCGGCCGCGGCGACCACCACATGGTGCAGCCGGGGGTTCTCCGCGATGAGCCGCGCCCGCTCCAGTTCGTCGTCGCGTCCTCCCGTGGCCAGGTCGTTGAAGGTGACGGCGAGGAGTCGCTCTCCCGCGCCCGTCCCGTGGCCGAGGATCGTGCCGGGCGCGCCGGGAAGTCCGGCCGCCAGCAGGGCCAGGGTGCTGGACGCGCTGCCGCCGGACAGGTCCGCGCCGATCCCGGGGGCGGGCGCCCCGCGGGCCGCGCGCCGGTCGGCGGGGCCCATCCCGGGCACGGGGCCGGGGTCGGGCGGCAGGGTCTCGGGCGCGTGCCTCGGGGCGGTGAGCCGGGCCCGTACGGCCTCGACGAGTGCGTCCCGTACGCCTTCCACGGCCCGGTCCGGGTCGATCTGCGGGCCCGCGACGGCGAGGGAGGCGACCGGTTCGTAGCCGGTGATCTCGCGCGAGCCCTCGCGCAGCACGAGCGCGTGGCCGGGGGGTACGCGTTTGACGCCGACGTACGGGGTGGAGTCGCGCAGCGCCTCGGGCGTTTCGGGGCAGGCGAGCAGCGCCGCGAGGTGGCCGATGTCGAGCTGCGCCTCGATGAGGTCGGCGAGCGGCAGGGCGGCCGTCGCGTACGCCGTGCCGTTCGCCCACGGGGTGTGGAAGACGGGGCGCGCCCCGGCCAGGTCCCCGGTGACGATGATGCGCCTGCCGGTCTGCACGACGGCGGTGTAACTGCCGGGCCAGGCGGTGAGATGGCGCATCGCGCCGCCGCGCGCCGCGAACAGCCCGACCCTCAGTTCCTCGTCGCTCGCGGCGCAACAGCCCAGTACCGCGAGGCGGGTGAAGGGATCGGCCGAGACGACCCGCACCTCGTCGGGACGCCAGTCACCGACCGCCCACAGCGGATCGGGATCCCCCCACAGGAGTTGCGCGCCGACCGGGTGCACGGTGCGACTGTCGTCGTCCGCACCGACGGCACCTGCCGTACCGAAGCTCGCGGCGATACTGCTCCACCCCACCAGCCACCGCATCGCCGCCTCCACCGCCTGTGGACAACCTCAGCACCAGATGAGGACATGCTGCCACGACAACGGCGCACAGGAGGGCTCCAGGGACGCGCGTACAAAAAGGGAACACGCCCCTGGCATTGGCCATATGACGATGGTTCGACCGGCGGAGCGATGGGCATCATTCAGCCAATCTGAACCGTCCTTGTACGTTCCCGGCACGATCTCGACCCCCAGCCCGGGAGGCGCCCTTCGCCTCCCGGACCGGTCCGCCGCCCGCGGGGATTGAGGCGGCGGTGTCCCCCAGCCCACTGGTTCCAGTACGCAGCGGGCCGACCCACGCAGGTCTCATGGAAGCGCTCCCCGCGAGGACCGGGCCAGAGCGCACGTACGGGCGCACGGCCACACGGCCGGAGCACGGCGGCGTGGTGGCGGGCGCGCGGACGGCGACCGGCCATCCGCCCGTACGCACAACAATCTCGCCATACGGGACACCACCTCTTAACGGTCGGGATCCGGCGAACTACGCTGGGTTTACGAATGCCGCGCGCCTATGCCTGGCGTCGCGGCGGCCGTCTGGGTGTCGAGGGGTGGCGCATGTCCAGGGAGCAACGCGGGCCGAACGAGAAGCTCGGCACCGTTCTCGCCCTCGCGGGAATCAGCAACGCCGGCCTCGCCCGGCGGGTCAACGACCTCGGAGCGCAGCGCGGGCTGACCCTCCGGTACGACAAGACGTCGGTGGCCAGGTGGGTTTCGAAGGGCATGGTGCCCCAGGGCGCCGCGCCGCACCTGATCGCGGCCGCGATCGGGCAGAAGCTCGGCCGGCCGGTGCCGCTGCACGAGATCGGTCTGGCGGACGCCGACCCGGCGCCGGAGGTCGGCCTGGCCTTCCCGCGGGACGTCGGCGAGGCGGTGAAGGCGGCGACCGACCTGTACCGGCTGGATCTGGCGGGACGGCGGGCCGGCGGTGGCGGCATCTGGCAGTCGCTGGCCGGTTCGTTCGCGGTGAGCGCGTACGCGACGCCCGCGTCCCGCTGGCTGATCACCCCCGCCGACTCGTCGGTCGAGCGGTCGGTGCCTCCCGAGGAGGGGCCCGAGGGCCATGACGGACCCGAAGGCGTGGGGCACGCGCGCGTGGGCCACAGCGATGTGGCGAAGCTGCGCGAGGCGGCGGAGGACGCCCGGCGCTGGGACTCCAAGTACGGCGGCGGGGACTGGCGTTCGTCGATGGTGCCGGAGTGCCTGCGGGTGGACGCGGCCCCACTGCTCCTGGGGTCGTATTCGGACGAGGTCGGCCGGGCGCTCTTCGGGGCGACCGCCGAGCTGACCCGGCTGGCGGGCTGGATGGCGTTCGACACCGGCCAGCAGGAGGCGGCCCAGCGGTACTACATCCAGGCGCTGCGGCTCGCGCGGGCCGCGGCGGACGTGCCGCTCGGCGGGTACGTCCTGGCGTCGATGTCGCTGCAGGCCACCTACCGGGGCTTCGCCGACGAGGGCGTGGACCTCGCGCAGGCGGCGCTGGAACGCAACCGGGGCCTGGCGACGGCGCGGACCATGTCGTTCTTCCGGCTGGTGGAGGCGCGGGCGCACGCCAAGGCGGGTGACGCGGTGGCGGCCGGGGCGGCGCTCAAGGCGGCGGAGGGGTGGCTCGAGCGGTCGCGGGAGGGCGACGCGGACCCGACCTGGCTGGGTTTCTACTCGTACGACCGGTTCTGCGCGGACGCCGCCGAGTGCTACCGGGATCTGAAGGCGCCGCGCCAGGTGCGCAGGTTCACGGAGCAGGCGCTGTCGCGGCCGACGGAGGAGTACGTGCGCTCGCACGGCCTGCGCCTGGTGGTGAGCGCCGTGGCCGAGCTGGAGTCGGGCAACCTGGACGCGGCGTGCGCGGCGGGCACGCGCGCGGTGGAGGTGGCCGGGCGCATATCGTCGGCGCGTACGACCGAGTACGTACGGGACCTCCTGCACCGGCTGGAGCCGTACGGCGACGAGCCCCGGGTGGTGGAGCTGCGCGAGCGGGCGCGACCGCTGCTGATGGCTCCGGCGTGAGCCGTGTCCCACCTGGTTTAAGGCCATTGTCAGTGGGCCAGTGCAGTATCTGGGGTGGGAGGTGGCACGGTGTCCGCGTACGGCGACGACAAAGACGGCAAGGCCGAAGAAGTCGGAAAAGTCGGCACAGGTGGCTGTTACGACTGCGACGTGCTCGTGATCGGCGGCGGGATCGTCGGCCTGTCCACGGCGTACGCGATCACCCGCGCCGCTCCGGGCACCCGTGTGACCGTGCTGGAGAAGGAGCCCGGACCCGCCCGCCACCAGACCGGGCGGAACAGCGGCGTGATCCACAGCGGCATCTACTACCGGCCCGGCTCCCTCAAGGCGCGGTACGCGGTGCGCGGCGCCGCCGAGATGGTGAAGTTCTGCGCGGAGTACGACCTGCCGTACGAGGTCACGGGCAAGCTGATCGTCGCGACCGAGCGGGACGAGCTGCCCCGGCTGCACGCCCTGGTCCAGCGGGGCCGGGAGAACGGCATTCCGGTACGGGAGCTGGGGCCGGCGCAGATCACCGAGTACGAGCCGCGGGTACGGGGCCTCGCCGCGATCCACGTCGCGACGACCGGCGTGTGCGACTACGGCGCGGTCGCCGCGCAGCTCGCCGAGTCGTCCGGCGCGGACATCCGGTACGGCGCGGAGGTCACCGCCGTCGACCGGCGGCCGTGGGGCGTCGCGGTGCGCACGGCGACCGGGACGATCGTCCGCGGGCGGGCGCTCGTGAACTGCGCGGGGCTGCACTGCGACCGGGTCGCGCGGCTGGCGGGTGACGACCCGGGCGTGCGGATCGTGCCGTTCCGCGGCGAGTACTACGAGCTGGGGCGACCGGAGCTGGTGCGGGGCCTGGTGTACC
Source organism: Streptomyces sp. NPDC006368 (assembly GCF_040612535.1). Classification (NCBI taxonomy): domain Bacteria; kingdom Bacillati; phylum Actinomycetota; class Actinomycetes; order Kitasatosporales; family Streptomycetaceae; genus Streptomyces; species Streptomyces sp. NPDC006368. Next base: position 14,286 of record NZ_JBEXQK010000040.1, read on the forward strand.
CCGTCCCCGACCCGGCCTTCCCCTTCCTGGGCGTCCACCTCACACGCGGTATCGACGGCGGCGTCCACGTCGGGCCGAACGCGGTCCCGGCGCTGGCCCGCGAGGGGTACGGCTGGTCCACGGTCCGCCCACGGGACCTGGCCTCCACCCTCACGTGGCCCGGCTCCTGGCGGATCGCCCGCCGCCACTGGCGGTACGGCGCCGGCGAACTCCACCGGTCCGCCTCGAAGGCCGCCTTCACGGAGGCGGTGCGCCGCCTGCTCCCCTCCGTCGAGCCGGGCGACCTGCGCCGCGCCCCGGCGGGCGTCCGGGCCCAGGCGGTGCTGCGGGACGGCACGCTGGTCGACGACTTCCTGATCCGTGAGGCACCCCGCACGGTGCACGTTCTGAACGCCCCGTCCCCGGCGGCGACGGCATCCCTCCCGATCGGCCGCGAGATCGCGAAACGAGCGCTGGCCCACCTGGGCTGACCCTCCCGGGCCGCCCGCCGCGCGCCGCTCGACCCGGCCCGCCGCTCGACCCGGCATGCCGGGCTCGGGCTCGGACCCGCCGGGCTCGGGCTCGGACCCGAATCCGCCGGTTCGGGCCGCCGCCCCGGCTCCCGGGCCCCCACCGTGTCGGGGGAACGTCTCGGGGGCTGCCGTGTCGGCCCCCGCGCCCCGAATCCGTCCGGCGCCCAGCACCGGCACCCGCACCCGCACCCGGGGCGCGCCGCCCCTCGGCGCCGGCCCTGCCGCCCCCTCGCGCGGGCGCCGTAGAATCGGGGCATTGTGTCTGAGATCCCAGAAACCGCCCTCCCCCGCCGCCCCAAGGGCGAGCCCCGCTTTCCCGAGGGGCCCGCGCCCGACCCCGCCGGGTCGCACTTCGAGCGGCGGATCCGCAGCTTCCAGCCCCGGCGCAGCCGCGTCACGCCCGGGCAGGCCGACGCCCTGCGGCGGCTGTGGGGCGCGTGGGGCCTCGACATCGACGGGCAGCGGGTCCTCGACCTGGACGAGATGTTCGGCGGGTTGCCGGTCGTTCTGGAGATCGGGTTCGGAATGGGCGAGGCCACCGCGCAGATGGCCGCCGACGCCCCGTCGACCGGCATCCTCGCGGTCGACGTGCACACGCCCGGCCAGGGCAATCTGCTCGGCCTCGCCGACAAGGCAGGCCTGACCAACGTACGCGTGGCCAACGGCGACGCGATCATCCTGCTGCGGGAGATGCTGACGCCCGACGCCCTCGACGGCGTGCGCGTGTACTTCCCCGACCCCTGGCCCAAGAAGCGGCACCACAAGCGGCGGCTGATCCAGCCGGAGTTCCTCTCCCTGGCCGCGTCCCGCATGAAGCCCGGGGCCGTCCTGCACTGTGCGACGGACTGGGAGCCGTACGCGGAGCAGATGCTGGAGGTGCTGACCGCGCACCCCGACTTCGAGAACACCCAGGCCGACGGCGGCTACGCGCCCCGGCCCGCCTTCCGGCCGCTGACCCGGTTCGAGGGGCAAGGGCTGGACAAGGGCCACGTGGTGCACGACCTGCTGTTCCGGCGCGCGCAGCGGTCCTGACCGGTCCGCGGGGCCCGCGGGGCCCGCGATCAAAGCGGTCTGCCGGTCCTCGCGTCCGCCCGCTCCAACCGTCCGTCTGCTCCGATCGTCCGTCTGCTCCGATCGCGCCGACCCCACCGATCCGACCAACCGCACCGACCCGACCGAGCCCACCGACCCGACCCGACCGAGTCCACCGATCCGACCGATCCGTCCTCGTCACCAACTCGTCGCGGTCTGTCAGTGGTCCTCGTTAGGGTCGTTGTGTGACCCACTCGTTCCCGCCCCACCACCCTGCCGTCCCGGCGTACGAGGACCAGCCGTCCTTCGACGCCGTGCCGGAGCGTGCCCGTTGGCGCTACAAGCCCCGCCGCCTGTGGCGCAGCAGGGTCGTGCGGGTCGGCGCGGTGTTCACTCTCCTCGCCCTCTGCGGGCTGGTGATCCTCGCCCTCGTGCGGGAGCAGACCGGCACCCAGGGCTTCCTGGTGGGCCTCGGCCTCGCCATGCTGCCGGTGCCGCTGCTCATGGCGGCGTTCCGCTGGCTCGACCGGGTCGAGCCGGGCCCCTGGCGGAATCTGCTGTTCGCCTTCTCCTGGGGCGCCTGCGCGGCGGCGCTCGTCGCGATCATCGCGAACAGCTTCGCGACCCGCTGGATAGCCACCGCCACCGCCGACCCCGCGGCCGCCGACACGCTCGGCGCGACCGTCATAGCGCCCGTCGTGGAGGAGAGCGCCAAGGCGGCGGCCGTGCTGCTCCTCTTCCTCTTCCGCAGACGTGACTTCACGGGAATCGTCGACGGCGTCGTCATCGCGGGTTTCACGGCGACCGGCTTCGCCTTCACGGAGAACATCCTCTACCTGGGCAACGCCTTCGGGGAGGACCAGGAGTTCGGGACGTCGGGTATCGCGTCCGTCACGGCCGCGACCTTCTTCGTACGGATCGTGATGTCCCCGTTCGCGCACCCGCTGTTCACCGTGCTCACCGGCATCGGCTTCGGCATCGCCGCCCTCACCGCCCGCCGCAAGCGGGTACGCCGCGTCGCGCTGCCGCTGCTGGGGCTCGCGCTGGCGATGGGCGTGCACGCCCTGTGGAACGGGTCGGCGGCCTTCGGGCCGTGGGGGTTCTACGCGGTGTACGGCGCGTTCATGGTGCCCGCGTTCGGGTTGCTGACGTGGCTGGTGATCTGGACCCGGCAGCGTGAGCTGCGGACCATATCCGGTGAGCTGCCCGCGTACGCGGCGGCGGGCTGGCTCTCCCCCACCGAGCCGCTCGCCCTCTCCTCGATGCGGGCGCGCGGTCTGGCCCGCGCGTACGCGGCGCGCTCCTTCGGCCCGGCGGCGGCGCGCGCGGTGGGCGAGTACGAGGCGTTCGCGACGTCGCTGGCGTTTCTGCGCCACCGGGCCCGCCGCGGTGCGGTGGGCCCGGACTTCGTGGCGCGGGAGCAGGAGCTGCTGCACCACCTGTGGCAGCGCAAGGAGATGGCGGGACCGGCACTCACGTACGCGGCGCGCGCGACGGGCCGGGTGTGGGCGCCTCCCCCGTACCTCGACTACGGCGGCTACAACCCGTACCGCAGCTAGGCGGCCCCACTCCGGCCCCACTCCTGCGTCCTCCGGACCGCGCCGGAAGGCGAGGCGTCGGGCCCTCAGGCCTCGGGCCCTCAGGCGTCAGACGTTCAGGCCCTTGCCGCGCAGCCACGCCATCGGGTCGATCCCGTCGCCGCCGGCCGTGTGCACCTCCAGGTGCAGATGCGGCCCGGTCACGTTGCCGGTGGCGCCCACCCGCCCGATGGTCTCGCCGGTGCCGACCTGCTGCCCGGCGCTGACGGTCATCGAGGACAGGTGGCAGTACCAGACCTCGGTGCCGTCCTCCAGCTCCAGCACGATGCGGTAGCCGTACGCGCCCGACCAGCCGGCCGACTTCACGGTGCCGCTGTGGACGGCCTTGGCGGGCGTGCCCGTCGGGGCGGCCAGGTCGAGGCCGGTGTGGTAGCCGGAGGACCACATGGAGCCGGACTGCCCGTAGGTGGAGGTGATGGTGTACGAGGACGTCGGCAGGGACCAGCTCGCGGCCAGCTTGGCCAGGCGCTCGGTCTCCGCCTTGGCGGCGGCTTCCGCCTCGGCCTTGGCCTCGGCCTTCGCCTTGGCCTCGGCGGCCTGCTTCTCGGCGGCGGTCTGCTGGGCCTTGGCCGCGGCGGCGGCCTGCTCGGCGGCTTGCTTCTCGGCGGCGGCCTTGGCCGCCGCGTCGGCGGACGCCTGCTGCTGTTCGGCCTGCTGGAGGATACGGGCGCGCAGTGCCTCGCCCGCGGTGGCCGCGCCGTCCTGCTGTTCGGTGGGGCGCTCGGCGGTGGTGAGGGTCGCGGCGGTGAGCGGCGCGGTGTTCACGGCGGTGTCGCCGGCCACGTCGTCGTCGGAGATCAGGGAGCCGACGCCCGGCAGGGACTCGGCGTCCGGCAGGCTGTCCGCGATCGCTCCGGGCAGATCGGGCAGGGATATGGAGACCTGCGGCTTGTCCTGCGCGGTGGCCATGCCGCCCGCGCCGACGGCCGCGATGACACCGACGCCGAGGACGGTGGAGCTACGCGCGAGCCCGCCGCGCTGCTTGGCGATCCGGTGGCGGCCCCGGACGGGGCGGACGGTTTCCTCGGTGGGGTTCCATTCCTCCCACTGTCTGTCAGCGGGGGCACCGGAACCGTATGAAGCGGCGGCGTAGGGGGCCGAGAGGGGCACGCGGACCCCTGGGGCCTCCGGGGCCGACGGCGCTTCGGAGGCAGGCCTGTTGGACGCCACTGAGGCGCACTCCTTTCCTTCCTTCTCGCCTACCGGGTTAGCTGACGGGTTCGGAGCAGGAAGGTCTCCTACGGGCGGTGGGCCCGATGCACCCCAAGGTGGTGGTTCCCCGGTTCCCTTGCGGAATTCGGCGCGCGCGCACGGTGCCGTCACTCTTGAGACGGCTGGGACGACCGCGCTGCGTTATCGAACGTTAATAGACGCGGGGCCGTGATTCCAAGCCGTTCCTACTGATCATTAACTACTGAGCGCGGGACTTACCGGGCCACATACGGGCAGATCAGCGCAACATGACTGCCTCTCAGGACACGCACGCCCCACCCCACTTCCTGACAGTTCGTCAATTGTTATGCGGAGTGGTGCAGGGTGATCACTCCTCGTGTCCGCCGGGCCCGTCCCCCTCGGGCCGGTTCAGCGCCAGCAGCGCCATGTCGTCGGTCGTCGCCCCGCCCCCGGTATGCCGCCGTACGTCCTCGACGAGCACGTCCAGCAGCTCCTGCGGTCCCGAGAAGCCGCGCCCCGCCAGCCGGGCGGCCGGGTCGTAGAAGACGCCGCCCGCGTCCCGCGCCTCGGAGAGTCCGTCCGTGTAGAGGAGGAGCGTCGCCCCTGGCGGGTACGGCACCTCATCCGCCCGGTCCGGCCACGCCCCCAGGTCCACCATCCCGAGCGGCAGCGTGGGCTCGGCCGGCTCCAGCCGCTCCAGGGTCCCGTCGGCGTACAGCAGCAGCGGCTCGGGGTGACCCCGGTTGACCACCCGTACCACCGCCTCCCCACGCGGCACTTCGGCCAGTACGGCCGTGGTGAACCCCTCGAAGGCGTCGAGCCCGTCGCGCCGCGTCCCCTCCCGCGCGAGCGCCCGCTCCAGCCGCTGCGTGACGCCCTCCAGCGAGCTCTCCTGCTCGGCCGCCTCCCGGAACGCCCCCAGCGCCACCGTCACCGTCTCGACGGCGCCCATCCCCTTCCCGCGCACGTCGCCGACCACCAGCCGCACCCCGTGGGGCGTGTCCTGCACGGCGTAGAGGTCACCGCCGATGAACGCGTCCGCCTGCGCCGCCTCGTACCGGGCCGCGACCCGCAGTCCGCCGATCCGCTCGGCGGGCGTCGGCAGCACGGCGCGCTGCGCGGCCTCGGCGATGCTCCGCGCCGACGCGAGCCGCTCCCCGCTGCGCCACACGACCCGGTGGATGAGCAGCGCGAGCGCCGCGACCGTGACCAGGGTGATGAGCTCGGTGAGCGAAGCGGCCTCGCCCAGCGTGCCGCTGTGCAGACGCAGCCCCACCACGGCCAGTACGGCGAAGAGTCCGGCCAGCAGGGTGGCGCGGGCGGTGAAGAACGGCGCCGCGACGAGAGGGGCGGCGGCGAAGAGCGGCACGGCGGTGAACCGGGGCGGGGTCGCCAGGTCGTACGCGATGCCGCCGGCGATCAACAGGGCGGGCAGGGCGCGCAGGAACCGATGCGTCGCCCGGCGCCGCACGCCGCCGACGCCACCGCGCCCGCCGTCACCACCGCCCGCGCCGCCACGCCCCACCGCTGTTCTCCTGCCGCCCGCTCCACCCACCACGGCTGCGGACGGTAACGCGCCCCGGGCTGGCTGTCCGGAGCCGCGCCGCACGGCGACGGCGACACACCCCGATGCGCCGTACATACGACGAAGACCCGGTGCACAAGGCACCGGGTCTTCGTCGTTCAGTAGCGGGGACAGGATTTGAACCTGCGACCTCTGGGTTATGAGCCCAGCGAGCTACCGAGCTGCTCCACCCCGCGTCGGTAAACACCACCTTACGCCATCGGAAGCAAGATCATCACCAGGTGCGTCTCAGCGGCCCGCGCGCTCGTCGGTGCCCGGCGCCTTGGCGGTGCTGATGGCGATGCGGTTCCAGGTGTTGATGGTGAAGATGAGGGCGAGGAGCCGGGCCAGCTCCTCCTCGTCGAAGTGCGCCGCCGCACGGGCGTAGACGTCGTCCGGCACCCCCGCGTGCGCGACCAGCGTGACGGCCTCGGCCAGGGCGAGCGCCGCCTGCTCCCGCTCGGTGAAGAAGTGCGCGGCGTCCTTCCAGACCGCGACCATGTGCAGCCGCTCCTCGCTCTCGCCCGCCTTGCGCGCGTCGCTCGTGTGCATGTGCAGGCAGTACGCGCAGCCGTTGAGCTGTGAGGAACGGATCTGGACCAGCTCGACGAGGGCGGGGTCGAGGCCCTCGCGGGCGGCGGCGTCGAAGCCGATCAGCGCCCTGAACGCCTTCGGCGCGGCCTTGGCGAAATCGACCCGGGAACCCGTGGGAGCCACCCCACCGGCCGAAGCCGCAGAAACCGTGGAACCCGTGGAAGCGGTGGAAGCGGTGGGCGTCGTGGGAACCGTGTGCGTCTGCGTCGTCATACCCATGAACCTACGGGCCCGAAAGACCGTCTGTAGGGTGCACTTCCATGCCGGATTCATGGGTCAATTCCGCGGAGCGCACCGGCTCCGACCTCCACCTGGAGCTGTCGCGGACGGGCAGTCGCCGGGCCGCGCTCATCGCCGCGCTGCGCGACGCCGTACGCAGCGGCCGGCTCGCCCCGGGGACACGCCTGCCGCCTTACCGCTCCCTCGCCGCCGACCTCGGCCTGGCCCGCAACACGGTCGCCGACGCCTACGCCGAGCTGGTCGCCGAAGGCTGGCTCACCGCCCGCCAGGGATCCGGCACCCGGGTCGCCGAGCGCGCCGCGCCCCCGCGGCCGGCGCGCGTGCCCGTCCGCGTACCCGTCCGCACACCGGGGCAAGGGCAGGGGCCGGGACAGGGACCGGCCCGCCCCGCACACGACCTGCGGCAGGGCGTCCCGGACGCCTCCTCCTTCCCCCGCACCGCCTGGCTCGCCTCCGCCCGTCGCGCCCTGGCCGCCGCACCCCACTCCGTCTTCGGCCCCGGCGACCCCCAGGGCCGTATCGAGCTGCGCACCGCCCTCGCCGACTACCTGGCACGCGCGCGTGGCGTCCACACCGACCCCGAACGCATCGTGATCTGCTCAGGCTTCGCCCACGCGCTGCGCCTGCTGTTCGGCGGGGGCGTCCTGGGCGGGCCGCTGGCCGTGGAGTCGTACGGGCTCGGCTTCCACCGCTCCCTCCTGGACGCCGCCGGGGTCCGTACGCTCCCCCTCGCACTCGACGACCACGGCGCCCGCACCGAGGAGCTCGCCGGCCTCGGCCGCCGCGTACAAGCCGCGCTCCTCACCCCCGCCCACCAGTTCCCGACCGGCGGCCCGCTGCGTCCGGAGCGGCGTGCGGCGGTCGTCAACTGGGCGCGCGCACACGGCGCGCTCGTCCTGGAGGACGACTACGACGGCGAGTTCCGCTACGACCGCGAACCGCTCGGTGCCGTCCAGGGCCTCGACCCGGACCACGTCCTCCACCTCGGCTCGGTCAGCAAGAGCCTCTCCCCGGCGGTACGCCTCGGCTGGATGGTGCTTCCCGAGCGTCTCGTCGATCCGGTACTCGCCGCGAAGGGCGAACGGGAGGCGTGGGCAGGCGTCCTGGACCAGCTCACCCTGGCGGACTTCATCGAGTCGGGGTCGTACGACCGCCACGTCCGGCGGATGCGGCGGCGCTACCGCGACCGCCGGGACCGGCTCGTCACCACCCTCGCCGCCCGCGCCCCGCACATCGAGGTCACCGGCATCGCGGCCGGGCTGCACGCCGTGCTGCGCCTGCCACCGGGGACCGAACGCTCCACGGTGAAGGCCGCCACCTGGCAGGGCGTCGCCCTCGACGGTCTCGCCGTCTTCCGCCATCCCGACGCCACCATGCCCGCGCCGGACGGCCTCGTCGTGGGCTACGCCGCCGCGCCGGACCACGCGTACGGCGCTGCGGTGGACGCCCTGTGCCGGGCGCTGCCGCCGCGGTGATCACATGGCGCGGGTGGCGTGCTGTTCGCGCCGGGCGGGTACGGCGCATGCCGCCGTGCCGCCCGGCATGCGGTGACGGTTCCTCGCCACGACCCGGTAGAGGCCGTGGGCGGCCCACCGCAGGGGAGGCAGCGTGAGCAGCGCGCCGAGGGGCGCCCACCCGCCGCCCGCGCTCAGGAGGACCTTCGCCACGGCCTGGGCACCGCCGTACACCGTGCCGGCCGGGGTCACCCACAGCACCTCGTGCCCGGCGCGCTCCGGTGTCACCCCGAGCGCCGCCAGGTCCGCGAACTGCCACGGGACGATCTCGCAACAAGGCCGCAGACGCCGCTCGATGAACGTCACCGATGTCGTGCAGAAGCCGCAGTCCCCGTCGAAGACGAGCACAGGTCGAGTCCTCATATCCCCATGATGCGGGCTCGGCCACCCGAAGAGCCTGGCACCGGCCACCCCTCCGCCACCGGCCCGGGCTGCCGAACTCACCTGCCCCAGGCGGCCGTCAACGACGAGCGGCCGGCAACGACGAAGCGCCCCACCCGGCCGGAACCGGAGGGGCGCTCTCGCGGACCGGGGGCCACGCCCCTGTCCGCCGCACGTAGGCCGTGTGGGACTCGAACCCACAACCAACGGATTAAAAGTCCGCTGCTCTGCCAATTGAGCTAACGGCCCGTGACCCGCAGCATAGCCCGCGCGCCTCGCGTCATGCCGAGCATAGCCGTCCCGGGCTGCGGGAGCCGATCGAGTATCGGCTCCTCCGCCCGGCGAGCCGGACGCGAGGCCCAAGGGGGCCGGGCGGAAGCCGGACGGAGAACGGGCCTGTGCGGCAACCGAAGTGCCGCACAGGCCCGCTCGTCATGCGTGGGGATCAGCCGTTGCGCTTCCAGCGCGGCTTGTCGTCACGGCGGCCGAAGGAGGAGCCGGTGTTCGCGCCGCGGTGGTCGTCCCGACGGCCCTGCGGGCGGTCGTTGCGGTCGTGGCCGCGGAAGCCGCCCGTGGGGCGGTCGTCGCGACGGTCGCGGTTGAACGGGCGGTCGCTGCCACCCCGGTGGTCACGGCGCTCGAAGGGGCGGCCGTTCCGGTCGCCACCACGGTCATCGCGGCGGTCGTCACGGCGGTCATCGCGACGGAAACCACCCGAGGGGCGGTCGTCACGACGCTGGAAGCCACCACGGTCGTTGTCCCGGCGGTCCCGGTTGAACGGACGGTCGCCACCACGGTCATCGCGACGGTCGTCACGGCGGTCGTCACGACGGAAACCACCCGAGGGGCGGTCGTCACGACGCTGGAAGCCACCACGGTCGTTGTCCCGGCGGTCCCGGTTGAACGGACGGTCGCCACCACGGTCATCGCGACGGTCGTCGCGACGGAAACCACCCGACGGGCGGTCGTCACGACGCTGGAAGCCACCACGGTCGTTGTCCCGGCGGTCGAAGTTGCCCCGGTCGTCACGGCGCTGGTAGCCGCCGTCACGACGCTCGTCGCGCGGCTGCTCCGGTACGGAGATGGCGGCGACCGCCTCCGCGACCTCGGCCTCGGCCGCCTCCATCACCTCGGCGACGGCTGCCTCCGGGTCCTCACCGCGCTCGCGGGCGGCGCGGGCGACCAGGCGGTCGGCCTCCTCGCGCAGCTCCACGGCCCGGCGCTGGAGGCGCTCCAGCTGCTGGGTGAGGTCGGCGACCTCGCGCTCGGCCTGCTTGGCGGCGTTGTTCGCGGAGTCGGCCTGCACCTCGGTCAGCGAACGGGCGCCGGTGATCTCGGCGACCTCGGGGTCGAACGCCCCGGCGCCGCCCACGATGTGGCGCGAGGCGTCGACGCCCGCGTCCTCCATCAGGCGGAAGATCTGGCGCCTCTGGTGCGGCAGGGCCAGCGAGACGACCACGCCGGACTTGCCGGCACGGGCGGTACGGCCCGAGCGGTGCAGGTAGTCCTTGTGGTCACCGGCCGGGTCCACGTTCAGGACGAGGTCGATGCCGTCGACGTGGATGCCGCGCGCGGCGACGTCCGTGGCGACGAGGGCGTTGACGTAGCCCTTCTTGAAGTCCTCGAGGACCCGCGTACGGGCGCCCTGCGTCATGCCGCCGTGCAGCGCGTCGGCCTTGACGCCCGTGTCCTGCAGCTGCTCGGCGATACGGTCCGCGCCCAGCTGGGTGCGGACGAAGATGATGGTGCGGCCCTTGCGCGCGGCGATCGCGGCGGTGACGGGCGCCTTGTCCTTGGGCTTCACGACCAGGACGTGGTGGGTCATGGTGGTGACGTTGCCCTGGGCGCTGTCGACCTCGTGGACGACCGGGTCGGTCAGGTAGCGCTTGACCAGCGTCGCGATCTCGTTCTCCATCGTCGCGGAGAAGAGCAGGCGCTGGCCGCCGGCCGGGACCTGGTCGAGCAGCTCGGTGACCTCGGGCAGGAAGCCCAGGTCGGCCATCTGATCGGCCTCGTCGAGGACGGCGACCTGGACGGCCTCCAGCGAGCAGGCGCCGCGGTTGATCACGTCGCGCAGGCGGCCCGGGGTGGCCACGAGGATGTCGACGCCGCGCTCCAGGGCGTAGATCTGGTTGCCCATCGACGTACCGCCGCAGACGACCTTCATCTTGAGGCCGAGGACGTCGCCGTACGGCTGGAGGGCGTCCGCGACCTGCATCGCGAGCTCACGGGTCGGGGTGAGGATGACGCCGCGGGGCTTCTTCTTGTCGGTGTGGCCGCCGGCCAGGGTGGCGAGCAGCGGAAGACCGAACGAGAGGGTCTTGCCGGAGCCGGTACGGCCACGGCCGAGGATGTCCTTGCCGGCCAGGGCGTCCGGGATGGTCGCGACCTGGATCGGGAAGGGGGTGGTCACGCCGTTCTGGGCGAGCTTGCGGACGACGCCCTCCGGCAGACCGAGGTCCGCGAAGGTGATGGTGGGCTCGTCGTCGGCGGTCACGGTCTCCTCGACCGCCTCGTCGACGGCCTCAACCAGGGCCTCGTCGGCCTCGGGCAGGACAGCGTGGTCAGAACTGAAAATGGACATGCGAATTGCGAAACCTTCCGGAGTCTCGGCACGCGCCCGTCAACTCCGTGTTTCGCAATTCGACCGCCTCGATGCGGTCAGCCACGGCAAGGGAGAGTACGCGCCACACGCGGCGCGCTTCTGTTCGCTGCGCCGGGCAAATGGGAAATGGGATCAAACGATCTACCACCATACGCACCTACCCCCACCTGACGCAAACCCGGGCCGGGTCAGGCGGGCGCGACCTGCGGTGATGCCATCGGTTGGGGCACCGGCGCCCACATCGCCCCGGTACGTGTCGTGTCGGCCGCGGGCGAGGCGGACGGCGGGTCCGACGGCTTCGGGCCCGGGTCGGTGGGCGGGTCCGTCGGGGTGGGCGTGGGCTCCGGAGGCGTGGACGCGGGCGGCGTGGGCTGCTCGCTCGGAGAGGCCTCGCCGCCGCCACCGCCCCCGCCGGTCCCCCCGGTCCCCCCGGCCCCGCCGGTGGGCGTCGGCGCCTGGGGCCGACCCGGCCCGTCACCGCCCGCCTTCCCCGGCGAGGGCTTCCCCGACGGCGCGGCGGACCGGCCGGGCGCCGCGGAGGCCCCCTCCCCGCCGCCCTCCGGGTCCGCGTCCGCACCGGGCTTCCCGCCCGGACGGCTCCCGGTCCGCACGTCATGCCGCCCGCCCGGCGCGCCGACGCCGCCGTCCGGCTCGGCCGCCGCCGCACCCGGCGTACCGGCCGAGCCGGACGGCGCGGGCTTCACGCCCTCGTCGGTCACGCTCATGCAGCCGCTGAGCGAGCCTGCGGAGGCCGCGACCGCCAGTGCGGTGACGGCCCATCGGACGGGGGCGGGCAACTGGCGCACGCGGGCACCTCCACGGGGCGCGGGACGGGATTACCCTGCCCAACTCCCCAGGCTCCACAAGGACACGCCTGACATGCACGCAACTGCGCCACGACCGCTCCGCAACCGCGCCGGGGTGCACCGCAATCCCACCGCGACCGCCCGCCCCGAGGCCGACCCCGGTCCCACCGCAGCCCGCCCGAGTCCCACCACAGCCCCCTCCGCGGCCCGAGGCACCGCCGTTACCCGGAACGCCGCCGAGGCACCGGCGAGTCCCGCGGCCCGTCAGCCGTACCCGAGCTCGTGCAGCCGCTCGTCGTCGATCCCGAAGTGGTGGGCGATCTCGTGCACCACCGTGACCTCGGTCTCGGCGACCACGTCCTCGCGCGAGTCGCACATCCGCAGCGTCGGCCCCCGGTAGATCGTGATCCGGTCCGGCAGCACGCCCGCGTACCACTCCCCCCGGTCGGTCAGCGGGGTCCCCTCGTACAGGCCCAGCAGATCGGGATCGTCCGGCGACGGCTCGTCCTCCACGAACACCGCGACGTTGTCCATCAGCCGCGTCAGCTCGGGCGGGATCCTGTCCAGCGCCTCGGCGACCAGTTCCTCGAACTCCTCGCGCGTCATCTCCAGCACCCGGCCATTGTCACGGATGACCCGGATGTACGGGCATAGCCGCCCGCGCGCCCGGGCATACGTGCGGCCATGGCCGCCCGAGCTGCCCTCCGCACCACCTACGCCCGCGCCGTCCGCCACTACCGCTCCCGCCACACCGGCCCCACGTCCGCCCTGGTCCACGCCCCGCACCCGTACGTCCGCGCCCTCGGGCTGCTGGCCGTCGTCCTGCTCGGCGCCTGGCTGGGCCTCCTGATCGTCGGCAGCGTCCGTACGCCCGTGGGGCCGATGGACACGAGCATGACCCTGCGCCCCTCGCTCTCCGGCGGCACGAAGATCAACGTCTCTCCGCTCGGCGCGCTCACCCTCGACTCGCACCACGCCCCCATCCGCCTCGACGTGGACGTCGACCAGCTCGATCCGGTCCGCGCCCAGGCCCTGGTCCAGCACCCCGAGCGCCTCTCCGGGCTCCAGGAGGAGATCACCGACGACGTCGCGGACGGCACGCGCGAGCTGGCGTTCCGCTCCTGTGTCGCCGTCGTCTCCGGCGCCACCGCTCTCGGCCTCGCCGTCTACCGCCGCCCGCGCCGCGCGCTGGCCGCCGGCGGGCTGGCACTGGCGCTGCTCGCCGCCTCGGGCGTGTCGGCCTACGCCACCTGGAACCCGAAGTCCGTCCTGGAGCCGAAGTTCTCCGGACTCCTCTCCTCCGCCCCCTCCGTGGTCGGCAGCGCCCGCTCGATCGTCAGCGAATTCGACGTCTATCAGAAGGAACTGGCGCGGCTCGTCACGAATGTGACCAAACTGTACGACGCGACCTCGACGCTCCCGACGTACCAGCCGGACCCCGGCACCATGCGGGTGCTGCACGTCTCCGACATCCACTTGAACCCGGCCGCGTGGGAGATCATCCGCTCGCTGGTCGAGCAGTACCGGATCGACGTGATCATCGACTCGGGCGACACCATGGACCACGGCACCGCCGCCGAGAACGGCTTCCTCGACCCGATCAGCGACCTCGGCGCGCCCTATGTGTGGGTGCGCGGCAACCACGACTCAAAGGTCACCCAGCAGTACCTGGAGGGCCTGAAGAACGTCCACGTCCTCGACGAGGGCCGCGCCGTCACCGTCGCCGGGCTGCGGGTCGCCGGGACGGGCGACCCGCAGTTCACACCGGACCGCTCGGTCGTGGCGGCGGGCGACGACGCCGAGCGGGTGGCCGGCATCCGGCTGGCGGCGGCGCTGCGCGGCCAGGAACGGGCGGGCACGCCGGTCGACATCGCGGTGGCCCACAACCCGGTGGCCGCCCGGGAGACCGACGGCGAGGTGCCCCTGGTCCTGTCCGGCCACGTCCACCAGCGCAAGACCGAGCTCCTCCCGAACGGCACCCGCCTCAGGATCGAGGGCTCGACGGGCGGCGGCGGCCTGCGCGCCCTCCAGAACGACGAGCCGGAGAAGGTCCGCACCTCCGTCCTCTACCTGGACCGGGACACGCGGCACCTCCAGGCCTGGGACGAGATCACGCTGGGCGGCCTGGGCCTGACGACGGCCGAGGTCAGCCGCCACCTCCCGGAGGAGAACCGCCCGGGCGCCCCCTACCCGACGCCCTCGCCGTCCCCCTCCGCGCCCTCCTCGACAGGGCCCTCCCGGGCGGTGACTCCCACGCCCCGATAAAGCGTTTTGGCGAACCGTCCCCGCATCCCATATGCTTCTCACGTCCCCGACGCGCTGATGAAGCGCCCAGGCGGGCCATCAGCCCTCATCGTCTAGTGGCCCAGGACGCCGCCCTTTCAAGGCGGTAGCACGGGTTCGAATCCCGTTGGGGGCACGCACAACCGTGTGCGAGACTTGCTCTCGCACAATGCTTTACCTCTGGTCCTGTGGAGCAGTTTGGAGTGCTCGCCACCCTGTCAAGGTGGAGGCCGCGGGTTCAAATCCCGTCAGGACCGCTGCGGATCGAAAGATTCGCGTGGCTGGGTAGCTCAGTTGGTACGAGCGTCCGCCTGAAAAGCGGAAGGTCGCCGGTTCGACCCCGGCCCCAGCCACCACACGAAGGCCCCGTCCTCGGACGGGGCCTTCGGCGTACCCGGTGCCCGGGGCCCGCCGGTGACGGGGCGTCCGGCTCGCGGGCGCCCCGTCACCTCAGGTGCGCGCGCGGGTCCGCCGGGCCCGGGTGGCGAGGACGACGGTGACCGTCACCACGACGCCGAGCAGCAGTGCCCAGTCCGGGACCGCGCGGCCCAGGGCCGACACCCGGGTCTCGACCGCGTACGAGGCGTCCACCGAGAGCAGGCCCGGCAGGGCGGTCGTCCCGTCGAAGACCAGGAAGAGCACGCCCAGCACCACGAAGAACGCGCCCGACAGGACCGACGTGCTGTGCAGCTCCAGGCGTCGGCCGAGCCGAAGCGGGCGCCCCCGCAGCCAGCCGCGCCGCCCCAGGTCGTACCGCTCCCACAGCAGGGCCAGCAGGAAGAGCGGGACGGCCATGCCCAGCGCGTACACGGACAGCAGCAGGCCCCCGTACACCGGGCTGCCGCTGAGCGCCGCCACCGTCAGTACGCTCCCGAGGATCGGGCCCGCGCAGAAGCCGGCCAGGCCGTACACCAGGCCCAGGGCGTACACGGACAGCACCGACACCGGGCGGATCCGGCCGCTCACCTCCGCGATCCGGCGCGAGGCGAAGCCCAGGCCCAGGATCTGGAGCACGCCCAGCGCGATGATCAGCCAGCCGCCGGCCGTCACCAGGAGGTCCCGGTGGCCGTAGAACAGCCGGCCCGCGAGGGACCCGGCCGCGCCCAACGGCACCAGCGTGGTGGCGAGGCCCGCGTAGAAGACGCCGGTACGGGCCAGGAGCCGGGCCGGGCTGTCGATCGAGTACGCGAAGAACGCCGGGAGCAGCAGCGCGCTGCACGGGCTGAGGAGCGCCAGCAGACCACCGAGGAAGGCGGCCAGATAGCCGATGTCCGTCACTTCGCCGCCTCTGCCGGCTTCGCGGCCCCACGCTTCGCGGCGTCGCGCTTCGCCGCCTCGATCGCGGCGGTGAACGTCTCCATGGGCTGTGCGCCCGCGATCGGTCGCCCGTTCACGAGGAAGGACGGCGTGGACGTCGCGCCCAGGGCGTATGCCTGTTCCTGGTCCTCGGCCACGGCCCGCCGTGCCGCCGCGCTGTCGAGGTCACGCGCGAAGCGGGCGAGGTCGGCCACGCCGGCCTCCCGGGCGAGCGCGAGGAGCCGGTCCTCGGCGAAGCCCTTCTCCTTGGCGCCCTCCGCGTACGCGGCGCGGTGGAACTGCCGGAACCGCCCCTGCTGCCCGGCCGCCCACGAGGCGCGCGCCGCGCCCTCGGACTCGGCGCCGAAGATGGGGAAGTTGCGCCACTCGATGCGCAGGGTCCCCTCGTCGACGTACTTCTCGATCAGGGCGGGCTCGGTGTCGCGGGCGAACTTCCCGCAGTACCCGCACGCGAAGTCCGCGTACTCGATGAGGACGACGGGGGCGTCGGCACGCCCGACGGCCAGCGGGTCCTTGGCGTCGCGCCGCGCGTACCTCTCCGGCTCGGGGTGGACGACGGTCTGCTGTTCCACGGCGACGGACGAGGTGGTGGGGGCGTCGGGCCTGGTCGCCGTGTAGGAGGCGAGGGCCGCGAGCGCGGCGGCGACGGCGACACCGGCGCCGATGAGGTAGGGCGTGGTCTTGGGCATGGGGAAAGAGCTCCTGAGCGCAGAGAGAACCGCAGAGAAAGAAGCGGGGAAGGACGCGGGAGGACGCGGCGAAGGGCGCGGAAGGGAACGCGCGGAAAGAGGGGACCGTACGTGCGCGCCGTACGGCCGCTATACGCGCAGGATCGACAGGTCCATCGGCGACGGCGCCACGCGCCACGGCGGCGCCCGCTCCGGCCGTACCCCCGCCGCCGCGTCGTCCACGCTCCAGGTGCCGGCCGCCGTCGCACGGGTGCCGTACGGCGTGGGCAGCAGCTCACCGTGGGACGCCGGGCGCGGCGGCACGGCCGGCGCCAGCCCGCCCTCGTCGCCCGGGGAGCCGCACGCGGGCCCGCTGCCGTGGCCGACGGCGACCACCACGGCGTCGTGCGCCACGGCACGCGGGCCGCAGACCAGCAGCGCGCCGACCAGTACCAGCACCGCGGCCGTCAGCAGACGGCGCCACCGGCTGCCGGCACGGGGCATGGGGCACCGCCTTCCCGGGTCGCTCCGGAGATCATCGACTCGCCGGAAATGCTACGGGGAAATCGGTTCGCCACTCCGTCGCCGCGGGTGAGATCCTGGATCAGGTATGTCTACTTCCCTCGCCGACCTCCAGACCCTGCTGACCGAGGTCTCGCTGCGCGACGCCCACCGCCTCGGCCGCCGTCTCGAAGGCTCCCGCCGCATCCGCAAGCCCGAGGCGCGGCAGGCCGTGCTGGACGAGATCGCCGCCGAGGCCGCGAAGGCCGCTGCCCGCACGGCCGAGCGGGCGGCCCGCGTGCCCGGGGTCACGTACCCCGAGCAGCTGCCGGTCAGCCAGAAGAAGGACGACATCCTGGAGGCGATACGCGACCACCAGGTCGTGATCGTCGCCGGTGAGACGGGGTCGGGAAAGACGACCCAGATCCCCAAGATCTGCCTGGAGCTCGGCCGCGGCGTGCGCGGCATGATCGGCCATACGCAGCCGAGGCGGATCGCCGCCCGCACGGTCGCCGAGCGCGTGGCGGAGGAGCTGAAGACACCGCTGGGCGAGGCGGTCGGCTGGAAGGTCCGGTTCACCGACCAGGTGAACCCGGACGCGACCTTCGTGAAGCTGATGACGGACGGCATCCTGCTGGCCGAGATCCAGACGGACCGCGAGCTGCGCGCGTACGACACGATCATCATCGACGAGGCCCACGAGCGCAGCCTCAACATCGACTTCCTGCTCGGCTATCTGGCCCAGCTGCTGCCCAAGCGCCCCGACCTCAAGGTCGTGATCACCTCCGCGACCATCGACCCCGAGCGCTTCTCCCGCCACTTCCGCGACGCGCCCATCGTCGAGGTCTCCGGCCGTACGTATCCGGTCGAGGTCCGCTACCGCCCCCTCCTGGAGGAGGACTCCGAGGACTCCGACCGCGACCAGATCACCGCCATCTGCGACGCCGTCGAGGAGCTCCAGGCCGAGGGCCCCGGCGACATCCTGGTCTTCCTCTCCGGCGAGCGGGAGATCCGCGACACGGCCGACGCCCTGGAGAAGAAGAAGCTCCGCAACACCGAGGTCCTCCCCCTCTACGCCCGCCTCTCGCACGCCGAGCAGCACCGCGTCTTCCAGGCCCACTCCGGGCGCCGCATCGTCCTCGCGACGAACGTCGCCGAGACGTCCCTGACGGTCCCCGGGATCAAGTACGTCATCGATCCGGGCACCGCCCGCATCTCCCGCTACAGCCACCGCACCAAGGTCCAGCGCCTGCCGATCGAGCCGATCAGCCAGGCCAGCGCCAACCAGCGCAAGGGCCGCTGCGGCCGTACGTCGGACGGCATCTGCATCCGGCTGTACGACGAGGACGACTTCCTGTCGCGCCCCGAGTTCACGGACGCCGAGATCCTCCGTACGAACCTGGCGTCGGTCATCCTCCAGATGACGGCGGCGGGGCTCGGCGACATCGAGAAGTTCCCCTTCATCGACCCGCCGGACCACCGCAACATCCGCGACGGCGTGCAGCTCCTCCAGGAGCTCGGCGCGATCGACCCCACCGAGAAGGACCCGAAGAAGCGCCTCACGCAGCAGGGCCGCAAGCTGGCCCAGCTGCCGGTGGACCCGCGGCTGGCCCGCATGGTCCTGGAGGCCGACAAGAACGGCTGCGTGCGCGAGGTCATGGTCATCGCGGCGGCGCTGTCCATCCAGGACCCGCGCGAGCGGCCGGCCGAGAAGCAGGCACAGGCCGACCAGCAGCACGCCCGCTTCAAGGACGAGACGTCCGACTTCCTCGCCTTCCTCAACCTGTGGCGCTACATCCGCGAGCAGCAGAAGGCGCTGTCGTCGTCGGCGTTCCGCCGGATGTGCAAGTCCGAGTACCTCAACTACCTGCGCATCCGCGAATGGCAGGACATCTATACGCAGTTGCGTACGGTCGCCAAGCAGATGGGCATCCACCTGAACGACGAGGACGCGCCCGAGGAGCGGGTCCATGTCTCGCTGCTCGCCGGGCTGCTCTCCCACATCGGGATGAAGGACGTGAAGGAGGGCGCGAAGAACGAGTACCTGGGCGCCCGCAGCGCCAAGTTCGCGATCTTCCCCGGTTCGGCGCTCTTCAAGAAGCCGCCGCGTTTCGTCATGTCCGCCGAGCTCGTCGAGACGTCCCGCCTGTGGGCCCGGGTCAACGCGAGGATCGAGCCCGAGTGGATCGAGCCGCTGGCCGGCCACCTGCTGAAGCGCACGTACTCCGAGCCGCACTGGGAGAAGGACCAGGCGGCGGTCATGGCGTACGAGAAGGTCACGCTGTACGGCGTGCCGATCGTCGCCCAGCGCAAGGTGAACTACGGCCGCATCGACCCCGAGACGAGCCGCGAGCTGTTCATCCGCCACGCGCTGGTGGAGGGCGACTGGCGGACGCACCACAAGTTCTTCGCGGACAACCGCAAGTTGCTGACCGAGGTCGAGGAGCTGGAGCACCGGGCCAGGCGCCGCGACATCCTCGTCGACGACGAGACGCTCTTCGACTTCTACGACCAGCGGGTCCCCGAACACGTCGTGTCGGGTGCGCACTTCGACTCCTGGTGGAAGCACAAGCGGCGCGACGAGCCCGATCTGCTCGACTTCGAGCGCGAGATGCTCATCAACGAGAAGGCGGGCGCGGTCACCAAGGCCGACTACCCCGACTCGTGGCGGCAGGGCGAGCTCAAGTTCCGGGTGACGTACCAGTTCGAGCCGGGCGCGGACGCGGACGGCGTCACCGTGCACATCCCGCTCCAGGTGCTCAACCAGGTCACGGACGAGGGCTTCGACTGGCAGATCCCGGGCCTGCGCGAAGAGGTGGTGACCGAGCTGATCCGGTCCCTGCCGAAACCGATCCGCCGCCACTACGTCCCGGCGCCGAACTACGCGAAGAGGTTCCTGGAGAAGGCCCAGCCCCTCCAGGAGCCGCTGACCGTCACGCTCGCGCGCGAGCTCCGGGGGATGGTCGGCGTCCCGGTCACGGCCGACGACTTCGACCTGTCCCGGGTCCCCGACCACTTGCGGATCACCTTCCGGATCGTCGACGAGCGGCGCCGGAAGCTGGCCGAGGACAAGGACCTGGAGACCCTGAGGCTCCAGCTGAAACCCAAGGCCCGCCAGGCGCTCTCCAAGGCCGCGGCGGCGGCCACGGCCGGCCCGTCGGGCTCCGGTGGCTCCCTGGAGCGCACGGGTCTGACGGCCTGGACGATCGGCACCCTGACGAAGGTGTTCGAGACGCGCCGCGCGGGCCAGCCGGTCAAGGCGTACCCGGCCCTCGTCGACGAGGGGCCGGCGGCGAACACCGTCTCCGTACGGCTCTTCGACACGGAGGCCGAGCAGGCGCGGGCGATGTGGCGCGGCACCCGCAAGCTGATCATGCTCAACATCCCGGTGAACCCGGCGAAGTTCGCCTCGGACAAGCTGAGCAACCAGCAGAAGCTGGCCCTCTCCCGGAACCCGCACGGCTCGGTCCAGGCGCTGTTCGAGGACTGCGCGACCGCCGCCGCCGACCGGCTCATCGCCGAGCACGGCGGCCCGGCGTGGGACGAGGAGTCGTTCCGGAAGCTGTACGACAAGGTCCGCGCCGACCTCGTCGAGCTGACGATCCGCACGGTGGACCAGGTGCAGCAGATCCTGGCCGCCTGGCAGGCCTGTGAGCGCCGTCTGAAGGCCACCAACAGCCTCGTCCTGGTCAACAACGTCCAGGACGTACGCGAACAGCTCGCCGCCCTCGTGCCGCCCGGCTTCGTGACGAAGACCGGGCTGCGGCGCCTCCCGGACCTGATGCGCTATCTGGTGGCCGTGGACCGACGGCTCCAGCAGATGCCGACGTCCGTCCAGCGCGACACCACGCGCATGGAGAAGGTCCACGAGATGCAGGACGAGTACGCCTGGCTGCTGGAGCAGATGCCGAAGGGCCGTCCGGTGCCGCAGGAGGTCCTGGACATCCGCTGGATGATCGAGGAGCTGCGGGTCAGCTACTTCGCCCACGCCCTGGGCACGGCCCACCCCGTCTCCGACAAGCGCATCCTGAAGGCGATCGACGCGGCGGCGCCGTAGTGATGGTCCCGTACCGGCGCCGTCGCCTTGGGTGAGTTCGACCGGACCCTCTGACCTGCTGTACAGTCTCTCTCGCAGCCAAGGAAAAAACCGGCTGCGAAACCTGGTCCTGTGGAGCAGTTTGGAGTGCTCGCCACCCTGTCAAGGTGGAGGCCGCGGGTTCAAATCCCGTCAGGACCGCGTCACGTGCGAAGCCCCGTATCCTCACCGGATGCGGGGCTTCGCCGCTGTACGGCATCCCTACGGCTCCCCCATCGGGCCCGGGTCCTCAGGATCCGGGCCTTTCCGTCGTCTTGACGGGGGCAACCGCCGACCGGTACCCAAGCAACAGGGACGCGGGAGTCCTTCAGCGGAGGTGACGCGGATGGCTGCGGCGTCCACGATCAGACCGGTCAGGCACGAGACCCGCGCGCTGCTCCGCGCGCATCTGGCGGCCGCTTCCGGCTATCGCCACATCACCCGGTGCTGCGTCGTCTGTCACCGTCTTCTGAGACTCGCCATGGAGCTCACGGACGACACCGACCCCCGGGCCGGGGACACACCCGTGATCCGCGGCGTGACGACGCCGAGGGCGGAAGGCCGTGACAACACACGCGAAGAAGCCCGTGAAGAAGCCCGCTGAGGGCCTTCTGACGGACCGTGAGGCGCCACCCGCGAGCCCGCCGGACACCCCACACCGTGTGACGCGAGTCACGAAAGTCATTTGGGAAGCGCCTTACCTTACCCCCTCCCTACAACGACCCAATTTAATATGTGCAATTGCACCACTCCGGAGGGGTCCGGCACAGGTCGGGCCACACCCCTCCCGGAGCCGCCCCCACGGCCACCACCACGGCCACCACCAGGGTCACCACCAGGGCCGGCCGCGGCGGAACCGGAGCGGAACCGGGCCGGGGAGCAGGACCGGACAGGGGCCCGGACCAGGGCGGGAGCAGGGCGGGAGCAGGGCGGGACCGGCCCGGGCCCCGGGCATAAAAAGATCGCGCTGGACCCGGCGGAGTCCAGCGCGATCGATGACGAAGGCCCGTTGGGGCGGGCGCCCGTCGGTGGAGCTAATGGTGGGCGAACCGGGTTGGGGGACCCGGAAAAGCCCGGTTCATCGGGGTGTTCAGGCCTCGCTGCGCTGCTGCGGAATACCCGCCAGCAGTGCGCGGACCTCTGCCTCGCGGTACCGGCGGTGCCCACCCAGCGTACGGATGGACGTGAGCTTGCCCGCCTTCGCCCAACGGGTCACCGTCTTCGGGTCCACGCGGAACATCGTGGCTACCTCAGCGGGGGTCAGCAGCGGCTCGGCATCAGGGGTGCGAGCGGTCATGAGCGGCCTCCTCGGGAGAACCGAACCTTCTCGGTTCTTTCCTCTAAATTCTGCACCTTGACCCGCGTTGCCCGAAATGGCAGACGCGAGCCGAGTCGGTTATAGGACGAACGGCTTGTCCTCGGCACTACAACTACACCATCTGTCCAGCCACGTTCGGCCAAACCGACGGAATTGCCCTCTCAGGTGTTCATCAGCGGCGGAAGCCGATGGACCATGCCATAACGGACAGTCACGTCACAGTGACGATCAGTCACAGAGCGAGCAGGAGCCATCAGACCCCCCATAGCGTGCAATGCGTATCCTTCCGTCCATAGCGGGACGGAAGAAGCCCCTCCCGGACTCCTTGTCCTATTTTGGCATGAGGTCGGGTGATGGACGCAAGAGCCCGGTTAGTGCTGTCCATCACGCTTGACACAAAGGCCCGTATCGGGACCAACGTCCCCCGGCGGCGAGGACAAGATCATCTCAGTTGGCGAACTGCAGGTACCGCACCGTTCGCCACCGCTCCGCCAGCCGCTCGTACGCCACCCGCGCACCCTCGCCGTCACCGGCCCGCAGCGCCGCGATGCCCTCCGCCACATCCGCCGCCGACCGGTCCCCGGCCAGCAGGGCGTCCGGCAGCGCGTGCACCAGGCCGCCGTAGTCCAGCTCCACCAGCGAACGCGGGTGGAACTCCTCCAGCCACCGCCCGACGTCCACCAGGCCCTCCGTGAGCGGCCCCTCGTCGATCGACTCGCGCAGCGCCTTCAGCGCCCGCGCCACCCGCCGCCGCGCCTGCACCATCGGCGTCCGGTAGCGCAGCACCGGCGCCTTGTCCGGGCCGGCGCCCGCGGCCACGTACTCCCGCTCCTCGTCGGAGAAGAGCGCGAACCAGCGCACCGGCACCTGCCAGACGGCCGTACGGATCCACGGCCGGGCGTCCGGGTTCTCCTCGCGCCACCGCTCGTGGTCCGCCTCCGCCTGCCCGCGCACCACCGGCGGCAGCGCCGCGTCCAGCACGGCGGCCGGCAGCAGCCCCGGCAGCTCCTGAAGGGCCAGCCAGCCGCGCAGCCGCGTCCGCCACGGGCACACGCACACGACGCCGTCCAGCTCGGCCACGAACGCGTCGGCGCTCTCGTGCGCGGGCACCGGGGCCGGCGGCGTCGCCACCAGCCCGGCCAGCGCCCGGCGCAGCTCGTCCTGCGCGGTCGGGGGGTCCGCACGGCGCGCGTAGCGGGCCCAGTGGTCGCGCTCCGGCTCCGGGAAGGCCGCCAACGGCTCGTACACGCGCAGGTAGGACGCGTAGGGGACGGGGACCGAGGACACCGCTGACATGGGGCAGATCCTTCCACGCCCGTACTCCGTGAGGGGGTGATCCTCGGCACTGGGTCCCTCCTACGCCCAGGTAGGACTTACCCTCTTGCCGTCAAGGTCCTCCCCCACCCGCAGGGGGGCCTCATTCGCCGCTTCGTACTTGGGAGTCACCACCGTGACCGATGTGACCGACGGCGTCCTGCACACCCTGTTCCAGTCGGAGCAGGGGGGCCACGAACAAGTCGTGCTGTGCCAGGACCGTGCCTCCGGCCTGAAGGCCGTCATCGCCATCCACTCGACCGCCCTGGGCCCGGCCCTCGGCGGTACCCGCTTCTACCCGTACGCCTCCGAGGCCGAGGCCGTCGCCGACGCGCTGAACCTCTCCCGGGGGATGTCGTACAAGAACGCCATGGCCGGTCTGGAGCACGGCGGCGGCAAGGCCGTGATCATCGGCGACCCGGACAAGATCAAGACGGAGGAGCTGCTGCTGGCCTACGGCCGGTTCGTCGCCTCCCTCGGCGGCCGGTACGTCACGGCCTGCGACGTCGGCACCTACGTGGCCGACATGGACGTCGTCGCGCGGGAGAACCGCTGGACCACCGGCCGCTCCCCCGAGAACGGCGGCGCCGGCGACTCCTCGGTCCTCACCGCCTTCGGTGTCTTCCAGGGCATGCGCGCCTCCGCCCAGCACCTGTGGGGCGACCCGGCGCTCAAGGGGCGCAAGGTCGGCGTCGCGGGCGTCGGCAAGGTCGGCCACTACCTGGTCGAGCACCTCCTCGAGGACGGTGCCGAGGTCGTCATCACGGACGTACGGGACGCGTCGGTGCGGCGCGTCACCGACAAGTTCCCGCAGGTCACCGTGGTGCCGGACACGGACGCGCTGATCCGTACGGAGGGCCTGGACCTCTACGCCCCCTGCGCACTCGGCGGCGCGCTGAACGACGACACCGTGCCGGTCCTGACGGCGAAGGTGGTGTGCGGCGCGGCCAACAACCAGCTCGCGCACCCGGGCGTCGAGAAGGACCTCGCCGACCGCGGGATCCTCTACGCGCCGGACTACGTCGTCAACGCGGGTGGCGTAATCCAGGTCGCCGACGAGCTGCACGGCTTCGACTTCGACCGGTGCAAGACGAAGGCGGCCAAGATCTTCGACACCACGCTGGCCATATTCGCACGTGCGAAGGAAGACGGCATTCCGCCGGCCGCGGCGGCCGACCGGATCGCGGAGCAGCGGATGGCCGAGGCCCGCCGCCGCTGATCGCGGAGCGGGGGCGCCGCGGTTGACACCGGCCGCCCGCCGGCGGGGCGTGGGTCGTTCGCTCGGGCCGTCCCGGGGAGTCTCGGAGGAACATCCGAGGGTCTTCGGAGGGATCAGAGAGAGAAGACTCACGCCGGTCGGCGGGTCGCCCGGCAGGAAGAGGTTAAAATCGCAGCTGACCAGCGAGGACAGGGCACCTCGTCGGTCCGGCTCCCAGGCGCGTCATGCGGGCGGCGTACCGTATGGCGGCGGAAGCAGGTACCGTTGAAGCCCTACGGGCCGGTCTCTCCACGGGGAGTCCGTTCCGACTCATGAACGCGTGTCAAGACTCTGGGGCCGTCGAGCCCCGTCACCGAGGGGGTCGAGCCATGGGGCGCGGCCGGGCCAAGGCCAAGCAGACGAAGGTCGCCCGCCAGCTGAAGTACAACAGCGGTGGGACGGACCTCGCACGGCTGGCCAGCGAGCTGGGCGCATCGACTTCGAGTCAGCCTCCGAACGGGGAACCGTTCGAGGATGACGACGAGGAAGACGACCCGTACGCCCGCTACGCGGAGTTGTACAACGACGACGAGGACGAGGACGAGGAGTCCGGTCCGTCGTCTCAGCGTCGCGGCGCTTGACGCCTGCACTCTTCAGACCCGGTCCGGGGCCCCGCCCCGGACCGGGTTCTGTGCTGTCCGGCGCCCCGGTCAGGCGGTGGCGTAGTCGCCGACCAGCTCGGCGCCCGTGCCGTGCGCGCCGCGCTCGGTGATCTCACCGGCGACCCAGGCGTCCACACCGCGGTCGGCCAGGGTGGTCAGCGCCACGTCGACCGACTCCGCCGGGACGACGGCCATCATGCCGACGCCCATGTTCAGGGTCTTCTCCAGCTCCAGCCGCTCCACCCGACCGGCCGTGCCGACCAGGTCGAAGACCGCGCCGGGCGTCCAGGTGGACCGGTCGACCGTGGCGTGCAGCCCGTCCGGGATCACCCGGGCCAGGTTGGCGGCGAGACCGCCACCCGTGATGTGGCTGAACGCGTGCACGTCGGCCGTCCGGGTGAGCGCCAGGCAGTCCAGCGAGTAGATCCTGGTGGGCTCCAGCAGCTCCTCGCCGAGGGTGCGGCCGAACTCCTCGACCCGCTGCTCCAGGCTCATGCCGGCGCGGTCGAACAGCACGTGGCGTACGAGCGAGTACCCGTTGGAGTGAAGGCCGGAGGACGCCATGGCGATCACCACGTCACCCGTACGGATGCGATCGGGGCCCAGCAGGCGGTCGGCCTCCACCACGCCCGTACCGGCGCCGGCGACGTCGAAGTCGTCCGGGCCCAGCAGGCCGGGGTGCTCGGCGGTCTCGCCGCCGATGAGGGCGCAGCCGGCCAGGACGCAGCCCTCGGCGATGCCCTTGACGATGGCGGCGACCCGCTCGGGGTGGACCTTGCCGACGCAGATGTAGTCGGTCATGAACAGCGGCTCGGCGCCGCAGACGACGATGTCGTCCATGACCATCGCGACCAGGTCGTGGCCGATCGTGTCGTAGACGCCCATCTGGCGGGCGATGTCGACCTTCGTGCCGACGCCGTCGGTGGCGGAGGCGAGCAGCGGGCGCTCGTAGCGCAGAAACGCGGAGGCGTCGAAGAGGCCGGCGAATCCGCCGAGGCCGCCGAGAACCTCGGGGCGCTGCGTCTTCTTCACCCACTCCTTCATCAGCTCGACGGCGCGGTCGCCCGCTTCGATGTCGACGCCCGCGGCTGCGTAGCTGGCACCGGTGGTCTCAGTCTCAGACATGACTGTGAGAACTTTCGTGTCGTACTGCAGGGATTGCGGGGTCCTACGGGCGGCGCAGCGCGTCGGCCGCGGCCGTGGCGGCGGGCCCGGCGGCCAGCTCGGTCTCCAGCAGCTGCTTGCCGAGCAGCTCGGGGTCCGGCAGCTCCATCGGGTACTCACCGTCGAAGCAGGCGCGGCAGAGCTTCTGCTTGTCGATGGTGGTGGCCTCGATCATGCCGTCGAGGGAGATGTACGAGAGGGAGTCGGCGCCCAGCGACTTGCCGATCTCCTCCACCGTCATGCCGTTGGCGATCAGCTCCGCGCGGGTGGCGAAGTCGATGCCGAAGAAGCACGGCCACTTCACCGGCGGGGACGAGATCCGGATGTGGACCTCGGCGGCGCCGGCCTCGCGGAGCATCCGGACGAGCGCGCGCTGGGTGTTGCCGCGGACGATCGAGTCGTCGACGACCACCAGGCGCTTGCCCTTGATGACTTCCTTGAGGGGGTTCAGCTTCAGGCGGATTCCCAGCTGGCGAATCGTCTGGGACGGCTGGATGAAGGTCCGGCCGACGTACGCGTTCTTGACCAGGCCCGCGCCGAAGGGGATGCCGCTGGCTTCCGCGTATCCGATCGCGGCGGGGGTGCCGGATTCCGGGGTCGCTATGACCAGGTCGGCGTCGACCGGGGCTTCCTTGGCCAGTTTCCGGCCCATCTCCACCCGGGAGAGGTACACATTCCGGCCGGCGATGTCGGTGTCGGGACGCGCCAGGTACACATACTCGAAGACACAGCCCTTGGGCTTCGCTTCCGCGAATCGAGAGGTGCGGATGCCGTTCTCGTCGATGGCGATCAGCTCGCCCGGCTCGACCTCGCGAACGTAGGCGGCGCCGCAGATGTCGAGGGCGGCGGACTCGGAGGCGACGACCCAGCCGCGCTCCAGGCGGCCGAGGACCAGCGGGCGGATGCCCTGCGGGTCGCGGGCGGCGTAGAGGGTGTGCTCGTCCATGAAGACGAGGGAGAAGGCGCCCATGACCTCGGGGAGGACCTTCGCGGCGGCCTCCTCGACGGTCAGCGGCTTGCCGTCGTCGTCCGTCTGGCCCGCGAGGAGCGCGGTGACCAGGTCGGTGTCGTTGGTGGCCGCCACCTGGGTGGAGCGGCCGTTGTCCTTGGGGAGGCCGGCGACCATCTCGGCGAGCTGCGCCGTGTTGACGAGGTTGCCGTTGTGGCCGAGCGCGATGGAGCCGTGCGCGGTGGCCCGGAAGGTCGGCTGCGCGTTCTCCCACACGGACGCACCGGTGGTCGAGTAGCGGGCGTGACCGACCGCGATGTGGCCCTGGAGGGAACCGAGAGAGGTCTCGTCGAAGACCTGGGAAACGAGGCCCATGTCCTTGAAGACGAGGATCTGGGAGCCGTTGCTGACCGCGATTCCCGCGGATTCCTGGCCCCGATGCTGGAGGGCGTAGAGCCCGAAGTACGTGAGCTTTGCGACCTCTTCACCCGGAGCCCAGACACCGAAGACGCCACAAGCGTCCTGGGGGCCTTTTTCGCCGGGAAGCAGATCGTGATTGAGTCGACCGTCACCACGTGGCACGCCACCGAGTGTAGGCGAGATCGACCACTGGTCCGAATTGGCTACCGGGCCGCGGACCCGGTCCTTCCGCCGATCGTCCAGCCCGCGCCCCGCTGACCAGCGGGCTTTGTCCGATCGCGGGGCGCGCGGGGTGTGACGGACCTCGCAGTGGCCGACCGAAATCACCCGCCGGTCCGCCGCGGGGCTACTTGGCGGTCGCGTTCGCCGCGAAGCCCGTGCCGTCCGGGGCGGTGAGGGTCAGGGTGCGGTCGTCGATCGTGTACGTGACCTTGCCGGTCATCACCTTGAGCAGGGCCCGCTCCAGGTCCATCCCGGCTCCGGGGCACAGTTTGCGTGTCGTGACGGCGGGCCCGAACGTGATCGTCCCGCCGTCGACGGCGGCCTTGGCGGAGAACCGGTTGCAGCCGAGGGTGCCGCGTACGGAGCCGTCCTCACCGAAGACGAAACGGGCCTTGCCGCGTGCGCCGGCGGGCAGGGACGTCGCCGTGCCGTCCTCGGTGAGCGAGTCGACGGTCCACTCGGTGGAGACGAGCGGGGCCGGGGGCTGTTCGGTGAGCTGCACGGTGTCGCCGCCGGACGTCGTGAGCGTCAGCCTGTCGCCGTCCAGCTTCGCCCTGAGCGTGCCGTCCAGCGCGGACTTGAGGGCGTTCTCGAAGGCCTGCACCGGCTCCGGGCACGCCATCTCGGTCATCCCGGCGTCGCGGAGGGTGATCGTGTCGCCGTCGACGGTGGCCTTGGCGTTGAAGTGGTTGCAGCCGTACGTGCCGGTGGCCTGCCCCTTGACGTCGATCTCGACATGGGAGCCGGGCGGGGCGGCGCTCTTCCTGCCGTCCACGGTGACGCTGTCGACGGCCCAGTGAACACCGGTGACCGGCAGGTCCGGGCGGTCCGAGCCGCCGCCGTCCCCCGCGCCGGAGCCCTTCTGGCCGCCGCACGCGGCGAGGGCCAGGGCGAGGAGCGGGGCGAGGGCGGCTGCCGCCGTGAGGTGCTGCTTCTGCGTGGTGGACATGCCGATGTGACGGAATGTCCCTCCGCGCGGTTCCCTCGCGGTCCCTCTCCCGGGCGCCGGGGCCCGCGTGGGCCCCGGCAGCGGCGTCTCAGCCCAGGACCGGCAGCAGGGGTGACAGGTCGGCCCGCTCACCGCTCGCCTGGACGTGGGCCGCGGCGAGGGCGTCCGCCCACGTCGTACGGCCCGTGGCGAGCCGGATCCAGGTGAGCGGGTCCGTCTCGACGACGTTCGGCGGGGTGCCGCGCGTGTGCTTCGGGCCCTCGACGCACTGCACGACCGCGTACGGCGGCACCCGGACCTCCACCGAGCCGCCGGGGCCCTTCGCGGCGAGCGCGTCGGCCAGCAGCCGGGTGCAGGCGGCCAGCGCCTCGCGGTCGTACGGGATACCCAGCCCGGTTGCGTCGTTCAGGTCGTCGGTGTGGACGATCAGCTCCACGGTGCGGGTCACCAGGAAGTCCCCGAGGCGCACGCCGCCGAACCGGGTCGTGAGCAGCCGCTCGTCCCCGGACGCCGCGAGCGTCTCCTCGAACTGCCGCCCCGTTTCCGCGTACAGCTCGGCGAGAGCGGCCGGGTCGTCGGCCGCCGCAGCGGCGATCTCACGCGTGTCCTCGTCGACCTGCCCGGCGTACTTCCGCGTGGCGGGCGGCCAGTCGAGCAGCGTCAGGTCGAGGGAGACGGGCTCGGGCCCGGTCGCGCCCCGGACGACGGAGCGCACCCCCATGGTGATGTGCGCGGCCAGCTCGCGCACGGTCCACTCCCCGAGCCGGGTCGGCAGGGCGAGCTGCTCGGGGGTGAGGGTGACGACCGCGTCCCGTACGTGCGCGAACTGGGCGAGCACGGCGGCGCGGGTCCTGGCGGAGTCGTAACTACGGTTGCGCTTCCTGGCCGTTGGCATGGGAAGAGACTAGCCCGCCGCCACATGGCGCGGGCCACGTACCGGGCGGACGATGGAGGGGAGCGGGCACGAACCGGTACCGATACGGAAGGGGTGTGGCACCCATGGCCGAGCACCCGGACAGTGCCCTGGTGCGCCGGGGTTACGAGGCATTCGGCAAGGGCGACATGGACTCCCTCGCCTCCCTGATGACGGCGGACTGCGCCTACCACTGCCCGGGGTCGAACCAGATCTCCGGGCACTTCAAGGGCCGGGACAACGTCCTCGGACTGTTCGCCAAGGTCTTCGAGCTGTCCGGTGGCAGCTTCCGCGCCGACCTCCAGGGCGTCTTCCCGGACGGGCGCGGGCACGTCATGGCCGTCCACAAGTGGTACGCCGAGCGCGGGGACCGCGGCATCGAGATGAGAGGCGGGCTGTTCTTCACGATGGTGGGCGGCAAGATCACCGACGTCGACGAGTGTGTCGAGGACATCGACGAGACGGACGCCTTCTGGGGCACCGCCGACTAGGCGGCTTCGGGTGCCGGGTCCGGCTCCGGTGCCGCCTCCGGCGCCGACGCCGGCCACTTCGCCGTGAAGGTCTCGCCGTTCGCCGGCACGCCCACGCCGCGCCAGGTGAACGGCACGCCCCGGGCCGTGTCCGGGTCCGGGCCGTCCATCAGCTGGAAGTGCAGGTGCGGCTCCGTGGAGTTGCCGGAGTTGCCGCAGCGGGCGATCCGCTGACCGGCGACGACCCGGTCCCCCGGGCGGACGGCGAGGGAGCCGCGCTGGAGGTGGGCGTAGGCCGCGTACGTACCGTCGCCGAGGTCGAGGACGAGGTGGTTGCCGACGACCCGGCGCGCGCCGCCCAGGGCGCGGCACACGCTCTCGAAGAGCAGCAGGTAGAGCAGCCCGGCGAGGGAGTTGCGGCTCAGGTGGTCGCGCTGCTCGTCCTCCGCGCGCACCACCGTGCCGTCGGCGACCGCGAGCAGCGGGGCGCCGAATGCCGGGAAGTCGCCGTTGCGCCGGGCGACCGGCCACAGCCAGGCGAACCCGGGCCGTGAGCGCCTCCCCTGCCCGCCCTGCCCCTCGGGTCCGCCGTGCCCCTCCGGCCTCGGTCACGATGTCGATGGCGTACGTCTGTCCGTACTGGTGCGTGCCATGGCTCGGCACCTTGTCGGCCGGGCTGTTCAGCGCGGACCAGGTGCCGGTCACGGGCGGGCCGACCTCGACCGGTGGCCCGGGGGCTCGGCGGCGGTACGGCGCTGCCGGCCGTGGCTGAGCGCGCCGCCGATGGCGACGGCCGCCAGCGCCGGCAGCCAGCCCAGCCAGTAGTTGTACGGCAGGTCGACGAAGGGCGAGACGATCGCCTGGACCAGGAAGACCGCCCACAGCAGGCGGACGGGTATCGCGGCGGACTTGCGTGCGGTCATACCGTTCCCCCGGTGTCTGCGGTGATCACGTGCGCGCGGTCGACAGCGCCACGAGCAGCGGCACCACGCGTCCCGGCGGGACCTCGTAGCGGCCCCGCCCGGCGGTGTGGAGCCAGCCCGCGCCGGTCAGTTGGCGCAGGTGGTGGTAGATCTGGCCGGTCGTGCCGATCTCCTCAAGCGCCGCCAGCTCGGCGGCGGTGCGCCGGCCGCCGAGGATCTCCCGCAGCAACCGCAGCCGGACCGGGTGCCCGAGCGCCGCGAACGGTTCGGCGGCCTCGGACCAGTCGTCGGCCATCTGGTGCGCGACGAGGGCGCCGTCCTGCCACTCGTACTGCTCGCCCGTCGGCAGCCGTACGGCTCCGGTGAACAGCACCCCGCCGTCCCCCGCACCGGCCTCCGCAAGCTGCGCCTTGAGCCCTTCCAGGGCCCAGAAGTCACCCTCGCCGACGGGCGATGCGGCACGGTCGCCGCTCTCCAGCGCCGCCATGCGCCGCTCCAGTTCCGCGACACGCTCCTCCAGCTCCATGACCAGAAGAATACGTAATTACGTAATGGCGTGCAACGGTCACACGACAGAGCCCCCGCCCGAACCGTGAGGTCCGGGCGGGGGCTCCGGCAGACGGACGCGTCAGGCGAGCAGGGCCGGGATGGTCCCCTCGTGCGCCGTACGCAGCTCGCTCAGCGGGATGGAGAACTCGCCCTGGACGTCGACCTCGTCGCCGTCCACGACACCGATGCGCGTCGCGGGCAGACCGCGCGCGCCGCACATGTCGGTGAAGCGGAGCTCCTCGCTGCGCGGGACGGCCACGACCGCACGGCCGGCCGACTCGCTGAAGAGGAACGTGAAGGCGTCCAGACCGTCCGGGACGACCAGGCGCGCGCCGTTGCCGCCGCGCAGGCAGGACTCGACGACCGCCTGCACGAGCCCGCCGTCGGACAGGTCGTGCGCCGCGTCGATCATGCCGTCGCGGGATGCGGCGATCAGGATCTCGCCGAGCAGCTTCTCCCGGTCCAGGTCGACCCTGGGCGGCAGGCCGCCCAGGTGGCCGTGGACCACCTCGGACCAGGCCGAGCCGCCGAACTCCTCCGCCGTCTCCCCGAGCAGGTAGAGCAGCTGGCCCTCTTCCGCGAAGGCGATCGGCGTACGGCGGTTCACATCGTCGATCACACCGAGGACGGCCACGACGGGCGTCGGGTGGATCGCCACGTCACCGGTCTGGTTGTACAGCGAGACGTTGCCGCCGGTCACCGGCGTCCCAAGCTGCAGGCAGCCGTCGGCCAGACCGCGCGTCGCCTCGGCGAACTGCCACATCACGGCCGGGTCCTCGGGCGAACCGAAGTTCAGGCAGTCGGAGATGGCGAGCGGCTTGGCACCGGAGGCGGCGACATTGCGGTACGCCTCCGCCAGCGCCAGCTGGGCACCCGTGTACGGGTCCAGCTTCGCGTACCGGCCGTTGCCGTCGGTGGCGATCGCCACGCCGAGGTTGGTCTCCTCGTCGATGCGGATCATGCCGGAGTCCTCGGGCTGGGCGAGGACCGTGTTGCCCTGCACGAAACGGTCGTACTGGTCGGTGACCCACGCCTTGGAGGCCTGGTTGGGGTGGGCGACCAGCTTCAGGACCTGCTCGCGCAGCTCCCGCGCCGACTGCGGCCGGGGCAGCTTGTTCGCGTCGTCGGCCTGGAGCGCGTCCTGCCACTCCGGGCGCTCGTACGGCCGGTGGTAGGTCGGGCCCTCGTGGGCGACGGTGCCGGGCGGCACGTCCACGATGAGCTCGCCGTGCCAGAAGATCTCCAGGTGGTCCCCGTCCGTGACCTCACCGATGACGGTGGCGGTCACGTCCCACTTCTCGCAGATCTCCATGAACCGGTCGACGTGCTGCGGCTCGACGATCGCGCACATGCGCTCCTGCGACTCGCTCATGAGGATCTCCTCGGGCGAGAGCGTCGCGTCGCGCAGCGGCACGGTGTCGAGCTCGACGCGCATACCGCCGGAGCCGGCGGACGCGAGCTCACTGGTCGCGCAGGACAGGCCCGCGCCACCGAGGTCCTGGATGCCCGCGACCAGCTTCTCCTTGAAGATCTCAAGGGTGCACTCGATGAGGAGCTTCTCCTGGAACGGGTCACCCACCTGGACGGCGGGCCGCTTGGTCGGCTTTGTGTCGTCGAAGGTCTCGGACGCGAGGACCGAGACGCCGCCGATGCCGTCGCCGCCGGTGCGGGCGCCGTACAGGATGACCTTGTTGCCGGGGCCGGACGCCTTGGCGAGGTGGATGTCCTCGTGCTTCATCACACCGATGCAGCCGGCGTTGACCAGCGGGTTGCCCTGGTAGCAGGAGTCGAAGACGACCTCGCCGCCGATGTTCGGCAGGCCCAGGCAGTTGCCGTAGCCGCCGATGCCCGCGACGACGCCCGGCAGGACGCGCTTGGTGTCGGGGTGGTCGGCCGCGCCGAACCGCAGCGGGTCCACGACCGCGACCGGGCGGGCGCCCATGGCGAGGATGTCGCGGACGATGCCGCCGACGCCGGTGGCCGCGCCCTGGTAGGGCTCGATGTAGCTGGGGTGGTTGTGCGACTCGACCTTGAAGGTCACCGCGTACCCCTGGCCGACGTCGACGACGCCGGCGTTCTCGCCGATGCCGACGAGCATCGCGTCGTTCTCCGGCACCTTCTCGCCGAACTGCTTCAGGTGGACCTTGCTGCTCTTGTACGAGCAGTGCTCGGACCACATGACGGAGTACATGGCGAGCTCGGCACCGGTCGGGCGCCGTCCGAGGATCTCCCGGATGCGCTCGTACTCGTCCCCCTTGAGGCCGAGCTCGGCCCAGGGCTGTTCGACGTCCGGGGTCTCGGCAGCGTGCTTGACGGTGTCGAGAGTCATGCGCTGACCAACTTCTTGAGGATCGAGGTGAAGAAACCGAGCCCGTCGGTACGGCCCGTACCGATCAGCGGCTCGATCGCGTGCTCGGGGTGCGGCATCAGCCCGACGACGTTGCCGGCGGCGTTGGTGATGCCGGCGATGTCGCGCAGCGAGCCGTTGGGGTTGCCGTCCAGGTAGCGGAAGGCGACCCGGCCCTCCGCCTCCAGCTCATCGAGGACCCGCTCGTCGGCGACGTACCGGCCGTCGATGTTCTTGAGCGGTACGGAGATCTCCTGGCCGGCTTCGTAGTCGGCGGTCCAGGCGGTCTCCGCGTTCTCCACGCGCAGCTTCTGGTCGCGGCAGATGAAGTGCAGGTGGTTGTTGCGCAGCATCGCGCCCGGCAGCAGGTGCGTTTCGGTCAGCACCTGGAAGCCATTGCAGATACCGAGGACCGGCATACCGGCCTTCGCCTGCTCGATGATCGTCTCCATCACGGGCGAGAACCGCGAGATGGCCCCGGCGCGCAGATAGTCGCCGTAGGAGAAACCGCCGGCGAGCACGACCGCGTCGACCTGCTTCAGGTCCTTGTCACGGTGCCACAGCGAAACGGGCTCGGCGCCCGCGAGCCGGGCGGCGCGCAGGGCGTCCCTGTCGTCGAGCGTCCCCGGGAAGGTGACGACTCCGATACGAGTGGTCACGACTCCACCTTTACGACGAAGTCCTCGATGACGGTGTTGGCGAGGAAGGTTTCGGCCATCTCGTGGATGCGGGCGAGGGCGGCGTCATCGACCGGCCCCTCCACATCCAGCTCGAAGCGCTTTCCCTGACGGACGTCCGCGATCCCCTCGAAACCGAGGCGGGGCAGTGCGCGCTGCACCGCCTGTCCCTGCGGGTCGAGGATCTCCGGCTTGAGCATGACGTCGACTACGACGCGTGCCACTGGCACTCCCGGTGGTGTGTTGCGTGGGCGGTTCCCTCAGCGTACCTGTCTCCAAATTCTACGCGGGTAGACATCTGGAGGACCCTACAAGTGCGCGTCGGTCATCCCGGAAGAACCCGTTGAGAACTCCACGGGAAAATCCCGGAAAAGAAACCTCCACAGCATTGCGGCGGACACGCTGATGCAATTGGCTGGGCTTCACATTGTGACGCCTTTAGCTGTACAAAGGAATACACAGGAAAGCGGCATTGCCGCCGCAACGGCGCGCAACAGTCCTCAACAGCCATAAGTCGGTGTCACCGCACGTCAAGGCGGCAACACCGCGCGAAAGGACCGATATCCGTGGCGCAGCGCGTAGTGGTCACGCTCTTCGACGACATCGACGGCGGAGAAGCGGCGGAAACGGTCATGTTCGGGCTCGACGGCACGATGTACGAGATTGACCTCAGCACCGCCAACGCGAAGAAACTGCGCAAGGCCCTCGCCCCGTACGTGGCGGCCGGCCGGAAGCGCTCCGGCAGCGCCACCGCCGCGAGATCGCGGGCGTCGTACACGCACACCGCCCTGGAGCCCGACCCGGCGGCCGTCCGCGCCTGGGCGCAGTCCAACAAGATGGACGTACCGGCGCGCGGACGCATCCCCAAGCGGGTCTACGAGGCGTTCCGCGAGGCGAGCTGACGGCGGTCCGAAGGACACCCCTCGGACGCCGAGTTGCGCGACACCCCCGGTGATCGGCTAGAGTCTGGATCACGCCGAGGGGCGAGGCCGGAAGGCCCCACCTCACGCAGCGTGCGGGTGTAGTTCAGTAGTAGAACATCCCCCTTCCAGGGGGAAGGCGCAGTGTGCGATTCCTGTCACCCGCTCTACATCACGTATCGATCAGGTACAGTGGTGTTCGCACCGCCCAGTGAGAGCTGAGCGGCAGCACTGCGGACGTGGCTCAGTTGGTAGAGCATCACCTTGCCAAGGTGAGGGTCGCGAGTTCGAATCTCGTCGTCCGCTCAGAGTGCGAAGGCCCCGATCATCACGATCGGGGCCTTCGGCGTTTCCCGTCGCTCCGACGTTCATCCCACGGACCCTCCGCTCCGTCCCCCACGTCGTCCACGGTCGTCCACCGCCCTTCTCGCGGCGCCTCAGGCGCGCTTCTCACCATGCCCCAGGCGAGTGGCCCTTCGCGGGCGCCCCGATGACATTTGTCATCGGGGATCGATGACAGCGCGTCCTGCCCCCGCGCGCCGGGCGGCGGAAGCCTGGAGCCATGACCGATGTGATCGAAGCGGAAGACGTCCGGCGCCGTTACGCCGGCGGCTTCGAGGCCGTGACCGGCATCACCTTCTCCGTCGGGCGCGGCGAGATCTTCGCCCTGCTCGGCACGAACGGCGCGGGGAAGACCTCCACCGTCGAGCTGCTGGAGGGCCTGGCCCGCCCCAGCGGCGGCCGGGTGCGGGTCCTCGGCCACGACCCGTACCGCGAACGGGCCGCCGTACGGCCCCGGATCGGCGTGATGCTCCAGGAGGGCGGCTTCCCCTCCGACCTGACCGTCACCGAGACCGTACGGATGTGGTCCGGGTGCACCAGCGGGGCCCGGCCGATCGGGGAGGCGCTGGAGATGGTGGGCCTGTCCGCCCGGGCCCGTGTGCGCGTCAAGCAGCTGTCGGGCGGTGAGCGGCGGCGACTGGACCTGGCGCTGGCCCTCCTGGGGCGGCCCGAGGTGGTGTTCCTGGACGAGCCGTCGACCGGGCTCGACGTGGAAGGGCGGCGCGACACCTGGGAGTTGGTGCGCGCGCTGCGCGAGGACGGTACGACCGTGCTGCTCACCACGCACTACCTGGAAGAGGCCGAGACGCTCGCCGACCGGCTGGCCATCATGCACGGGGGGCGCGTCGTGACGGCCGGCACCCCGGCCGAGGTGACGGCGACCCGGCCCGCCCGCATCCGCTTCGTCCTGCCCGACGGCATACCCGCCGGGCGGCTGCCGCTGTCGCTGCGGGCCGCCGAGTCGCCGGGGCGGCGGGTGGAGATCCGTACGCACGAACTGCAGGACGCCCTCGGTGAACTACTGGCGTGGGCGCGGGACAACGGCGTACGGCTGGAAGGGCTCGACGCCCGCTCGGCCTCCCTCGAAGAGGCGTTCCTCGACATCGCGCGGCAGACGGACAAGGCGGAGGTGTGACATGGCGACGACCGGTGTGACGGATGCCACCGACACGGCGGGTACGGCCGGTGCGGCGGCGCGGAAGGTGACGACCGGGGTGGCCGGGCGGATGGCGGCCCTGGGGCGGGCCGAGCTCACCCTTCTCGTACGGAACCGGTACGCCCTCTTCGTGGCGCTGCTCATGCCCCTGCTCATGGTCGGCGTCATACGCTCCTCGGTCGCCGGCGTCGGGCTCGAAGGAACCGGGATGAGCGTGGCCGAGGCGTCGCTGAGCGGTGGCATCGTGATGGCGCTGCTCCTCGTCGTGTACCTCAACCCGGTCTCCGCGTATGTGGCGCGGCGCGAGGAGCTGGTGCTGAAGCGGCTGCGTACGGGGGAGGTGTCGGACCGGGAGATCCTGGCCGGCACCGCGCTGCCCGCCGGCGTGCTGGGGGTGGCGCAGAGCGTGCTGATGGTGGTCGCCGGCGTGGCGTTCCTGGACGTGCGGGCCCCGGAGAGGCCCGAACTCCTCGTGGGGGGTGTGCTGCTGGGGCTGGTGCTGCTCGTGACGCTCGCGGCGGTGACGGCGGGCCTGACCCGCACCGTGGAGAGCGCCCAGATCACGACGATGCCGCTGTTCGTCGTCTCGTCGGCGGGCTCCGGCCTGTTCGTCCCGCTGGAGGTGTTCCCGGAGAAGATGGCCTCGTTGTGCGAACTGCTGCCGCTGACGGGCGTGATGACGCTCGTCCGGGCCGGCTGGCTCGGTGGGATCGAGCCGGGGGAAGCGGTGGGTGCCGTGACGACCACGCTGGCCTGGACGGTGATCTCGGTGTTTGCTGTGCAGCGGTGGTTCCGCTGGGAGCCGCGCCGCTGAGCCGGGGGGCGACCGGGGGAAGGTCGGGGCCGGTCGGGCTCGGCCGAGGTAAGTCGGGGGTGCCGAGGTGGAAGTGGGGGGCCGTGAAGTGAGGCTGACGGGCTGGTGGAGCCGGCGGAGCAACCCGGAGAAGGTCGAGCTCTACACCCGATGGTCCTACCACCTGTTCGCCCTGATCGAGGTCGCGTCGATAGGCCTCGGCGTACTCAGCCGATCGCCGCAGCCGCTCGGTGGATGGCTGCTCCTGCTGGTCACCGCGCACGCCGCGCTGGGCGGCGTGCTGGCCTCGCTCGCACTCGACTGGACCGTAGGGCGGCGGGCACGTCGCCCGTACCGGCTCATGGCGGTGCACGGCGGGGTGTCGGCCGTGATCGCCGCGGGGGCGCTCGCGCTGTACCGGTTCGGCGCGATGGACGACACGGGCGCGGCGGCGACCCTGACCACCGGAACCCTCGGTTTCGGCATCGCCGCGCTGGTGCTGGCCCTGCCGAAGGTGCGGCACATGCTGTACCTGGTGCTCGGCACGGCAGCCGGCACCGGGCTGGTGGGCCTCGCGCTGGGGCTGCCCCCCGTGCAGGCGGGCGCCTTCTCGGTCGGGGTCACGTTCGCCGGGGTGGGGCTCGCGTTCACCAGCGGCTTCTCGGCGTGGCTGCTGCGGTCGGTGTGGGAGCTGGACGCGGCTCGTGAGCTGCAGGCACGGCTCGCGGTGGCGGAGGAACGGCTCCGCTTCGGGCGCGACCTGCACGACGTGATGGGCCGCAACCTGTCCGTCATCGCGCTCAAGTCCGAGCTGGCGGTGCAGCTCGCCCGGCGCGGCCTGGCCGAGCGGGCGGTGGAGCAGATGGCGGAGGTGCAGCGGATCGCGCAGGACTCCCAGCGGGAGGTCCGGGACGTGGTGCGCGGTTACCGCGAGGCGGACCTGCACACCGAACTGGAGGGTGCGCGCGGCGTGTTGGCGGCGGCCGGCATCGCCTGCGCCGTCGAGTCCGCGGAGGCCGCCCTGCCGGCGCGCGTGCAGTCGGCGCTCGCGTGGGTGGTGCGGGAGGCCGCGACGAACGTGCTGCGGCACGGGGACGCCCGCCGCTGCACGGTGTCGGTGGGCAGGGAGGAGGGGTGTGCGGTGCTGGTCATCGAGAACGACGGGGTGTCGGGAGCCCCGGGCGGGGGCGCGCTGCCGGCCGGGACGGGGGCCGGCGGGGGATCGGGGCTGGCCGGGCTGCGGGAGCGCCTCGCCGCGCTGGACGGCACGCTGGAGGCGCGCCGGGTGAGCGGCGGGCGGTTCCGGGTGACGGCACGCGTACCGGTGTCGCCGGGGAGCCCTGCGGCTGCTGGGGCTGCGGCGGCTGCCGTGGCGCCTGCGACGTCTGCCGCGCCGCTGACGCCCGCCGAGCCCGTGGCACCCACCGCTCCTATGACGCCCGCCGAGCCTGAGACATCGGCCGCGCCCTCGACAGCTGCGGCAGCCGTGGCACCCGCCGCGCCCGTGCGGGCGTCCGGCCCGGAAGGAGCCCGGTGAACCCCCTGCGGGGCGGCCACGCCGGATGGGGCCCCGTGAGCCCCGTACACACGACCGCCCCGGAAGGAGCCCCGTGACCCCCGTACGCGTCCTGCTCGCCGACGACGAGCATCTGATCCGGGGCGCGCTCGCCGCGCTGCTGGCCCTGGAGGACGATCTCGTGGTCGTCGCCGAGGCGGCGTCCGGGCCCGAGGCGCTCGCCATGGCGCGGGCGCACCGGCCCGACGTGGCGGTGCTGGACCTCCGGATGCCGGGCGCGGACGGTGTGAAGGTCGCCACATCCCTCCGGGCCGAGCTCCCCGCGTGCCGCACCATGATCGTGACCAGCCATGGCCGCCCCGGGCACCTGAAGCGGGCGCTCGCGGCGGGCGTGCGCGGCTTCGTGCCGAAGACCGTCAGCGCCCAGCGGCTCGCCGAGATCATCCGCACCGTCCACGCCGGGAGCCGCTATGTGGACCCGGAGTTGGCGGCCGACGCGATCTCCGCCGGGAACTCACCGCTGACCGCGCGGGAGGCCGAGGTGCTGGAGCTGGCGGCGGACGGGGCGCCGATCGCGGAGATCGCCGAGCGGGCGTCGCTCTCCCCGGGGACCGTACGGAACTATCTGTCGTCGGCCGCTTCGAAGCTGGGTGCGGAGAACCGTCACACGGCAGTGCGTAGGGCACGCGAGCGAGGTTGGGTATAGTGGTTTCCGCGCTACGGCGCATGCGGACGTAGCTCAGTTGGTAGAGCGCAACCTTGCCAAGGTTGAGGTCGCGAGTTCGAGCCTCGTCGTCCGCTCGGAGATAAGCCCCCCGGCCGGTCGGCCGGGGGGCTTACGCGTGCTCAGGACCAGCTGGTGCCGGTCAGCCGCTCGTACGCCTCCACGTACTTGCCGCGGGTCGCGTCCACGACCTCCCGCGGGAGCGCAGGCGGCGGCTGCTCGCTGCGGCGGTCCCAGCCGGACGCCGGAGAGGTCAGCCAGTCACGGACGTACTGCTTGTCGTACGAGGGCTGGGCGTGCCCCGGCTCCCAGATGTCGGCGGGCCAGAAGCGGGACGAGTCCGGGGTCAGGACCTCGTCCGCGAGGCACAGGCCGTCGCCGTCGAAACCGAACTCGAACTTGGTGTCCGCCAGGATGATCCCCCGGTCCCGGGCGATGTCGCGGGCGCGGGAGTAGATCGCGAGCGTCGACTGGCGCAGCTGCGCGGCGGTCTCGGCCCCGACCTGGCGGGCCACCTCCTCGTACGACACGTTCTCGTCGTGATCGCCGACGGCCGCCTTGGTGGCGGGCGTGAAGATGGGGGCGGGGAGCTCGGAACCGTCGGTGAGACCCTCGGGGAGCGCGAGCCCGCAGACCGTACGCGACTCGAGGTACTCGGTGAGGCCGGAGCCCGTCAGGTACCCGCGCGCCACGCACTCCACGGGCACCATGCGCAGGGACTTGCAGATCAGCGTGCGGCCCGCCCAGTCCGCCGGGGCGTCCGCGGGCAGCTCCGTGGACAGGACATGGTTCGGGACCAGGTCGGCGAGCTGGTCGAACCACCACAGCGACAGCTGGGTGAGGACCCGGCCCTTGTCGGGGATCTCGGTGGGAAGCACCCAGTCGTAGGCGGAGATGCGGTCGCTGGCGACCATGACGAGGTCGCCCGCCTCGTTCCGGTACAGATCACGCACCTTTCCGGTGTGCAGATGCACCAGACCCGGCACCTCGACGGGCTCGGGCTTTTCGACGAATCCGGACACGGTTCCTCCCCGTGGTTCTGTACCGACGCACCGATTCTCCCGCATGCGGAGGCGCGGCCTCGGCCAGGGGGTTCAGGGGGTGTTTAGTCCCGTTTGCAGATGCGGTCCAGGAGGTTGGCCGTGGCGCGCTGGATACGGAGGTCGACATGACCCGGGCGGTCCAGAGCGGGAGACCAGGCGAAGGTGCCGGAGGCGAAGACGAGGGCGCCGGACGGGGCCCGGTACAGGGACGTCTCCTGGTGGCGGAGAGCACCCTCGGTGTCCTGGTAGGGGGAGTGGGCGAGCAGGATGCGGTGCTGGTGCTCGGGGAGGGCGGTGCGCGGGAAGTACCGGTCGGCCTCGCCGGCGACCATGCCCGGCAGTTCGTCGCCGTCACCGGCGCCGGTGGCGTCCCACAGCCAGTGGTCGGCGTTGCGGACGACCAGCGGCCGGGGCTCGGGGACCCGGCCCGCGTACTGGATGCCGAGCAGTTGCTGCTCGGGGCGGTCGACCTCCCGCCAGAGGGCGGGTTTGCCGGGGCCGCGGCGTTTTCGGCAGGTCAGGAGCCGGTCCGGGACACCGGAGGCGGACGGGCCGAGCTCGACCTGCCAGTACATGGTGTTGGCGGAGAGGAAGACGAGCGAGGTGCCGTGGTCGCGGGCGAGCTCCACCGTGCGCCGCATGGGGACGGACCAGTACTCGTCGTGGCCCGGGAAGATCAGGCCGCGGTAGCGGGTCGGGTCGACGCGGCCGGCGTGCAGGTCGCGGGCGTCGGCGTAGGCGAGGTCGTAGCCGTACCGCTCGGCCCAGCGGATGAAGTCGTACGCGTGGCCCACGTGCAGCGGAAGCCCGGCGCCGGCGTACGGACGGTCGAAGGAGACCGTGGTCGCGGCGTCCTCCTCGCCGAGCAGACGGCCCTCCTCGTCCCAGGCGTGGTAGAGGCTGGCGCCGGTGCGGCCGTCCTCCGGGTAGAGGTTGTAGGCCTGCCAGGTGATGTCCGGCAGCAGGAGCAGAAGGTCGGCGGGGTGCTGGTCGCGGACCGTGAAGGGGATGTGGGAGCGGTAGCCGTCGGCGGTGGTCAGGACCGCGACGTACGCGCCGATCGACCAGTACGACGGGACCTGGAGCCGCCAGGAGAGCCACCAGTGGTGGCAGGAGACGGTGCGGTCGGCGGTGAGCGGGGGCGGCTGGACGATGCCGGAGAGCCGCGGGCTCGTCGTGATCTTGGACGCGCCGTCGCCGGCGTAGTGACCGATCCGGTAGATGTCGACCGAGAACTGCTGGGGCGGGTCCACGGTGATGTGGAAGTCGATCGCCTCGCCGGGTGCGACGGCGCCGGTGGAGGCGAAGCCCTTGATCTGGCGGTGCACGTCGTCGGCGGAGCGCGGGCCGCCGTGGCCGCCGCGCGCCAGGGCCGGGTCGGCGTACCAGGGCACGACCTGGCCGGTGTCGTCGAAGTAGTGCTCACTGCCGCGCAGCCAGGGCAGTGGGCCCTGTCCGAACGGGTCGGTCACGGCGTGGGCGAGCGCACCCGATTCCCACCGCCGAATCTGTTCCGCCCCCATCGTGCGCCCCTCCCTCGAGCCCCCGTGCTTGCGTGCGCCGCTCGTGCGGCGACTGTCAGTGCCGGTCCCCAGCACATCACATAACGCACGCAGTCCGTCACCGTTCGTCGTTAATTGGCGGGAACGGAAGGTCGGGTTCCGGCGGCATTTCGGTCCTACCACGCCGTACCGGGTGGTGCGGCGCCTCCGGCGGTGCCCGTACCCGGTGACCGTCTCGGCTGACCGGCGCGGGTCAGCCGAGACGGACGGGCTTCTCCGGGCGTACGCCGACGGCGGCGAGCCAGGCGCGCAGCGGCTCGGGGTCGGCGTCCTCGATGAGGGTCAGGACGGGTCCGGCGAGGTCGGCCCGCCGCTTGCCGTCGACGAGCAGGGCGGGCCCGTCGAGCCAGTCCAGCCCGGGGGCGGCGCCGGCCGTGTCGACGGCGGCGCAGCAGACCATGGCGGTGACGTGGTCGACGAGCAGGTCCCGGCCGGTGCGCGGCGGCTGGAGCGGGAAGAGGGGCAGCTGGTCGGCCCCCAGCCCGACGAGCCCGAGGTCCACGCCGTGGGCGGGCGGGGGCGCGGGGGCCACAGGGGCCTCGACCACGGTGGCCGCGGCGGGGAGCGGGGCGCGCGCGGGTGCGGGCGGCGCCGGGGCGGCGGCCGGGGCCGAGGGTGCGGACGGGGCCGGGGCGGCGCCGTGCGGGTCGTCCTGCGGGTCGACGTGCGGCTCGGATGCGTCCGGGGAGGTACGGGGCGCCTCGGCACCGGCGGCGGCCCCGGCGGGGCTCTGGGCGCCCTGCGCGATCGGGGCGGGTGCGGTCGGATCGGCGGGCCCGGCGAGATCGGCGGCCGGTGTGGAGGGCTGTGCGGCGGGCTGCGGGGCC
This sequence comes from Streptomyces sp. NPDC006368, assembly GCF_040612535.1. Taxonomy (NCBI): domain Bacteria; kingdom Bacillati; phylum Actinomycetota; class Actinomycetes; order Kitasatosporales; family Streptomycetaceae; genus Streptomyces; species Streptomyces sp. NPDC006368. The sequence continues at coordinate 58,107 of NZ_JBEXQK010000040.1, forward strand.
GTATCGGCGACCGGGCCGGGGTTGGGGACGGAATCGGGGCCGGGGACGGGGCCGGGGACGGGGCCGGACGGCGAACCGCGGTCGGAATCCGGCCACGGGGCGGGCCGGGGCGGCGTCGTCTCGTCGGCGGCGAGGGTCGCGGTGATCGCTTCCGCCAGGGGGTCGACGCTCTCCGGCGTCGCCAGGTGGTCGAGGACACGCGCCAGCGTGGGTTCGGCACCACCGCGCCGGACCCCGAGCCGGTCCAGGACCCGATGGAGGCGGGCGGCCTCGGTGCGCCATTTGCGGTCGACGACCTCGTCCGGGTACTGCTGCCAGTCCACCGGGGCCCAGTCGGGGCCCACCCGCGCCGGGCCGCCGTGGAAGAGACGCGCGGCGAGCAGCGAGGCGGCCTCGTCGACGAGCCCGGGCTCCTCCAGCAGGTCGCACGCGGGCCGCTCGCCCAACCGGGACGTGAAGCCCTCGGCCAGCCGGTCGCGCCGCGACAGCTCCGTCAGCGCCGAGACCACGCCCGCGTCGAGCCGGGACGGCCAGCGGCCCATCCGCCAGGCGGGCAGCGCCACCCGCGTCAGCAGCCGGTCCCAGCCCGCGTAGGCAAGCCCGACCTGCTCCTGGGCGACGATCCGCAGCCCGTAGTCCACGCCCTGCGCGCGCTCCGAGGCGGCCGCCGCGACACCCCGCTCCATCTCCGCGACGTGCGCCTGGCAGCCCCGCAGCAGTGCCCGGGAAACCACTCCGACGAACCGTGCCCCCAGGCGCCGTACCGGATCGAGCCCCGGACGCCCCGCGACGGCGACCGCCGCGTCCAGCCCCCGGACGAAACGCCGCGCCGCCGCTATGTCGGGATGCGCCGAAGGACCTGTGCCCGCGACGACCGGCGCGAGCACCGCGCGCAGCTCGCCCACCCGCATCCACCACAGGAACGGCGAGCCGATGACCAGGACGGGCGCGGTGTCCGAGCGGTGCGCGCCCGGTATGCCGTGCGCCGGATGCGTACGGTCCTCGAGCCAGCTGTCACAGTCGGGGGTCAGCGCTATGGCGGAGGGAACGGGCACGTCCAGCCGCCCCGCCAGGTCCTCGACCAGCCGGTACAGGTCGGGCGCCGACTCCTGGGCGATCTGCACCGTCGGGCTCAGTGCGGGTCTCGCCCGGGCGATCACGGCGGCGACGGCCGCCGCGGCGAGCAGCACGACCACCGCGAGACCGGTGACCGTCCAGCGCGCGGTGTCCCAGCCGTCTGCGACCAGGTGTCCGGTGGCGCCGCCGGCCCACAGCACGACGGCGAGGGCGGCGGGCAGCAGCGCGATCGCCGCCGCCCTTCCGCGGACCCGCAGCACGGCGAGCGCACGGGCCCGTGCGGCCCGCGCACCCCGCTCCTCACCCATTCCGGCATCGGACATGGCCGTACGTCACCCCCTCCTGCCTGCAGCGGACTGCCTCGTGGTGGCGTTGCTCACTCCCCCACTGTGGCACCCGCCACTGACATCGCAATGTCGGTGGGCCAAGTGCCGGAACGCCTGCGCGGCACCCTAGTTGGGGTACCGGCAGGCGTCATCCGGATGGCGCAGCCGTCACTCGATGGAATGGCTTTGGGTAAAGGTGCTGACGGCTCAGCGGTCCTCGGGGTTCACTCCCCGGCCCGGGGTCCGGCGGCCTCGCGGGCGATGTCCGTACGGTGCTGGGAGCCCTCCAGCCGGATGCGCCCGACCGCCGCGTACGCCCGCTCCCGGGCCTGCGCGAGGTCCTCGCCGGTCGCGGTGACCGACAGGACCCGGCCACCGGCGCTCACGATCGCGTCGCCGTCCCGCCTGGTCCCGGCGTGCAGGACGTACGCGTGCGGCGCGTCCTGTGCCGCCACCTCGCCCAGGCCTTCGATCACGTCGCCGGTACGGGGGGTGTCGGGGTAGTTGTGCGAGGCGACGACCACGGTGACGGCGGCGTCGTCGCTCCAGTTCAGCGGCGGCTCGCTGTCGAGGGTGCCCTTGGCGGCGTTCAGCAGGACGCCGGCCAGCGGCGTCCTGAGCCGGGCGAGGACGACCTGCGTCTCGGGGTCGCCGAAGCGGGCGTTGAACTCGATGACCCGTACGCCGCGCGACGTGATCGCCAGACCCGCGTACAGCAGGCCCGCGAACGGCGTGCCCCGGCGGCGCAGCTCGTCGACCGTGGGCTGGAGGACGGTCGCCATGACCTCGTCGACCAGCTTGGGGTCGGCCCAGGGCAGCGGGGAGTAGGCGCCCATGCCGCCGGTGTTCGGGCCCTCGTCGCCGTCGAGGGCGCGCTTGAAGTCCTGCGCGGGGGTGAGCGGCAGCACCGTACGGCCGTCGGTGATCGCGAAGAGGGAGACCTCGGGGCCGTCCAGGTACTCCTCGATGACCACGCGGTCGCAGGAGCGCGCATGGGCGCGGGCCTGCTCGATGTCGCTCGTGACGACGACACCCTTGCCGGCCGCGAGACCGTCGTCCTTGACGACGTACGGAGCGCCGAAGGCGTCCAGCGCCCGGTCGATCTCCTCGGGGGTGGCGCAGACGTACGAACGGGCCGTGGGCACGCCCGCGGCGGCCATCACGTCCTTGGCGAACGCCTTGGAGCCCTCCAGCCGCGCCGCCTGCTCGGAGGGACCGAAGCAGGGGATGCCGGCCGCGCGTACGGCGTCGGCGACCCCGGCGACGAGCGGCGCCTCCGGGCCGACGACGACGAGGTCGGCCTGAAGGTCCGCGGCGAGGCGGGCCACGGCGGCGCCGTCGAGGGCGTCCACCTGATGAAGCTCGGCGACCTCCGCGATTCCGGCGTTGCCGGGCGCGCAGTGCAGAGCGGTGACGTCGGGATCGAGGGAGAGGGAGCGGCACAGGGCGTGTTCGCGGGCGCCGCCGCCGATGACGAGGACCTTCACGCCAGCCAGGGTAGCCCGCGCGGGTGGGTGCCCCTTGTGCGGGATGCCGAGCGGGCCGCTCCTACTCGTTCGTATATTCCTCCACCACGGTGGCCCCGAGCTCGCGGACGATCAGCTCGTGGCCGGAGAGCGCGGAGTCGACGAGGTCGGGGTCGTCGTCCTCCGGCATGTCGTCCTCGGGCGCGACCGGCCGCGGCGCGGCGGCGCGCGGCGGCTGCGGCGCGGGGGGGTGGGCGCCCTGCGGGCGTGCCTGGGACGGCGCGGGGGCGGGCGCGGACTGCGGCTGGGGAGCCTGCTGTACGGGCCGGGGGGCGCCCGCCTGCGGTGCGGGCGCCTGGGGCGGACGTCCGCCGTAACCGCCGCCACCGCCGGGCGGTGACGGGGGCGCGGAGCCGCCCGACGGATCGACGATCGCCTCGATCTTCCAGTTGAGGTTGAACTGCTCGGCCAGTGCCTGCTTGAGGACGTCCTCACTGCCGCTGCTCGCGAAGTTGTCGCGGGCGCCGGCGTTGAGGAAGCCGAGCTGGAGGGTGGTGCCGTCGAAGCCGGCCACCTGCGCGTTCTGGCTGAGCAGGATCCAGGTGAAGCGGCGGCGGTTCTTGACGGCTTCCAGGATGTCCGGCCACATGTTCCGCACCTGGGCGGCGCCCTGGGCCATGCCGGGTGCGCCGGCCGCGGGCTGGGCCGGCTGGGAGGCCTGGGGCTGGGCGGTCTGCGGTGCCGGGTGCTGGGGCGCGGCGGACCGGGCGCCGGGGGCCTGGGCCCCGCCCGAGCCGGGTGCCGAAGCCGTGGGCCAGGCCCCGGGCCGGGGGGCGCTCGGGGATCCGGCGCTCTGGGATCCGGGCGCGGCGGCGGAGGGCCAGGCTCCGGGGCGCGGACCGGCGGGCGCGGGCGGGGCGGGCGGCTCGGGCTCGGGCGCCGGGACCGGGGCGGGGGCCGGGGCGGGGGCCGGGGCAGGGGCCTGGGCGGGAGCCGGCGCCGGGGCGGGGGGAGGCTGCTCGGCCCCGGGGCCCCGTACCGCCGCGCGGGCAGCGGCGGGCCCGCCACCCGGTGCCACCTGTGCCGCGGCGGGCGGCATCTGCACATGGGCCTCGGGCCCGGGCACGTACCCCATGGCGGGTCCCTGGCCGGTCGCCTGGAAGGAGGCGGCCTGCACGACGGAGCCGCGCTCCAGCCGGTCCAGCCGGGCGAGCAGCGACCGCTCGTCGCCGAACGCGGCCGGCAGCAGCACGCGCGCGCAGATCAGCTCCAGCTGCAGCCGGGGCGATGTGGCACCGCGCATCTCGGTCAGCCCGGTGTTGACGATGTCGGCGGCCCGGCTGAGCTCGGCGGCCCCGAACACGGACGCCTGGGCCTGCATACGCTCGACGACATCGGCGGGCCCGTCGATGAGGCCCTTCTCGGCGGCGTCCGGCACGGCGGCGAGGATCACCAGGTCACGCAGGCGCTCCAGGAGATCGGCGACGAATCGCCGCGGGTCGGCGCCGCCCTCGATGACCCGGTCCACGACCTCGAACGTGGCAGCCCCGTCCCCGGAGGCGAACGCGTCCACGACGGAGTCCAGCAGCGACGCGTCCGTGTAGCCGAGGAGGGACGTCGCCATGGCGTACGTCACACCGTCCTCGGCGGCGCTCGCCAGCAGCTGGTCCATGACGGACATCGAGTCACGCACCGACCCGGCTCCCGCCCGTACGACCAGGGGCAGCACCCCGTCCGCGACCGGGATCTGCTCCTTGGCGCACACCTCGGCGAGGTAGTCCCGCAGCGTGCCGGGCGGCACGAGCCGGAACGGATAGTGGTGCGTACGCGACCGGATCGTCCCGATGACCTTCTCGGGCTCGGTCGTCGCGAAGATGAACTTGAGGTGCTCCGGCGGCTCCTCGACCACCTTCAGCAGGGCGTTGAAGCCCGCCGAGGTGACCATGTGCGCCTCGTCGATGATGTAGATCTTGTACCGGCTGCTCGCCGGCCCGAAGAACGCCTTTTCCCGCAGGTCACGGGCGTCGTCCACGCCACCGTGCGACGCGGCGTCGATCTCGATGACATCGATCGACCCCGGTCCGTTCCGCGCGAGGTCCTGGCAGGACTGGCACTCACCGCAGGGCGTGGGCGTGGGTCCCTGCTCACAGTTCAGGCAGCGGGCGAGGATGCGGGCGCTGGTCGTCTTGCCACAGCCGCGCGGCCCGCTGAACAGGTACGCGTGGTTGACCCGGTTGTTCCGCAGGGCCTGCTGCAACGGGTCGGTGACATGCTCCTGCCCGATGACCTCGGCGAAGGACTCGGGACGATAGCGGCGGTACAGCGCAAGGGACGACACGCTTACGACGATATCGGGCCGCACCGACAATCGACGGGCCCGAGTCCGGCCCCCTCCCCCGCACGCAAACGCCCCTCACGCACCCGCCAGAGCCGACCTACCCTTGCTGCCTTCCGGCCCTGGGGGAGTTCAGTCAGATAGCGCCACGTGAGGGGCTGCGGCCAGGGTACCCGATGTCGGGGGTGGGGAACGAGTTCGCGAGCACTCCTCAACGTCTTGTATTGTTTGCGGCGGAGGATTCGCCTAGAGGCCTAGGGCGCACGCTTGGAAAGCGTGTTGGGGGCAACCCCTCACGAGTTCGAATCTCGTATCCTCCGCCAGTGCCTCACCGGGCACGATGTCGAAGGGCCCCACCGTTC
>NZ_JBEXQK010000041.1:0-63082 GCF_040612535.1 Streptomyces sp. NPDC006368
TGGGCACCGGCACGGACGCCGCCATCGAGGCGGGCGACCTCACCCTCGTACGCGGGGACCTGCGGGCGGCGGCGGACGCCATCCGCCTCTCGCGCCGCACCCTCACCACGATCAAGGGCAACCTCTTCTGGGCCTTCGGCTACAACGTCGCCGCGCTGCCGCTCGCCGCGGCCGGGCTGCTGAACCCCATGATCGCCGGGCTCGCGATGGCCTTTTCATCCGTTTTCGTGGTGACCAACAGCCTCCGTCTGCGATCGTTCACGTGAGTTTGCCTTCACGTGACACACAAGACCTTCACAAAGAGACCTAGATCACAGATATTTGGGGGTAACCATTTGGACGGCTCGCGAGTCTAAATGGGCGATGCCACGAACGTCTTGGGGGACGTTCATGGGATGTCTTGGGGGACGTCCCAGGCAAGCGTGGCCGGGGCACGTGCACGGGGAGCTTTGAGCGGCCCTCCCGTACGTACCCCGGCAGATCGCATCGCGAGCTTCTGCTGAAACCCGGCAGACGCCCGGCCCGGATCCCGTGGGGGGAATCCGCTCCGGGGATATGGAAGCGCCCCGCTCGCCGACCCGTGGGGGGATCGGCAGCGGGGCGCTTTCGCATTGGCGCGAGGAGCCCTGCGGGCCCCGAAGACAACTGGCCCTGCAGCCCGCCGGGTCTGGAGCCTGTCGGCTCCTGGAGCTTGCGAGCCCGGAAAGCCCGTCGGCCCGTGTGGGCCGAAGCCCGCCGGCCCGGAAGCCACGCGCGGCCGGAATCGCCCGGCCCTGCAGCCCGCGGCGCCGAAGCCCGCGAGACCTGAGGCCCTGCGGGCTACGGGGGCGTCAGCGGCTCTCGACCGGCACGAAGTCGCGCAGGACCTCGCCCGTGTAGATCTGGCGCGGACGGCCGATGCGGGAACCCGGCTCCTTGATCATCTCGTGCCACTGGGCGATCCAGCCCGGCAGCCGGCCCAGCGCGAAGAGGACCGTGAACATCTCGGTCGGGAAGCCCATCGCCCGGTAGATCAGACCCGTGTAGAAGTCGACGTTCGGGTAGAGGTTGCGCGAGACGAAGTAGTCGTCGGCGAGCGCGTGCTCCTCCAGCTTCAGCGCGATGTCCAGCAGCTCGTCGGACTTGCCGAGCGCCGAGAGGACGTCATGCGCCGCCGCCTTGATGATCTTCGCCCGGGGGTCGAAGTTCTTGTAGACGCGGTGGCCGAAGCCCATCAGACGGACGCCGTCCTCCTTGTTCTTCACCTTGCGGATGAAGGAGTCGACATCGCCGCCGCTGGCCTGGATGCCCTGGAGCATCTCAAGGACCGACTGGTTGGCGCCGCCGTGCAGCGGGCCCCACAGGGCGGAGATACCGGCGGAGATCGAGGCGAACATGTTCGCCTGCGAGGAGCCGACCAGGCGCACCGTGGAGGTGGAACAGTTCTGCTCGTGGTCCGCGTGCAGGATCAGCAGCTTGTCGAGCGCCGAGACAACGACCGGGTCGAGCTCGTACTCCTGGGCCGGGACCGAGAAGGTCATCCGCAGGAAGTTCTCGACGTACCCGAGGTCGTTGCGCGGGTAGACGAACGGGTGACCGATCGACTTCTTGTACGCGTACGCCGCGATCGTCGGCAGCTTGGCCAGCAGCCGGATCGTCGAGAGGTGACGCTGCTTCTCGTCGAAGGGGTTGTGGCTGTCCTGGTAGAACGTCGACAGCGCGCTGACCACGGAGGACAGCATCGCCATCGGGTGGGCGTCGCGCGGGAAGCCGTCGAAGAACCGTTTGACGTCCTCATGCAGCAGCGTGTGCTGGGTGATCTCGTTCCGGAAGGCCGACAGCTCGTCGACCTTGGGAAGTTCGCCGTTGATCAGCAGGTACGCCACCTCGAGGAAGGTGGAGCGCTCGGCCAGCTGCTCGATGGGGTAGCCGCGGTACCGCAGGATGCCCTGCTCGCCGTCGAGGTAGGTGATCGCGGATTTGTACGCGGCCGTGTTGCCGTAGCCGCTGTCCAGGGTCACCAGACCGGTCTGGGCTCGGAGCTTCCCGATGTCGAAGCCCTTGTCACCGACGGTGCTCTCGACCACCGGGTAGGTGTATTCACCGTCCGCGTACCGCAGTACTACAGAGTTGTCGCTCACGTCATCCCTCACCGACGTAGTGCCTCTTCTTCGAGGTGCCCTGACTGTCTCTACCATCCCCCACTTGGCTCAGCAGAGTGCACTCGGGGTCGACCATTCGGCCAATTGGCGGCACTCAGTGCCGTCAACCTGCTCATCCTGCCCCCTTCGCCCCGGTTCCGAAAGTCCTGATCAGCTCTGGGTGATGTTTGCCACCCGCCCCTCACCTGTCAGTCGGTGCCGGAGTGAGGTAAAGCGCCGACCCGCGGAAACGGTCCGGACGGCCTGCGCGATGGCCTTGCGTGAGCCGACGAGCACGACCAGCTTCCGGGCGCGGGTCACGGCGGTGTAGAGCAGGTTCCGCTGGAGCATCATCCACGCGCCCGTGGTGACGGGGATCACCACGGCCGGATACTCGCTGCCCTGCGAGCGGTGGATGGTGACGGCGTACGCGTGCGCCAGCTCGTCCAGCTCGTCGAAGTCGTACGACACCTCCTCGTCCTCGTCCGTCCGCACCGTCAGGCGCTGGTCGTCCACCTCAAGGGCGGTGACCACGCCGACCGTGCCGTTGAAGACTCCGTTCGCTCCCTTCTCGTAATTGTTGCGAATCTGAGTGACTTTGTCCCCGACGCGGAAGACCCGGCCGCCGAACCTCTTCTCCGGCAGATCCGGCCGCGCGGGGGTGATCGCCTGTTGCAGCAGACCATTGAGGGTGCCCGCGCCCGCCGGGCCGCGGTGCATGGGCGCCAGGACCTGGACGTCACGCCTCGGGTCGAGACCGAACCGCGCCGGTACGCGGCGGGCCGCGACGTCCACCGTGAGCCGGCCGGCCTCCTCGGTGTCCTCCGCCACGAAGTGGAAGAAGTCCGGCAGCCCGGAAGTGATCGGCTGCTCCCCGGAGTTGATGCGGTGGGCGTTGGTGACGACACCGGACTGCTGGGCCTGCCGGAAGATCCGGGTGAGCCGCACGGCGGGGACGGGGCTGTCCGGGGCCAGCAGGTCGCTCAGCACCTCCCCCGCGCCGACGCTCGGCAGCTGGTCCACATCGCCGACCAGCAGCAGATGCGCCCCCGGCGCCACCGCTTTGACCAGCTTGTTGGCCAGCAGCAGGTCCAGCATGGACGCCTCGTCGACGACGACCAGGTCCGCGTCGAGCGGCCGGTCCCGGTCGTACGCCGCGTCCCCGCCCGGCTTCAGCTCCAGCAGGCGGTGCACGGTGGACGCCTCCGCGCCCGTCAGCTCGGCCAGCCGCTTGGCGGCGCGGCCGGTGGGCGCCGCGAGGATCACCTTGGCCCGCTTGGCTCGGGCCAGCTCCACGATGGACCGGACGGTGAAGGACTTGCCGCAGCCCGGCCCGCCCGTGAGCACGGCCACCTTCTCGGTGAGGGCGAGGCGCACCGCCTGCTCCTGCTCGGGCGCGAGCTCCGCCCCCGTACGGTCCGCCAGCCACGCCAGCGCCTTGTCCCAGGCCACGTCCCGGAAGGCGGGCATCCGGTCCTCCCCGGTGCGCAGGAGGCGCAGCAGCTGAGCCGCCAGGGAAATCTCGGCGCGGTGGAACGGCACCAGATAGACGGCGGTCAGCGGCTGCCCCTCCGGGCCCGGCACCTGCTCCCGTACGACACCCCCTTCCTCCTCCTCCGCCAGCTCGGCCAGGCAGTCGATGACGAGGCCCGTGTCGACCTGGAGCAGCTTGACCGCGTCGGCGATCAGCTGCTCCTCGGGCAGGAAGCAGTGCCCCTGGTCGGTGGACTGCGAAAGGGCGTACCGCAGCCCGGCCTTGACCCGCTCCGGGCTGTCGTGCGGAATGCCCACGGCCTGGGCGATCCGGTCGGCGGTGAGGAACCCGATGCCCCACACATCGGCGGCCAGCCGGTACGGCTGGTTCTTCACCACGGAGATCGAGGCGTCCTCGTACTTCTTGTAGATCCGCACCGCGATGGAGGTGGAGACGCCGACACCCTGGAGGAACACCATGACCTCCTTGATGGCCTTCTGCTCCTCCCAGGCGGCCCCGATCAGCTTCGTCCGCTTCGGCCCGAGCCCCGGCACCTCGATGAGCCGCTTCGGCTCCTTCTCGATGATGTCGAGTGTGTCGATCCCGAAGTGGTCGACGATCCGCTCGGCGATGCGCGGACCGATGCCCTTGATCAGCCCGGAGCCCAGGTACCGCCGGATGCCCTGGACGGTGGCCGGCAGGACGGTGGTGTAGTTCTCCACGGTGAACTGCTTGCCGTACTGCGGATGCGACCCCCAGCGCCCCTCCATCCGCAACGACTCCCCGGGCTGCGCCCCGAGCAGCGAGCCGACCGCGGTGAGCAACTCCCCGGCACCACGCCCCGTGTCGACCCGGGCGACCGTGTAGCCGTTCTCCTCGTTGGCGTACGTGATCCGCTCGAGGACCCCTTCGACCACTGCTGGATTGGACATGCCTCGAAGCTACCCGGCAGGTCGGACACTGCGGTGAGCCTGTGGAAAACCGGCAACCGCGTGGACGGCCCCGACCAGTTGCGGGTCGGCCAGGCCGCTTACGCTCTCGCGTTGGGCGAAGCCTCGTCGCGGCACGGGTCACTGGCCCTCGTCCGGGCGGCAGCAAGCGAGCTCCATGGGACATACGCCCGACCAGGGGATGATGATCCACCTTTCAGTGACGCTTCTCCTCGACGGTCTGAGGCGATTCCTGAGCAACAGCGAAAGAACGCTGACGTTCGTCGCAGTCGACAGCTCGTTCAGTCTCGCGTTCCGGCGCGAGAAGAAGGGCCTCATGGAGGTGTCGGGCGGGGGCACATTGCTGGGCACAGCCACACCGCACCAACTGGCGAAGGAGGCCTTCGTGCGGCACAGGTTCTCGCCGACACAGAGGTCTCTCGGCTTCCCCTGCGAGACGCTGCTCGCGGTGATTGTTTTGCCGCTCCGCAGCAGTTCCGTCCTCTGGCCGAGGACACGGGGGCCTGATGTCCAGCCCGCCATGGCGCCATGGTCGCCGCTGCGGCGGTTCGCCACTGCACTGGCGAGCCCCCCTCGGCTCCTTCCCGCTACAAGGGGCCCGGTCCGAAGACCGGGCCCCGCGCGCTCCCCCTCCGCAGGGCTTCCCGAATCCCCCCGGATCCCTCCCCGGAAGCCCTGATGCCATGTACGACACCCGTCACCGCGGGATGGTTGCACGGATGCGGGCGGTAATTTTTCCGGAATCCGGATTCCGGGAGCGCGCCGTCCTAGAGCGCGTGCCGGATGTACCGGTGGGCCGTCTCCTCCAGGACCTGGACGCCGTCGCGCGCCCACAGGTCGTCGTTGAAGAGCTCCACTTCGATCGGGCCCGTGTAGCCCGCCGCGTCGACGCGTTCGCGCCAGGCGCGGAGGTCGATCGTGCCGTCGCCGAGCTGGCCGCGGCCGTTGAGGACGCCGGCGGGCAGGGGGGTCGTCCAGTCGGCGAGCTGGAAGGAGTGGATGCGGCCCTGTTCGCCCGCGCGGGCCACCGCCGCCGGGGCGCGGTCGTCCCACCAGATGTGGTACGTGTCGACGACCACGCCCACCTGGGAGGCCGGGAAGTGGGCGGCGATGGCGAGCGCCTGGTCGAGGGTGGAGACCGCGCAGCGGTCCGCCGCGTACATCGGGTGGAGCGGTTCGATCGCGAGGCGGACGCCCCGCTCGGCCGCGTACGGGGCGAGCTCGGCGATCGCGCCGGTGATGCGTGCGCGGGCGGCGGGCAGGTCCTTGCCACCGGGCGGCAGGCCGCCCGAGACCAGGACCAGGGTGTCCGTGCCGAGGGTCGCCGCCTCGTCGATGGCCGCGCGGTTGTCGTCCAGGTCGGTGGCGGTGGTGAAGAAGCCGCCCCGGCACAGCGTGGTGACGGTCAGGCCGGCGTCGCGCACCACCTTGGCGGCGGCTTCGACGCCGTACGACCGGACCGGGTCGCGCCACAGGCCGACGCCCGGGATGCCGAGGCGTACGCACGCCTCGGTGAGCTCCGGGAGGGTCAGCTGCTTGACCGTCATCTGGTTGATGCTGAAGCGGGTGAGGTCTGCGTTCACCGGTCGGCTCCGTACACCGTGAGCAGGTTCCTCACGCGGGACTCCGCGAGCTGCGGGTCCGGGAACAGGCCGAGCCGGTCGGCCAGTTCGTACGCCCGCGCCAGGTGCGGCAGCGAGCGGGCCGACTGCAGGCCGCCGACCATCGTGAAGTGGTCCTGGTGGCCCGCCAGCCACGCCAGGAACACCACGCCCGTCTTGTAGAAGCGGGTCGGCGCCTGGAAGAGGTGGCGGGACAGGGCGACCGTCGGGTCGAGGAGCTCGCGGAAGCCCGGGATATCGCCGGTGTCCAGGACGCGCACCGCCTGAGCCGCCAGCGGACCCAGCGGGTCGAAGATGCCGAGCAGCGCGTGGCTGAAGCCCTGGTCGTCGCCCGCGATGAGCTCGGGGTAGTGGAAGTCGTCGCCGGTGTAGCAGCGCACGCCGCGCGGGAGCCGGCGGCGCAGGTCGACCTCGCGCCGGGCGTCCAGCAGGGACACCTTGACGCCGTCGACCTTGTCGGGGTGTTCGGCGATGACCTTCAGGAAGGTGTCGGTGGCCGCGTCCAGGTCCGCCGAGCCCCAGTAGCCCTCCAGCGCGGGGTCGAACATCGGGCCCAGCCAGTGGAGGATCACCGGCTCGGACGCCTGGCGGAGGAGGTGTGTGTAGACGGCGAGGTAGTCGTCCGGGGACGTGGCGGCCGCCGCGAGCGCCCGGGACGCCATGAGGATGGGCTGGGCGCCTGTCTCCTCGACCAGGGAGAGTTGTTCTTCGTAGGCGGCGCGGACGGTCGCCAGGTCGGCGGGGCCGGACAGCTGGTCGGTGCCGACGCCCGCCGCGATCCGGCCGCCCACCGCCTTGGCTTCCGCCGCCGAGCGGCGGATCAGCTCGGCGGCGCCCGCCCAGTCCAGGCCCATGCCGCGCTGCGCGGTGTCCATGGCCTCGGCGACGCCGAGCCCGTGCGCCCACAGGTGGCGGCGGAAGGCGAGGGTGGCGTCCCAGTCGACCGCCGCCGGGGAGTCGGGGGAGACGTCCGCGTACGGGTCCGCGACGACATGCGCGGCGGAGAAGACCGTACGGGAGGCGGGCGGGCCGCCCCCGGGGGTGAGGGCGGGCTCGGTGCGGGGGGTGTAGGTGCCGTGCGGCAGTGTGATGGTCACAGCGACAGCTCCGGTACGTCGTAACGGCGGCCTTCCGCCGAGGACTTCAGGCCGAGCTCGGCGAGCTGCACACCGCGCGCGCCCGCGAGCAGGTCCCAGTGGTACGGCTCGTCCAGCGCGACGTGTCTCAGGAACAGCTCCCACTGGGCCTTGAAGCCGTTGTCGAACTCGCCGTTGTCGGGCACCTCCTGCCACTGGTCGCGGAAGGAGTGGGTGACGGGCAGATCCGGGTTCCAGACCGGCTTGGGCGTGAGGGAGCGGTGCTGGACGCGGCAGTCCCGCAGTCCCGCGACGGCCGAGCCGTGGGTGCCGTCGACCTGGAACTCGACGAGTTCGTCGCGGTGGACGCGTACCGCCCAGGAGGAGTTGATCTGGGCAACGGCGCCGCCCTCCAGCTGGAAGATGCCGTACGCGGCGTCGTCGGCGGTGGCGGCGTAGGGCTTGCCCTGCTCGTCCCAGCGCTGCGGGATGTGGGTGGTGACGTGGGCGCTCACGCCGGTGACCCGCCCGAACAGCTCGTGCAGGACGTACTCCCAGTGCGGGAACATGTCGACGACGATGCCGCCGCCGTCCTCGGCGCGGTAGTTCCAGGAGGGGCGCTGCGCCTGCTGCCAGTCGCCTTCGAAGACCCAGTAGCCGAACTCCCCGCGTACGGAGAGGATCTCGCCGAAGAAGCCGCCGTCGATGAGGCGCTTCAGCTTGAGCAGGCCCGGAAGGAAGATCTTGTCCTGGACCACGCCGTGTTTGATGCCGGCGGCCCGGGCGAGGCGGGCGAGTTCCAGGGCGCCCTCGGTGTCGGTGGCGGTGGGCTTCTCGGTGTAGATGTGCTTGCCGGCCGCGATGGCCCTGGTGAGCGCGTCGACGCGGGCGGAGGTGACCTGGGCGTCGAAGTAGACGTCGGTGCGCTCGTCGGCGAGGACCGCGTCGAGGTCGGTGGACCACTCGGTGAGTCCGTGGCGTTCGGCGAGGTCGCGCAGGGCGTGCTCGCGGCGGCCGACGAGGACGGGCTCGGGCCACAGGACCTCGCCGTCGCCGAGGTCCAGGCCGCCCTGCTCGCGGATGGCGAGGATGGAACGCACCAGGTGCTGCCGGTAGCCCATCCGCCCCGTGACGCCGTTCATGGCGATCCGCACTGTCCTGCGTGTCACGAAGGTCCCTCCAGATGTCGTCGGCCTGCCATGTGATAGCAAGCGCTTTCTATACGGGGGGACGCTAGCCTGCGGGCAGCGGCCCGTACAAGAGCCACGCCCGACTCTCCGCGGAGGAAAGCGATGACGATCACCCTGGCCGATGTGGCGGCGCGCGCCCGGGTGTCCCCGGCGACCGTGTCGCGCGTCCTGAACGGCAACTACCCGGTCGCCGCGTCCACCCGCGAGCGGGTCCTGCGCGCGGTCGACGAGCTCGACTACGTACTGAACGGGCCGGCCAGCTCCCTCGCCGCCGCCACCTCCGACCTGGTCGGCATCCTCGTCAACGACATCGCCGACCCCTTCTTCGGGATCATGGCCGGGGCGGCGCAGGGCGCCATCGGCGAGGGCGCGCCGGGGCGCGCGGGCGGCGAGAAACTCGCCGTCGTCTGCAACACCGGCGGTTCCCCCGAGCGTGAACTCACCTATCTCACGCTGCTCCAGCGCCAGCGGGCCGAGGCCGTCGTGCTCACCGGCGGCGCGCTGGAGGACCCGCGGCACAGCGCGGCGATGGCCGCCCGCTTCGCCAAGCTGGCGGACGCGGGCACGCGCGTGGTGCTGTGCGGGCGGCCCCCGGTGCCGGGGGACGCGTTCGTGGCCGCGCTGACCTTCGACAACCAGGGTGGGGCGAGGCGGCTGACCGAGCACCTGCTGGCGCTCGGGCACCGGCGCATCGGGTACGTGGCGGGGCCGGCCGAACGCACCACCACCCGGCACCGGCTGGAGGGCCACCGCGAGGCGATGGGCGCGGCGGGGCTCGGCGAGGGGGTGGCGCGGCTCACCGTGCACGGGCCGTACGACCGGCGCTCCGGGTATGAGGCGACGCTGGAACTGCTGCGGCGCGAGCCCGAGTTGACGGCCGTCGTCGCGGCCAACGACACCGTCGCGCTCGGCGCCTGCGCCGCGCTGCGGGATCGGGGCCTGCGCATCCCTCAGGACGTGTCGGTGGCCGGCTTCGACGACCTGCCGTTCTCGGTGGACGCGATGCCCGCGCTGACGACCGTGCGCCTGCCGCTCTCGGAGGCCGGCGCACGGGCGGGCCGGCTGGCGGTGGGCACGGAGACGCCGCCGCCGGGCGGGATGGCGACGATCGGCGCGGAGCTGATGGTCCGCGCGTCAACGGGGCGACCGCGGGGGTGAGGGTCCCCGCGTCGGCGGGGAGACCGCGGGCGTGAGGGTCCGCGCGTCGGCGGGCAGACCGCGGGCGTGAGGCCGCCTGTCCCTGGTGCGACCACCCGGACCGCGCTGCCGCGGCGCGCCGTGATCATCGGGACCGACCGGTGACCGGCGCCCGGTCGCGGTGCCGGGAGAGCGGTCGTCGTGCCGGGAGAGCGGTTGGGGCGGCGGTGACGCCGGTTCGGGCGTCGACGATCCGGCCGCCGGTTGGACCGACCGCCGGTGACGCGGTGCGCGGGGGGCGAGGTGGTTCGCCGGTGACCGGGCGAGCGGGTCGGCGTGGGTGCCGGGGGCGTCCGGCCGCCCGGCCGAGGAAGAGCCACCGACGCCCACCACCATGGGCGCCGCCGCCGATGCCGCCCACCACGGCCGATTCGGGCGGTCCGTCATAGGTGCGCGGGGAGCGGGTAGGTTCGCGGCCATGAAGTACGCCTTCTCCACGCTCGGCGTCCCCGGGA
Source organism: Streptomyces sp. NPDC006368 (assembly GCF_040612535.1). Lineage (NCBI taxonomy): Bacteria > Bacillati > Actinomycetota > Actinomycetes > Kitasatosporales > Streptomycetaceae > Streptomyces > Streptomyces sp. NPDC006368. The sequence goes on from NZ_JBEXQK010000041.1 coordinate 10,085, forward strand.
TGCCCATCGCCGAGGTCATCCGTCTCGCTGTCGGCACCGGCTACCAGGGGGTCGAGCTGCGCGCCCACCCCGACGAACCGGTGCACCCGGGACTGGTGGGGCATGAGCGGCGCGCGGTGGCCGAGGAGTTCGCCCGGGCCGGTGTCGAGATCCTGTCGGTCGCCGGATACACACAGGTCGCGGCGGCCGGTGACGACGAGCCCGTGTACGAGCAGCTGCACCAACTCCTGTATCTGGCGGCCGATCTGGGCGCACCGTACGTCCGGGTCTTCCCGGGCGGGGGTGACCAGGACCCGGCCGAGGCGGACGCGACGGCCGCCCGACGGCTGGGCGTGGCGGCGGAGGTCGCGGCGGACCTGGGCGTACGGGTCCTGGTCGAGACACACGACTCGCACCGCGCGGGCGCGGACGTCGCCCGGATCGTGGGCACCGTCGGTCACAAGCACGTCGGGGCGCTGTGGGACGTGATGCACACCTGGCTGGCGGGCGAGTCCCCCGCGGCGTCGCACGCCGTCCTGGCGCCGTACCTGGGATACGTCCAGGTCAAGGACATCGCGTCGGCGGAGGACACCACTCCGCTGCCGCTGGGCGCGGGTGTGCTGCCGCTCGCCGAGTGCCTGTCCCTCATGGACGGTGACGACGGCTGGGTCTGCTGGGAGTACGAGAAGCGCTGGTACGCGGACGCCTCCGACCTTCCGCCCCTGCTGGCCGCCGGACGGGAGCACCTGCGCGTCCTCGCGAGCAGCTGACGGGCCTGCCGCCGGCGCCGTCACGCAGGCGGATCTCCAGGGTGCGGTTGCCCGCGACCGGCCTGTCGAGCCGCCCGAGGCCGTGTCGGGGGCGTGCCGAGGCATGCCCGGCGCGGCTCCCGGAGCCACCGGCGGCGTAGGCGTCCCGGACAGACCGGGCCGCGCGGATAAGCGGGGGGCTCGCACCGGGACCGGGGCGCGACTCCCCCACCGCCCGCGCCATTTCCCAGGAGCCCCGGAATTCCGGAATCCGGGGTTCCGGGGTCCCGGGGTCCCGGGGGTCCAGGGGCGCCGGCAACTCCGGTCCTCACGCAGCCGCCGGGCCGGGCGTACCGCCGGTGAGTCACCGAGCGGTGTGGGCCCTCGCTGTCGGGCGAGCGCCGGCTCTTCCTCTCCAGCCGCCCGCGGCCGGCAGCACACCGCCACCGCCACCGTCGCCCCCCTGAGCGCCGGTGGCGCCCCCGGCCCGCGGCCCCGGCCCGCACCGCTCCCGCTGCTCCCGCCCGCCCCGAGCCCGCGCCCCTCCCCCGCCGCAAGGCCGGGGGCGGGGACGGGGCGACTTCCCGGGGCCATTTGCCGCCGAGCGCGCCGCGATCCTTGACCTGGCAGTTACTTTCCGGCTATCCGTGACACCTTGGCAGTTTCCTTCACCTCTCCTCACGCACGGCCGGAAGGAGCACCAGTGCACCACCGCGCCATCACCTCCAGACGTACCCTCCTCACCGTCACCGCCGCCGCGGTGGCGGCCGCCGCCACCGGGGCCACGGCCCCCGCCCACGCGGCGGTGGACGACAGCCGGCTCGCGCGGCTCATTTCCCGGATGAGCCTTGAGGAAAAGGTCGGCCAGCTCTTCGTCATGCGGGTGTACGGGCACTCCGCGACCGCGCCCGACCAGGCCGACATCGACGCCAACCTCAAGGAGATCGGCGTCCGCACCGCCGCCGAGCTCATCGCCAGGTACCACGTCGGCGGCGTCATCTACTTCAGCTGGGCGCACAACACCCGTGACCCGCACCAGATCGCCGACCTGTCCAACGGCATCCAGCGGGCCGGGCTCGCCCAGCCGACGCCCCTTCCGGTCCTGATCTCCATCGACCAGGAGCACGGCATCGTCGCCCGGATAGGAGAACCGGCCACCCTGATGCCCGGCGCGATGGCGCTCGGCGCGGGCGGCTCGCGCACCGACGCCCGACGCGCCGCCCGTATCGCCGGCGCCGAGCTCGCCGCGATGGGCATCCGCCAGAACTACGCGCCCGTAGCGGACGTGAACGTCAACCCCGCGAACCCCGTCATCGGCGTGCGCTCCTTCGGCGCCGACCCGCACGCGGTGTCCGGCCTGGTCGCCGCCCAGGTGAGGGGTTATCAGCGCGCGGGCGTGGCCGCGACGTCCAAGCACTTCCCGGGCCACGGCGACACCGAGACCGACAGCCACTACGGACTGCCGAGGATCACCCACACCCGCGAGCAGTGGGAGGCGCTGGACGCCCCTCCGTTCCGGGCGGCCATCGCCGCGGGGATCGACTCGATCATGACGGCGCACATCGTCGTCCCGGCGCTCGACCCGGCCGAGGAGCCCGCCACCCTCTCCCGCCCCATCCTCACCGGCATCCTGCGGGAGAGGCTGGGTTACGACGGTGTCGTGGTGACCGACTCGCTCGGCATGGAGGGTGTCCGCACCAAGTACGGCGACGACCGCGTCCCCGTCCTCGCCCTGAAGGCGGGCTGCGACCAGCTGCTCAACCCGCCGAACCTGGCGGTCGCCCGGAACGCCGTCCTCGCGGCCGTACGGAGCGGTGAGATCAGCGAGGCCCGCGTCGAGGAATCGATTCTCCGCATCCTCCGGCTCAAGGCGAAGCTGGGCCTCTTCCGCGACCCCTACGTCACCCACGAGGACGTCGACCACACCGTCGGCACCCGGGCCCACCTCGCCACCGCCGACCGGATCGCCGAGGGGACCACGACGCTGCTGCTCAACGACGGCGGGCTGCTGCCGCTCGACCGGCGCCGGCGGCCGAACCTCCTGGTCGTCGGCGCCGACCCGGCCTCGCCGTCCGGCACGACCGGCCCCCCGACGGCCACCCTCGCCGCCGCCCTCACCGAGCTCGGCTTCACCGTGACCACCCTGCCGACCGGCGCCAACCCGTCCGCGGCGAAGATCGACGAGGCGGTGGCGGCCTCGGCCGGCAAGGACGCCGTCGTCGTCGGCACGTACAACGTCTCGGCGACCGGCACGCAGCGCACGCTCGTCTCCCGGCTCGCCGCGACGGGCGTCCCGGTGGTCACGGTCGCCATCCGCAACCCGTACGACATCGCCCGGCTCAGCGGCCAGCGCGCCACCCTCGCCACGTACTCCTGGACCGACGTCGAGCTGCGCGCCGCCGCCCGGGTGATCGCCGGGCGGGCGCGGCCCGGGGGGCGGCTGCCCGTCCCCGTACAGCGCGCGGACGATCCCACCCGGGTGCTGTACCCCCTGGGGTACGGCCTGACCTACTAGGTCCTGTCTTCGACGTCCCGAGCCGCCGCACCCGGAGGAACCGGGGGCGGCGGCCCGTACGCCCGCGCTGTGAAGAGCCGCGCGGCGTCAGAAGCGCGGCGTCCGCCGCTGTTCCACGCCGGGCCTGTCCAGGCGCGGGTCGGTCCGGACGGGGGCCGGTGACACACCCGCCCACGCCTGGAGCCGTGCCGTCGCCCAGGCCCGCTCGGCGTCGGCCAGGTCGGCGACGCCCGCGCCGTGGTTGGCGCCGGGCGCGGTGAGGACGTGGCTGTCCCGGCCCTTGTCGACGCGGAACCGCTCCGCGCCCCACGGGTCGTCCGCGCCGTACACGAAGAGCATCCGCTGGCCCCGCGTACGCACCCAGGTGTCGACGTCACGCATCACCCACGGCTTGAAGCGGGGTACCGGGACCTCGCGCGGCACGAAGTTCCGCGCGGGCTGGTAGCCGTACCGGGTCAGCCCGTTGAGGTGCTCGGTCCGCAGGCTGGGCGAGCCGAGTTCGGTGGCCGCCTGGTAGTAGTACGGAACCGCCCACTCCAGGCCCTGGTCGGTGTAGTACGCCCAGCCCGAGTAGGTGTCGATGGTGTCGTAGACGGTCTGGTCGGTGGCGGTGGCGGCGTCCGGGATGTCGGCGCACTCGGCCTGCGTGTGGTACTGCCAGAAGGCCCAGACGAAGTCGAGGACGACCGCTTCGTACGCCTTGTCCAGGGTGCCGACCGTGTGGAAGGTGGCGCCCTCGGCGGCGGCCCACGCGCGGTACTTCTCCTGCAGCGGCGCGCGGCGGATCAGCGCCTCGCGCTGCATGGCGTTCAGGCGCTCACGGCACTCCCGGGTGCCGACGGTCGCGAAGAACCGGTCGTAGGCCGAATCCTCCTTCTCCACCACGTCGTTGGGCGCCACGTACGCGACGACGCCGTCCATGTCGCGGGGGTGGAAGCGTTCGTAGTACGTGGCGGTCATGCCGCCCTTGGAGGCGCCGGTGGCGAGCCACTTCCCGGGGTAGAGGGGCTTCAGCGCGGTGAAGATCCGGTGCTGGTCGTCGGCGGCCTGCCGGATGTCCAGCGTGGACCAGTCGGCGGCCTGGGGGCGGGACGGGGTGAAGAAGCGGTACTCCATGGAGACCTGGTTGCCGTCGACGATGGCCGTCGGTTCGGCGCGCCGCGGGCGGGTGTTGAGCCCGTATCCGCTGGTGTGGAAGACCGTGGGGCGGCCGGTGTCCTTGTGCAGCAGGGTGAGGCGCTGCTGGAAGGTGCCCTTGGCGCGGTCGCGGTGGTCGACCGGCTGGGTGTAGGAGAGGACGAAGAAACGGTAGCCGGGGTAGGGCGTCTCCTCGATCAGGGTCATCCCGGGTATCGCCAGGATGCGGTCCTTGATGTCCTCGGACGAGGACGGGGACAGGGACGGGGACGGGCTGTCCGGGCCGGCGGCGGTGGCCGTTCCGGCCGCGCTCACGGTGCCGATGAGCACCACGAGCGACAGCAGCCATCTGAGCGCCTTGCGCATGCACCCTCCACTTGGTTCACATTCGGGTCGCCGTGAACCTAGCGGGGTCAACACCCGCGCCGCTACACCTCGTTGACGCGTCGGCGGATCGTCAGCACAGGATCCAGCCGGTGGATCCGCCCCTGCCCGCGACGGCGCCGGAGGCGCGGACGCAGCGGTGGAGGGCGTACACGGTGACGGGTCCGGCCTGCCGGGTGAACAGGCCCTTGTCGACGGCGGCCCGTCCGCCTCGCGCCTGGACGGTCACGGACATGGAGCGGCGCGCTCCGGGCTTCTTGGCGAACGTGACGGCGCACGCGTACTGGCGGTTCTTGTAGACCCGCAGCTCTCCGGTGGTGAACGGCACGCTCTTGACCAGCCGCCCCGAGCAGACGGCTGCCGCCTCGGCGCGGGCGGTGCCCGGTCCGGCGAGGGTGAGGGCGCTCACGGCGACGAGCACCGCGAGGACGTGCACGAGCAGTCGTCCTGTCACCCCGGCCGCAGCCACCTCATCGAACACGCGGGCTCCCCTTTGTCTCGTGAGCGTACGTGTGTACGACGCCGGAGGGCGCTGGATGGTTGCCCTCGCCACGGCCCGGACCGCCCGCTCACGCCGTCGCCGGGGCCTCCACGTCGCCCACGAAGGTGCGCCACAGCTCCGCGTACCGCCCGCCGCGCGCCAGCAGCTCGTCGTGCGTGCCGTCCTCGGTGACGCGGCCGTGGTCCATGACGACGACCCGGTCCGCCCGGGCCGCCGTGGTCAGGCGGTGGGCGACCACCAGGGTCGTACGGCGGCCGGCCAGGCGGTCCGTCGCGGCGTTGACCTGCGCCTCCGTCGCCAGGTCCAGCGCCGCCGTCGCCTCGTCGAGCAGCAGGACGTCCGGCGCGACCAGCTCGGCCCGCGCCAGGGCGATCAGCTGGCGCTGGCCCGCCGACAGGTTGCGGCCCCGCTCGGCGACCTCGTGCAGGTAGCCGCCGTCGAGCGTGGCGATCATCTCGTGGGCGCCGACCGCCCGGGCCGCCGCCTCCACCTCGGCGTCGCTCGCTTCGGGCCGCCCGTACGCGATGGCGTCGCGGACCGTGCCCGGGAAGAGGTACGCCTCCTGGGGCACGACCCCGAGGCGGTGCCGGTACGCCGTGAGGTCGAGGTCGCGCAGGTCCGTGCCGTCGACGGTGACGCGGCCGGACGTCGGGTCGTAGAACCGGGCGACCAGCTTGACGAGCGTCGACTTGCCGGCGCCGGTCTCCCCGACGAACGCGACGGTCTGGCCGGCCGGGACGCGCAGGTCGACACCGGTGAGGGCCTCCTCCTTCTCCCCGTCGGCGGAGGCGTAGGTGAAGGAGACGTTCTCGAAGGCGATCTCGCCCCGCAGGCGGCCGAGGTCGCGGGGCCGGGGCGCGGAGACCGTCGACGCCGGCTCCCGCAGCAGCTCCTGCATCCGGCCGAGCGACACCGCCGCCTGCTGGTAGCCGTCGAAGACCTGCGACAGCTGCTGCACGGGCGCGAAGAACAGGTCGATGTAGAGCAGGTACGCGACGAGGGCCCCGGTCGTCAGCGTCCCGGCCTCCACCCGCCCCGCGCCCACGATGAGCACCGCGGCGGCGGCCACCGACGACAGGAACTGGACGAACGGGAAGTACACCGAGATCAGCCACTGGCCGCGCACCCGGGCCGACCGGTACGCGGAGCTGCGTCCGGCGAACCGCTCCGCTCCCGACCGCTCACGGCCGAACGCCTGGACGATCCGCAGCCCGGCCACCGACTCCTGGAGGTCGGCGTTGACGACGCTGATCCGCTCCCGCGCCAGCTCGTACGCCTTGACGCTGGAGCGCCGGAAGAACACCGTGCCGATCGCGAGCACGGGCAGCGTCGCGAACACGACCAGCGCCAGCTGCACGTCGATGACGACGAGCGCGACCATGATGCCGAAGAAGGTGACCACGGACACGAAGGCGGTGACGAGCCCGGTCTGGAGGAACGTGGACAGGGCGTCGACGTCCGTCGTCATCCGGGTCATGATCCGCCCGGTGAGCTCCCGCTCGTAGTAGTCGAGCCCGAGCCGCTGGAGCTGCGCGAAGATCTTCAGGCGCAGCGCGTACAGCACCCGCTCGCCGGTCCGTCCGGTCATCCGGATCTCACCGGTCTGCGCCGCCCACTGCACCACCACGGTCAGCAGCGCCAGCGCCGACGCGACCCACACAGCGCCGAGCGCTGCCTGCTCCACGCCCTCGTCGATGCCGTGCCGGATCAGGATGGGCAGCAGCAGGCCGGCGCCCGCGTCGGCCGCGACGAGCGCCAGGCTGACCAGCAGGGGCAGTCCGAAGCCGCGCAGCAGCCTGCGCAGCCCGTAGGTCTCCTCGGGCCGCACGGCCTGGGCCTCGTCGATGTCCGGGACGTCGGTCGCGGGGGGCAGCGCCTCGACCTGCGCGAGCAGCTCGGGTGTGGCGCCGGGGGTGTCGGACTCGCCCGCGCTGTCCGCGTCGCGTTGCCACAGGGCGGGGGTGATGCCGCGTTCCGCGTCGAACTCGGCGTCTAGCTCCTCGCGGACCGTGACGTCCTCGTGGGGCGCGGCGGCGGGGACGGCGTGACCGGGTGAGACACCGCCCAGCTCGTCGGGGTCGGTCAGCAGACGCCGGTAGAGCGCGGAGCGCTGCTGGAGCTCGTCGTGGGTGCCGATGTCGGACAGCCGTCCGTCGTCGAGGACGGCGATGCGGTCGGCGAGGTTCAGGGTGGAGCGGCGATGGGCGATGAGCAGGGTGGTGCGCCCGGCCATGACCGACCGCAGCGCCTCGTGGATCTCGTGCTCCACGCGCGCGTCGACGGCGGAGGTCGCGTCGTCGAGGAGCAGCAGGCGCGGGTCGGCGAGGATCGCGCGGGCGAGCGCGATGCGCTGGCGCTGGCCGCCGGAGAGGGTCAGGCCGTGCTCGCCGACCGTGGTGTCGTACCCGTCGGGGAGGTCCGTGATGAAGCCGTCGGCCTGGGCGGCGCGGGCGGCGGCGAGGATCTCCTCGTCCGTCGCGTCGGGCCTGCCGTAGGCGATGTTGGCGCGGACGGTGTCGGAGAAGAGGAAGCTGTCCTCGGGTACGAGCCCGATGGCGGCGCGCAGGGACTCCAGGGTCAGCTCGCGGACGTCGTGCCCGCCCACCAGGACCGCGCCGTGCGTGACGTCGTAGAAGCGCGGCAGCAGCAGGGAGACGGTGGACTTGCCGCTGCCGGACGCGCCGACGACGGCGACGGTCTCGCCGGGCCGGATCTCCAGCGAGAAGCCGTCCAGGACGGGCCGGTCGTCGTCGTACGCGAAGGACACGTCGTCGAACTCGACGCTGGCGGGGGCGTCCGCGGGCAGCTCCTTGGTGCCGTCCTTGATCACCGGCTCGGTGTCGATGAGGTCCAGGACGCGCTCCACGCCGGCCCGGGCCTGCTGGCCGACGGTGAGGACCATGGCCAGCATCCGGACCGGCCCGACGAGCTGGGCGAGGTACGTGGAGAAGGCGACGAACGTACCGAGGGTGATCTCGCCGCGGGTGGCCAACCAGCCGCCGACGGCCAGCATCGCGACCTGTCCGAGGGCGGGCACCACCTGGAGTGCGGGGGTGTAGCGCGCGTTGAGCTTGATGGTGCGCAGGCGGCCCGCGAAGAGTTTGCGGCTCGCCTCGCGCAGCTTGCCGGTCTCCTGCTCCTCCTGCCCGAAGCCCTTGACCACGCGGACGCCGGAGACGGCGCCGTCGACGACGCCCGCGACCTGACCGGCCTGGGCCTGGGCGTACCAGGTGGCGGGGTGCAGGCGGGTGCGGCTGCGCTTGGCGATGAACCACAGGGCGGGGGCGACGGCGAGCGCGACGAGCGTCAGGGGCAGCGACAGCCACGCCATGATGACGAGGGAGATGAGGAAGAGGAGGAAGTTCCCGATGGTCATCGGGAGCATGAAGAGAAGGCCCTGGATGAGCTGGAGGTCGCTGGTGGCGCGTCCGACGACCTGCCCGGTGGACAGCTCGTCCTGCCGCCGCCCGTCGAGGCGGGTGATCGTCCCGTACATGTCGGTGCGCAGGTCGTGCTGGACGTCGAGCGCGAGGCGTCCGCCGTAGTAGCGGCGTATGTACGTCAGGACGTAGACGACGACCGCGGCGGCGATGAGGAGCCCGGTCCACACGGCGAGGGACCGGGTTCCGGCACCGATGACGTCGTCGATGACGACCTTGGTGATGAGCGGGACGACGGCCATGACGGCCATCCCCCCGAGGGACGAACCGAGGGCGAGCAGGACGTTGCGCCGGTACCGCCAGGCATAACCGGCGAGCCGCCGTGCCCACCCCTCGTGTCGCGCCGCCTCTGCCGCCGTCACCGGTGCCTCCCGTTGGTCGTTTCCGCCGGAAGCAGCAACGTCCCTGCACGCGGTTTTCATTCCACGGTTACGTGGCGGGGTGGGCGGGGCCGGTCTCGGGCAGCGGCGGGATCACCTCCTGCGGGACGGCGGGCGGCGTGAACGTCCGGCCCGTGCTGTACGTCGTCGGGTTGAGGTCGCGGTGCACGGCGCGGGCGACGGCCTGGATGGTGTTGACGCCGTCGGTCATCGTCTTGTTGTCGTGGGTGAGCACGGTGATCGAGTAGTTCGCGGTGTTGCTGGTGAAGACGCCGGTGCTGTGGACGCGCCAGCCGTGGGTGGCGCGCGACAGCCAGCCGTTCTTGACGTGGACGGTCATGCCGGCGGGCGCGCCGGCCGGGGTCCCCCAGCGCTGCGAGGAGACGACCCGCTGCATGAGGCTCCGGATGTACGTGCGGGAGGTCTCGGTCAGGACGGTGCTCGGAGCGGCGACCAGGGTGAGCAGCTTGCGCTGGTCACGGGCGGTTATCTGGGTGAGGCCCCAGTAGCCGCCGGAGCCGGGCACGGTCTGGGTCATCCCGGCCGCCTGGAGGAACGCCTTCACCTTGGCGACGCCGAGCTGCTTCCACAGGGTGCTGGTGGAGGCGTTGTCCGACTTGGTGATCATGGCGGTGGTCAGGTCGACCTCGCGCTGGGTCAGCCGGCGCTTCTGCTTGTCCGCGTCCCACAGCAGCGTCGCGAGCACGGTCGTCTTGACGATGCTCGCCGAGTCGAACGCCTGCGTCGCGCGCAGCTCGCAGTGCGTGTTGGTCCTGCGGTCGTACACGGCGACGGCCGTCATGGACGACCGGCCGTTGAGCGCCGCCGCGATGTCCTGGGACAGCTTGGCGGCCAGTCCGGTCTTGGCGGAGGTGCACGTGACGGCCGGCGCGGCGGTCGCGGGCGTGGCCGTGGCGGCGGTGGGCAGCAGCACCCCGAGGGCGAGGGCCGCGCCGAGCGCGCCGCGTCTGTGGCGGTGTAGGGAAGTCACGCTCTTCCAGACCGGTGAGGGGCCGGAAGGTTGTACGCCCAAGCCCGTGCGCAGAAGCACGGGTCACCGTCACGCGGCACGTCACCCGCGCGGAGAAGCACGGGTCACCGTCACGCGGCACGTGACCCGTGCTTCCCTACGGTCGTGTCAGCGCCCGTCGGTGTCCGTGAGGTGGGTCGGTGCGAACATCCGCAGCAGCGCCGGGAGCACCACCACCGACGGACCGGGGGTGGCGAGGCTCTTGGCGAGGTCGTCGCGCAGGTCCTGCGGGGTGGTGCGGACCGCCGGGACGCCGAAGGACTCGGCGAGGGCGACGAAGTCGGGGCGGGCCAGTTCGGTGCCGGTGGCCTCGCCGAAGGCGTCCGTCATGTACTCGCGCAGGATGCCGTAGCCGCCGTCGTCGACGATGAGCCAGGTGACGTCGAGGCCGTACTGCTTCGCCGTGGCGAGTTCGGCGAGCGAGTACATCGCGCCGCCGTCGCCGGAGACGGCCAGCACCGGCGTGGTGGGGTCGGCCGTGGCGGCGCCGAGCGCCGCGGGGAAGCCGTAGCCGAGGCCGCCCGCGCCCTGGGCGGAGTGCATGGTGTTGGGGCGGCGCGGGTCGAACGCCGACCAGGCCCAGTAGGCCAGGATCGTCATGTCCCAGAAGCTGGGCGCGTCGTCCGGCAGGGCGTCGCGCACGGCGGCGAGGACCTGGCGTTCCAGGGTCAGGTCCTGGGCGGCGAGCCGTTCTCCCACCTTCGCCAGCACCGTACGGACGCGGTCGGCGGCGTGTGCGTCCGGCCTGGCGTCCACGGTCTCCAGGAGCGCGGACAGCGCGAGGCGCGCGTCGGCGTGGATGCCGAGGGCGGGGTGGTTGGACTCCAGCTTGCCGAGGTCGGCCTCGATCTGGATGACCCGGCCGCGCGGCGTGAAGGTGTGGTAGTTCGAGGAGAGTTCACCGAGCCCCGAGCCGACGACCAGCAGGACGTCCGCGTCCTCCAGGAAGTCCGTCATGTGCCGGTCCTCCAGCCAGGACTGGAGGGACAGCGGGTGTTCCCAGGGGAAGGCGCCCTTGCCGCCGAAGGTGGTCACGACCGGGGCCTGGACGCGCTCCGCCAGGGCGCGGAGTTTGCCGGACGCGTCGGAGCGTACGACGCCGCCGCCCGCGATGATCGCGGGGCGCTCGGCGCCGGACAGCAGGTAGGCCGCGAGGGCGGTCAGCTCGGGGCGGGGCGGCAGCTCGTCCGGCGTGGCGTCCATGGCCGTGACGGCCGGCAGCGCGGCCGGGGCGAGCAGCACGTCCTGCGGGATCTCGACCCAGACGGGCCCGTGGGGCGCGGTCAGCGCGGACTGCCAGGCCGCGGCGACGGCGGAAGGGATCTGCGACTGCGTACGGACGGTGTGCACGGACTTGACGACGTCGCGGAAGGAGGCCTGCTGGTCGCGCAGTTCGTGGAGGTAGCCGTGGCGTCCGCCGCCGAGCCCCGCGGCCGGGACCTGGCTGCCGATGGCGAGGACGGGCGCGCTGGCGGCGGCGGCCTCCTGGAGCGCGGCGAGCGACATCAGCGCGCCGGGTCCGGTGGACAGCAGGAGCGGCGCCGCCTCGCCGGTGATCCGGCCGTACGCGTCGGCGGCGAACCCCGCGTTGTTCTCGACGCGCAGGCCGACGTACCGGAGCGACGAGCGGCGCAGCGCGTCGAACATGCCGAGCGCGTGCTGGCCGGGCAGCCCGAAGACCGTGGTGGCGCCGAGCCCGGCCAGGGTCTCGACGACGAGGTCGCCGCCGGTGCGGCCGGGCGGGGGGTTGAGCGCGGCCTCGGTCTGGGCGGCGGTGGGCCGCAGCACCAGGTCGTGGTCGTGGGTCATGGGGCGTCCCTTCCGTCGCGCCGTACCGCCGGGCCCGGCGCCGGGGGGAGGGCGCCGGACCCGGCGGCCGGGGTCACTTCGCGGCCTGCTCCGCGCCGGTGGCGCGGCCCGCCGCGATCTGCCGGGACATGATGGTGGTCAGCTCGTACGCGGTGTGGGAGGCGGCGACCGAGGTGATCTCCGCGTGGTCGTACGCCGGGGCGACCTCGACGACGTCGGCGGAGACGAGGTTGCAGGACGCCAGGCCGCGCAGGATCTCCAGCAGTTCGCGGGAGGTCATGCCGCCCGCCTCGGGGGTGCCGGTACCGGGCGCGTGGGCCGGGTCGAGGCAGTCGATGTCGATGGAGATGTACAGCGGGCGGTCGCCGATGCGCTGGCGCAGCTGGTCGGCGATCTCGTCGGCACCGCGGCGGTAGACGTCGGCGGAGGTGACGATGCCGAAGCCCATCTTCTCGTCGTCGGTCAGGTCCTGCTTGCCGTACAGCGGGCCGCGGGTGCCGACGTGGGAGAGCGCCTCGGTGTCGAGGATGCCCTCCTCGACGGCCCGGCGGAACGGGGTGCCGTGCGTGTACTCGGCGCCGAAGTAGGTGTCCCAGGTGTCGAGGTGGGCGTCGAAGTGGAGCAGGGCGACGGGGCCGTGCTTCTTCGCCACCGAGCGCAGCAGGGGCAGCGCGATGGTGTGGTCGCCGCCGAGGGTCATGATGCGGGCACCGGTGTTCAGCAGGTCGTCGGCGGCGGCCTCGACGGTCTCCACGGCCTCGTTGATGTTGAACGGGTTGACGGCGATGTCGCCGCCGTCCGCGACCTGCGCGAGCGCGAACGGCGAGGCGTCCTGCGCCGGGTTGTAGGGGCGCAGGAGGCGGGACGCCTCACGGATGGCGTTGCCGCCGAAGCGGGCGCCGGGCCGGTAGGACACACCCGAGTCGAAGGGCACGCCGATGACGGCGACGTCGGCGGTGCCGACCTCGTCGAGCCGCGGCAACCGCGCGAACGTCGCGGGTCCGGCGTACCGCGGGACGCGGGACGAGTCGATGGGGCCGCGCGGCGTCCCGTTGTCGTTGCTGCTCATGACCAACTGCCTTCTTCCGTACTTATCTGCCGTATCGGCTCTTATGACTTTAACCGCGGGCCGGGACGGCCCCGGTCGCCGTCGGTCCGGGGATGGCGCAGCCCCCCGCGGCCGCCGGCCGGCGCACGTCGGGCCGACACGACAGTAGGTGGCCGGGCGGAAAGGCTGAAGTGTACGTTTCCTCCATCCAAGGCCCTATGGATGGAGGAAACGTCCATGCCGGATCCCTCGCCACCCGGACCCGCCGCACCATTGCCGCCGCCCGGCGGCCCCGCCACCCCGCCCGGTCCCGCCATCCCGCTCGCGGCGCTCCTCGCGCGCGAGGAGCTGGGGCTGCGCCTGATCACCGGGCCGTCCGAGGCGGACATCCACTGGGTGCACACCTCCGAGATGGCCGACCCCTACCCCTATCTGCTCGGCGGCGAGCTGCTGATGACGGCGGGCGTGCAGCTCACCGACCCCGCGCGGTACGTCGCGCGGGTCGTCGCCGCGGGGGCGGCGGCGCTCGGCTTCGGGGTGACGCCGGTGTACGACACGGTGCCGGAGGAGCTGGTGGCGGCCTGTGCGCGGCATGGGCTGCCGCTGCTGGAGGTGCCGCCGAGGACGCCGTTCACGGCGGTGGGCCGGGCGGTGTGGCGGCTCATGGCGCAGGCCCGCCACCACGAGCTGCGGCGCGTCACGGAGGCGCAGCAGTCGCTCGCGACCGCCGCCGCCCGGCCCGACCCGGTGCCCGCCGTGCTGCACGCGCTGGCGTCACGGCTGGCGGGGCGGGCCGCGCTGTACGCGCCGGACGGCACCGAGTACGCGGCGGCGGGCCGCTCCGTGGCGCCGGAGGCCCGGTCCGCCCTGTCCCACCTGGTCCAGGTCATCGGGGCGGGCGCCCGCCCCGCCTCCGCCACCGACACGGTGGCCGGCGTCCACCTCGCCGCGTACGCCCTCGGCGACACCCGGCGCCTGACGCTCGGTCTCGCCGCCGCGCGCCGGGAGCCGGGCGACCACACCATCGCGGGCGTCGCGGTGGTCCTCCTGTCGCTGCTGACCGCCCCGCACCAGGGCGCCGACGAGGCCGCCCGCTCCACGGCCCTGGTCCGCCTCCTGCTGGGCGCCGCCCCGGCCGAGGTGACCCCGCTGCTGGGCGAGGCCCCGTGGACGGTGGTCCACGCGCGCGGTGAAGGCCCCCCGCCGCCCCTGGGCACCCCTCTGATGTCGGCGGAGGACGGCACCGTACGGGCGCTTCTCCCGGCCGGCCGGGACCTCGCCCCGCACCCGGGCTGGACGCTCGGGGTCAGCGCTCCGGCCGGCCCCGGGGACCTGGGCGCGGCCGATCTCCAGGCGGCCCGCGCCCTGCGCCGCGCCTTGGCGACGGGCGCTCCCCTGGTCCGGCACCGTCCGGCCGGCCTCGGCGCGCTGGTCGATCCGGAGGAGGCCGCCGCGCACGCCGGGACCCTGCTCGGGCCGCTCACCGAGCCCCTGCGGGAGACGCTGCGCACGTGGCTGTCCCTGCACGGCAGCTGGGACCGCACGGCGACGGCCCTGGGCGTGCACCGCAACACGGTCCGCCAGCGGATCGCGCGGTGCGCGGCACTGCTGGGCATGGACCTGGACGACGCGGAGGCGCGCATGGAGCTGTGGTTCGCGCTGCGGTGGTCACCGTGATGGTTGTGACACGAACGACCCTGGACAGCGTCCGTGACCGCCGGGTAACTTCGTGGGCAAGACCCTGAGCAAGCGCTTAGCCAGACCGTACCCAGCGACGACCACGAGGAGGCGTCCGTGCGCCGGACCGTATTCAACGAGGACCACGAGGCGTTCCGGGAGACCATCCGCGCCTTCATCGAGGCCGAGGTCGTCCCCGTCTACGACGAGTGGTTCGCCGCGGGCCAGGCGCCGCGCGACTTCTACCACAAGCTGGGCGAGCTGGGCGTCTTCGGCATCAACGTCCCCGAGGAGTTCGGCGGCGCGGGCCTGGACACGCACAAGTTCGAGGCCGTGCTGTACGAGGAGACCGCGCGCGCGGGCGTCCAGTTCGGCGGCTCCGGCGTGCACGTGCTGCTCGCCCTGCCGTACCTCAAGATGCTCGCCACCGACGAGCAGAAGAAGCGCTACCTGCCGAAGTTCGTCTCCGGCGAGGAGATGTGGGCGCTGGCGATGACCGAGCCTGGCACCGGCTCCGACGTCGCGGGCATGAAGACCACCGCCAAGCTCTCCGAGGACGGCACGCACTACGTCCTCAACGGCGCCAAGACCTTCATCACCGGTGGTGTGCACGCCGACCGTGTGATCGTGTGCGCCCGCACCTCCGCCCCCTCCGCCGAGGACCGCCGCTTCGGCATCTCCCTCTTCGCGGTGGACACCAAGTCCGAGGGCTACTCCATCGGCCGCAAGCTGGACAAGCTCGGCCTGCGCACCTCCGACACCGCCGAGCTGGCGTTCGTCGACGTCAAGGTGCCGGTCGAGGACCTGCTCGGCGAGGAGGGCAAGGGCTTCTCCTACCTCGGCCACAACCTGGCCTCCGAGCGCTGGGGCATCGCCTTCGGCGCGTACGCGCAGGCCAAGGCCGCGATCCGGTTCGCCCAGCAGTACGTCACGGACCGCACGGTCTTCGGCAAGCCGGTCGCGCACTTCCAGAACACCAAGTTCGAGCTGGCCGCCTGCCAGGCCGAGGTCGACGCCGCCCAGGCGGTCGCCGACCGCGCCCTGGAGGCCCTGGACGCGGGCGAGCTGACCCCGGCCGAGGCCGCCAGCGCCAAGCTCTTCTGCACCGAGGTCGCCCACCGCGTCATCGACCGCTGCCTCCAGCTGCACGGCGGCTACGGCTACATGAACGAGTACCCGATCGCCCGCCTGTACGCGGACAACCGCGTCAACCGCATCTACGGCGGTACCAGCGAGATCATGAAGACCATCATCGCCAAGTCGATGGGCCTGTAAGCCAGGTGACCCAAGCGCTCGACGACCTGCTCGATCTGCTCGACCTGGAGCGGATCGAGCAGGACATCTTCCGGGGCCGGTCCCGCTCCGCCCTCGTCCCCCGCGTCTTCGGCGGCCAGGTGGCCGCCCAGGCGCTGGTGGCGGCCGGCCGGACCGTCCCCGAAAACCGGCTCGCCCACTCCCTCCACGCGTACTTCCTGCGCCCCGGGGACCCCGGCGCGCCGATCGTGTACACCGTGGACCGGATCCGCGACGGCCGCTCCTTCACCACCCGCCGGGTCGTCGCCGTCCAGCACGGGCAGCCGATCTTCCACCTCTCCGCGTCCTTCCAGACGTACGAGGAGGGCCTGGAGCACCAGGCGGGGATGCCGCCGGCGCCCGACCCGGAGGCCCTGCCGACGGCCGCCGAGACGCTGCCCCGCCACCTGCCGGCCGATGTCGCGGAGCGGCTGATCGAGGCCCGGGCGGCGGTGGACCTGCGCTACGCCGACGTCCCGCCGTGGGGCAGCGTCGGCGAGCCGCGCGAGCCCCGCTCCCAGGTGTGGTTCCGCACGAACGGCAAGCTGGCCGACGACCCCCTGCTCCACGTCTGCCTGGCGACGTACGTGTCGGACATGACGCTGCTCGACTCGGTGCTCCTCGCCCACGGGCGGGGCGGCTGGGCGGTCGGTGACGTCGTCGGCGCGTCGCTGGACCACGCGATGTGGTTCCACCGGCCCTTCCGGGCCGACGAATGGCTCCTGTACGACCAGGAGTCCCCCTCCGCCTCGGGCGGCCGGGGCCTGGGCCAGGCCCGTATCTACACGCGGGACGGGCAGCTGGCGATCTCGGTCATCCAGGAGGGTGTGGTCCGCGTTCCGCGCGGATGAGACGTCTTCCCGTGGCGGGCCGTGTTGTTGACGGCCCGCCAGGGGCTCGACGGGCACGGGTGTGATCGTCCACGCCGTGCACCGTGGATGAGGTATCGGGGAACAGTCCTCGCCCTGGCGGGCGGGCCGCCGGGCACGGCGGGCACGCTCATCGGCCGGCATCCGGCCACCCGCGTCGAGAGCCGGCGCCACCAGTGGGAGCGGGCCGGCCGCGGAGCGCGCCGAGCGCGAGGCGGCCATCGTCGGCTTCCTGGGCTCCGCGCAGCGCATCGAGCTGGTGCCGGACAGCAGGGAGCCGGGGCCGCCGGTCGGCGACGGCACCGACGAGGAGGCCCTGCACGCCCTGTGGCTCGCGAAGAAGGCCGTGGAGCCGGCCTGCTCGTACGAGACGGCGCAGGCCGCCCAGGCGGAGGCCGAAGCGCTGCACGCGCGCGTGCGCGAGGGCACGCGCGGCGGCGCCCTGCCAAGAGGGAACGGCGGCACGCCTTCATGGAGGCGGCGCGGGGCGAGCCGGCCGACCTCGGCCCCCGGGCCCGGCGCCGCCGGACCCCGGGTCCCTGAGCGCGCCGGTCAGAGCAGTCCGGCCGCGTCCAGCAGGTACTCCGTCATGGGCTCGTAGTACCGCGGGTCCACCACGTGGTCGTCCAGCGGGATCGTCACCTGCATGGTGCCCTCGGCCTCACCGATGAAGAGCGCCGGGTCGTTGCAGTCGGCGTACCCGAGGGAGTCGATCCCGCGCTGACCGGCGCGGCCCGCCCAGCCGTGGTCGGCGACCACCAGGTCCGGCTGGGTGTCCAGGTGGTCGAGGATGGCGTTCATCGGCTCCGGCGAGTGGGTGTGCCAGAGGCTCGCGCCGCGCTCGAAGACGGCGACGTCCGCGAACTGGACGACGTACCCCTCGTCGGCGGTGAGCCCGCCGGGGATGCGCACGATGTCGCACCCGGCGGCGCGCAGCGCGGCGGCGGTACGGCTGTGCACGTCGAGCAGCGCGCCGGGGTGACCGGTCGCGAACAGCACCCGCTGCCCGCCGGCGGCGGCCTTGCGCAGCCGGGCGGCCATCCGGTCCAGGCCGTCGACGGTGAGCTCGGGGTCGATGGTGTCCTGTCCGGCCCGGTGCTCCGGGTCGTCGTTCACCCCGCACCGCTCGGCCATGACGGCGAGCACGTCCTGCTCGTCGGTCCAGCGGTCACCCAGCTCCAGGCCCAGCCAGTAGTGGCGGTCGCCGTTCGCCAGCTTGCGGTAGTGGGAGAGGTTGTTGTCGCGGGGCGTGGCGACGTCTCCGGCGATGCGGGTGCGGACGAGGTGCTCGACGAGGGCGGCGCGGCTGGGTATCGGCATGGGCCCCATTCTGCCGTCCGCCCCCGCCCGGGGCCGCTCCATTCCGTTTCGTGGACGGTTACGCGGGTGACCCCAGGGCGCCGAACGCGCCGTGGGCCAGACGGCGTAGCAGCTCCTCCGTCGCCGTACGGGCCGACCGGCCGTCGTCCGCGGTCGCGGGCGCGAGGTGCGGGGTGGAATTCAGCAGCCCGAACACCGCGTGGACGGCCGCCCTGGCCTGCGTCTCCGTCTGCCCGGGGTACAGGCGGCGCACCACGTCCACCCACAGCTCGACGTACTGGCGCTGGAGCTGCCGCACCCGCTTGCGGTCGGCGTCGCGCAGGCGGTCCAGCTCCCGGTCGTGCAGGGTGATCAGCGGACGGTCGTCGAGCGCGAAGTCGATGTGGCCGTCGATGAGGGAGCCGAGCAGGGCCTCGGGGTGGCCGTCCGCCTCCGCCACGCGGCGCCGCCCGCCGTCGAGCAGGCGTTCGCTGATGCCGATCAGCAGCTCCGCCAGCATCGCGTCCTTGCCCGGGAAGTGGCGGTACAGGCCGGGGCCGCTGATGCCGACCGCGGCCCCTATCTCGTCGACGCCCACGCCGTGGAAGCCGCGCTCGGCGAAGAGGCGGGCGGCCTCCTTGAGGATCTGCTCGCGGCGTGTCGGGGCGTCGGTCCTGGTGCTCA
Source organism: Streptomyces sp. NPDC006368 (assembly GCF_040612535.1). NCBI lineage: Bacteria > Bacillati > Actinomycetota > Actinomycetes > Kitasatosporales > Streptomycetaceae > Streptomyces > Streptomyces sp. NPDC006368. The sequence continues at coordinate 28,880 of NZ_JBEXQK010000041.1, forward strand.
TGGGATTGATTCTAGACAACGCGGTTAGCGCTCGTTAACCTGATGGAAACGCGTTAACGCTCATTAACCTGGGGGCGACACGATGCAACAGGCACCGGTGCTGACGAGCGCGGCGGATCCCGCGTCCGCGGCCTGGCAGGCCAACGAGGCCGCGCACCACGAGCTGGCCGACGGGCTGCGCGCCCGGCTCGCCGCCGTGCGGCTGGGGGGCGGTGAGAAGGCCCGCGCCCGGCACACCGCCCGGGGGAAGCTGCTGCCCCGCGACCGGGTCGACACGCTCCTCGACCCCGGCTCGCCCTTCCTGGAGCTCGCCCCGCTCGCGGCCGAGGGCATGTACGACGGGCAGGCACCGGCCGCCGGCGTGATCGCCGGGATCGGGCGGGTCAGCGGCCGGGAGGTCGTGGTCGTCGCGAACGACGCGACCGTCAAGGGCGGCACGTACTACCCGATGACCGTCAAGAAGCACCTGCGCGCCCAGGAGGTGGCCCTGGAGAACCGGCTGCCGTGCGTGTACCTGGTCGACTCGGGCGGCGCGTTCCTGCCCATGCAGGACGAGGTCTTCCCCGACCGCGACCACTTCGGGCGCATCTTCTACAACCAGGCCCGGCTGTCCGGCGCCGGGATCCCGCAGATCGCGGCGGTGCTGGGCTCCTGCACGGCGGGCGGGGCGTACGTGCCCGCGATGAGCGACGAGGCCGTGATCGTACGGAACCAGGGCACGATCTTCCTGGGCGGCCCGCCCCTCGTGAAGGCGGCGACCGGTGAGGTCGTCACCGCCGAGGAGCTCGGCGGCGGCGAGGTCCACTCCCGGACGTCCGGCGTGACCGACCACCTCGCCGAGGACGACGCGCACGCGCTGCGGATCGTGCGGAACATCGTCTCGACCCTCCCCGCGCGCGGACCGCTCCCCTGGACGGTGGAGCCCGCCGAGGAGCCGAAGGTCGACCCGGCGGGGCTGTACGGCGCGGTGCCGGTCGACTCCCGCACCCCGTACGACGTACGGGAAGTGATCGCCCGGATCGTCGACGCCTCCCGGTTCGCGGAGTTCAAGGCGGAGTTCGGGCAGACCCTGGTCACCGGCTTCGCCCGCGTCCACGGTCACCCGGTCGGGATCGTCGCCAACAACGGCATCCTGTTCTCCGAATCCGCCCAGAAGGGCGCCCACTTCATCGAACTGTGCGACCAGCGCGGCATCCCGCTGCTGTTCCTCCAGAACATCTCGGGCTTCATGGTCGGGCGGGACTACGAAGCGGGCGGCATCGCCAAGCACGGCGCCAAGATGGTCACCGCCGTCGCCTGCACGCGCGTGCCGAAGCTGACGGTCGTCATCGGCGGGTCGTACGGCGCGGGCAACTACTCCATGTGCGGCCGGGCGTACTCCCCCCGCTTCCTGTGGATGTGGCCCAACGCGAAGATCTCCGTGATGGGCGGCGAGCAGGCCGCGTCCGTCCTCGCCACGGTCAAGCGCGACCAGATGGAGGCGCGCGGCGAGACCTGGCCTGCCGAGGACGAGGAAACGTTCAAGGACCCGATCCGCGCGCAGTACGAGCGGCAGGGGAACGCCTACTACGCGACGGCCCGGCTGTGGGACGACGGCGTGATCGACCCGCTGGAGACCCGCCAGGTGCTGGGTCTGGCCCTGACCGCTTGTGCCAACGCCCCGCTGGGTGAGCCCGGCTTCGGCGTCTTCCGGATGTGAGGGACCTCAAGACGATGACGATGTTCGACACGGTTCTGGTGGCCAACCGGGGCGAGATCGCGGTCCGCGTCATCCGTACGCTGCGGGCCCTGGGCATCCGCTCGGTGGCCGTCTTCAGCGACGCGGACGCCGGTGCCCGCCATGTACGGGAGGCGGACACGGCGGTACGGATCGGGCCGCCGGCCGCCGCCGAGAGCTACCTGCGCGTGGACCGGCTGCTGGAGGCCGCGAAGCGGACCGGCGCGCAGGCGGTCCACCCGGGGTACGGCTTCCTCGCGGAGAACGCCGTCTTCGCGCAGGCGTGCGAGGAGGCGGGGCTGGTCTTCATCGGGCCGCCCGCCTCGGCGATCTCCCTGATGGGCGACAAGATCCGGGCGAAGGAGACCGTGAAGGCGGCCGGCGTGCCGGTCGTGCCCGGCTCCTCGGGCAGCGGGTTGTCCGACGACGAACTGGCGGCGGCGGCCCGCGAGATCGGCATGCCGGTGCTGCTGAAGCCCTCGGCGGGCGGCGGCGGCAAGGGCATGCGGCTCACCCGGGTCGAGTCGGCGCTGCTGGAGGAGATCGCGGCGGCGCGGCGCGAGGCGCGGGCGTCGTTCGGCGACGACACGCTGCTGGTGGAGCGGTGGATCGACCGGCCCCGCCACATCGAGATCCAGGTCCTGGCGGACGGGCACGGCAACGTCGTGCACCTCGGCGAGCGCGAGTGCTCGCTCCAGCGCCGCCACCAGAAGATCATCGAGGAGGCGCCGAGCGTCCTGCTGGACGCGGACACGCGCGCGGCGATGGGCGAGGCGGCGGTGCAGGCGGCCCGCTCCTGCGGCTACCGGGGCGCGGGGACGGTCGAGTTCATCGTCCCGGGCGGTGACCCTTCCTCCTACTACTTCATGGAGATGAACACCCGCCTCCAGGTCGAGCACCCGGTCACCGAGCTCATCACCGGCCTGGACCTGGTGGAGTGGCAGCTGCGGGTCGCCGCCGGAGAGCCCCTCGGGTTCACCCAGGACGACATCACGCTGAGCGGGCACGCGATCGAGGCCCGTATCTGCGCCGAGGACCCCTCCCGGGGGTTCCTCCCGTCGGGCGGCACGGTCCTGGCGCTGAACGAGCCGCAGGGCGCGGGGGTACGGACCGACTCGGGGCTGAGCGAGGGCACGGAGGTGTCCAGCCTGTACGACCCGATGCTCGCGAAGGTCATCGTGCACGCCGAGGACCGCCCCACGGCGCTGCGCAAGCTGCGCGCGGCCCTCGCGGACACCGTCACCCTCGGCGTGCCCACCAACGCCGGTTTCCTGCGCCGGCTGCTCGCCCACCCGGACGTCGTCACGGGCGACCTGGACACCGGTCTGGTGGAGCGGGACGTGGACGGCCTGATCCCGGCCGGGGTGCCGGACGAGGTGTACGAAGCCGCCGCGGCCGTACGGGAGGCCCGGCTGCGGCCCCGCCCGGACGCCGGCGGCTGGACGGACCCGTTCTCGGTGCCCAGCGGCTGGCGGCTCGGCGGCGAACCGGCGCCGCTGACGCACTGGCTGCGCGTACCGGGTCTCGAACCCGTTGCTCACCGGGCCGGAGCCGGTGCGCACGCGCACGTGACCGAGGACCGGGTCACCGTCACCGTGGACGGCGTCACCCACACCTTCCACCGCGCCGGGACCTGGCTCGGCCGCGACGGGGACAGCTGGAACGTCCTCGACCACGACCCCGTCGAGGCGTCGCTGAGCCGTACCGCGCACTCCGGGGCCGACGCCCTCACCGCGCCCATGCCCGGCACCGTCACCGTCGTCAAGGTGGCCGTCGGGGACGAGGTGGTCGCCGGCCAGGGGCTCCTCGTCGTCGAGGCGATGAAGATGGAACACGTCATCTCCGCCCCGCACGACGGCACCGTCGCCGAGCTGGACGTCACTCCCGGCACCACCGTCGCCATGGACCAGGTCCTGGCCGTGGTCGCCCCGAAGGAGGAGGAATGACCACCGGACCCACCGAACCGACCGAGCCGACCGAACCGACCGGACTGACCGGACCGACCGGACCCACCGGGCTGCCCATGGTCGTGCCCGCGTCCGGGCTGCCGGCGCGCGTGCGGATCCATGAAGTCGGGCCCCGCGACGGCCTCCAGAACGAACAGGGCACCGTCCCGACCGAGGTGAAGGCCGAGTTCATCCGGCGCCTCGCCGGCGCCGGGCTGTCGACGATCGAGGCCACCAGCTTCGTCCACCCGAAGTGGGTGCCCCAACTCGCCGACGCCGAACAGCTCTTCCCCCTGGTCCGGGACGTACCCGCCAGGCTCCCGGTCCTCGTGCCGAACGAGCGCGGGCTGGACCGGGCGCTGGCGCTCGGGGCGCGCGAGGTGGCCGTGTTCGCGAGCGCCACCGAGTCGTTCGCGAAGGCCAACCTGAACCGCACGGTCGACGAGGCGCTCGCCATGTTCGCCCCGGTCGTCACCCGCGCCATAGAGCACGGCCTGGCCGTGCGCGGCTACCTGTCCATGTGCTTCGGCGACCCCTGGGAAGGCGCCGTCCCCATCGACCGGGTCGTCCGCGTCTCCCGGCGCCTGATGGACATGGGCTGCGACGAACTGAGCCTGGGCGACACCATCGGCGTGGCCACCCCCGGCCACGTGCAGCGGCTCCTGGCCGCCCTGGACGACGCCGGGATCCCCGCCCGCGCCCTCGCCGTCCACTTCCATGACACCTACGGCCAGGCCCTCGCCAACACCCTCGCCGCGCTCCAGTACGGCGTGACCACGATCGACGCCTCCGCGGGCGGCCTCGGCGGCTGCCCGTACGCCAAGTCCGCCACGGGCAACCTCGCCACCGAAGACCTCGTGTGGATGCTCCACGGCCTCGGCATCGAGACCGGAGTCGACCTCGGCCGGCTCACCGCCACCAGCGTGTGGCTCGCCGGGCACCTGGGCCGTCCCAGCCCGTCCCGCACCGTCCGCGCCCTCGCCGGCGCGACCTCCCACAAGGAGTCCTGAGTCATGCCCCTGGACCACCGGCTCTCACCGGAGCACGAGGAACTGCGCCGCACCGTCGAGGAGTTCGCCCACGAGGTCGTCGCTCCGAAGATCGGCGACTTCTACGAACGCCACGAGTTCCCGTACGAGATCGTGCGGGAGATGGGGCGGATGGGCCTGTTCGGCCTGCCCTTCCCCGAGGAGTACGGCGGCATGGGCGGCGACTACCTCGCCCTCGGCATCGCCCTGGAAGAGCTGGCGCGGGTGGACTCGTCCGTGGCCATCACCCTGGAGGCGGGCGTCTCGCTCGGCGCGATGCCGATCCACCGCTTCGGCACCGAGGAGCAGAAGCGGGAGTGGCTGCCGCGCCTGTGCAGCGGCGAACTGCTGGGCGCGTTCGGGCTGACCGAGCCGGAGTGCGGCTCGGACGCGGGCGGTACGAGGACGACGGCCGTGCGGGACGGTGACGAGTGGGTCATCAACGGCTCCAAGTGCTTCATCACCAACTCGGGTACCGACATCACGGGTCTGGTCACGGTCACCGCCGTCACGGGCCGCAAGGACGACGGGCGCCCGCTGATCTCGTCCATCATCGTGCCGTCCGGCACCCCCGGCTTCACCGTGGCCGCGCCGTACTCCAAGGTCGGCTGGAACGCCTCGGACACCCGTGAGCTCTCCTTCTCCGACGTCCGCGTCCCGGCCGCGAACCTGCTCGGCGAGGAGGGGCGCGGGTACGCCCAGTTCCTGCGCATCCTCGACGAGGGCCGCATCGCCATCTCGGCGCTCGCGACCGGGCTCGCCCAGGGGTGCGTGGACGAGTCGGTCAAGTACGCCAAGGAGCGGCACGCCTTCGGGCGGCCGATCGGGGACAACCAGGCCATCCAGTTCAAGATCGCGGACATGGAGATGCGGGCGCACATGGCCCGGATCGGCTGGCGTGACGCGGCGTCACGACTGGTGAGCGGTGAGCCGTTCAAGAAGGAGGCGGCGGTGGCGAAGCTGTACTCGTCGACGGTCGCCGTCGACAACGCGCGCGAGGCGACGCAGATCCACGGCGGGTACGGCTTCATGAACGAGTATCCGGTGGCCCGGATGTGGCGGGACTCCAAGATCCTGGAGATCGGCGAGGGCACGAGCGAGGTGCAGCGCATGCTGATCGCAAGGGAGTTGGGCCTCTCCGCCTGACCCGGGGCGCCCCGGGGCGGGCGTGCTGGGTTCGTTGCCGCGCCTCGGGGCGGGCGTGCTGGGTTCGTTGCCGTCTCCCGGGGTGCGGCTGCCGTCGGTGGGTGGGGCGCGGGTCCCCTCCGGGCTCGACTCTCCCCCAGAGGGGCACCCCCAACGGGCCCGGCGGCTCTGGGCCCTTGCATTGATTGCCGTGTCCTGGCCGCCGGCCCGCTGCGGGGACGGCCCGCACGGCCCACCCCGATGCCGTCCGCCGAGTGCGGGTTGTGACCCCTGCGGCGCGGCTGACGCGTGCGGGGGTGTGGGGTCATCCCCACCCTCACGTCCCGGTGGTGGGGCGGCTGATGTGGGTGGTCGCCGGGGGCGCGGCGCGAATCTGCCGCGTCCGTCCTCCCCCCGTCAGGGGGCCTGGGGCATCGCCCCGAGTTCGGGGGGCGGGGTGGGGGACTGACCACCACCCAGCCCACCGCGGCGCGAAGCTGCCGCGTCCGGGGTGTGGGGCCTCAGCCCCACACATCCCTCCCCCCGTCGGGAGGCCTGGGGGCATCGCCCCCGGTTTCGGGAAGGGGCGGGGTGGGGGACTGACCACCACCCAGCCCACCGCGGCGGGAAGCTGCCGCGTCCGGGGTGTGGGGCGTCAACCCCACATCCGTCCCCCCGTCAGGGGGCCTGGGGGCATCGCCCCCGGTTTCGGGAAGGGGCGGGGTGGGGGACTGAACCACCGCCCGCCACACCGCACCGCGCGCGGGCGTCGGCCCCGCATCCGTCACCCCGTCACCCCGTCAGGGGCCACGGCCCCGTTAGGGCACCGTCACACCGGGCCGGGCGCAATTGCCAGGGGCACCCTCTGGACAAGTCCTGAGGTTAGGCTAACCTACCCTCGAACTTGCCCAGCCGATCACCGGCTCGTACGAAAGCGATCCCGCCATGCCCAGCAACGCCCGAGCCACCCACCTTTCCCGTCGCGGTCTGCTCGCCGCGGGCGGCGCCCTCGGGCTCGGCGCCGCGCTCGTCGCGTGTGGCGGCGGCAAGGAGGAGAAGGGCTCCGGCTCCGCCGGGGAGAAGCCGTTCACCTTCAAGGACGACCGCGGGCAGACCGTCGAGCTGAAGTCCACCCCGAAGAACATCGTCGCCTTCACCGGTACCGCCGCCTCGCTCCACGACTTCGGCGTGAAGGTCAAGGGCGTCTTCGGCCCGACGTACGTCGAGGACCCGAAGACCAAGGAGCGGACGCCCGACGTCCAGGCCGGTGACCTGGACATCAAGAAGGTCGCGGTGATCGGCAACACGTGGGGCGAGTTCAAGATCGAGGAGTACCTGAAGCTGGAGCCCGAGCTGCTCATCACCGACATGTGGGAGAAGGACCAGCTCTGGTACGTCCCCGAGGAGCAGAAGGCCAAGATCCTGAAGATCGCGCCGAGCGTCGCCCTGTGGGCGTCCGACGCCTCGATGCCCAAGGTGCTCCAGCGTCACGTGGACCTCGCCCAGGCCCTCGGGGCCGACGTCAAGGCGAAGAGGATCCTCGACGACAAGGCCCGTTTCGAGAAGGCGGCCGAGCGGCTGCGCAGGGCGGCCAAGGCCAAGCCGGAGATCAAGGTCCTGATCGGCTCCGCAGCCGCCGACCTCTTCTACGTCTCCACCCCGGCCCGCCCGAGCGACACGCTGTACTTCAAGGAGCTCGGCGTCAACCTCGTCACGCCCACCAAGCTGGACCAGGGCGGCTGGTTCGAGAGCCTCAGCTGGGAGAACGTCGCCAAGTACAAGGCCGACATCATCCTGCTGGACAACCGTTCCTCCGCGCTGCAGCCCGAGGCCCTCAAGGCGAAGCCGACCTGGGGTCAGCTGCCCGCCGTCAAGGCCGGCCAGGTCGTGCCGCGCGTGACGGAGCCCGTCTACTCGTACGGCAAGTGCGCCCCGATCCTCGAGGACCTCGCCAAGGCGATCGAGAACGCCAAGAAGGTGGCCTGACCTCGATGACGACAGCCGAGACCGTCCCGTTCCGCTTCTTCGCCCTCCGGGTCGACCGGACGAGGCGGCTCGGCCCGTCGCTGGTCCGGGTCACCTTCACGGGAGCCACGGACGAGGAGCTGAAAGGTTTCGCCTCCGGCGGCCGGGACCAGTCCCTCTCCCTGTTCCTCCCGCACCCGGGTCAGCCCGAGCCGGTCATGCCGCCGCTCGACGGCGACGACCTGTACGCCGCGCTCGGTGCCTGGCGGGCCATGCCGGACGACGTACGGGCCGTCATGCGCTCGTACACCGTGCGGGAGCAGCGCCACGACCCGGATGAGGTCGACATCGACTTCGCCCTGCACGAGGACGGCGGCCCGGCCTGCCGCTGGGCCCAGCAGGCCGCCAAGGGCGACCGGGTCGTCGTGCTCGGCCCGGCGGTCGCGGACAACACCGGTGTGCGGTTCCGGCTGCCGGACGACGCCGACGAGGTGCTGATCTGGGGTGACGAGACGGCGTTGCCCGCCGCCTCGTCCATCCTTCAGTCGCTGCCGGCCGGCACCAGGGCACGGGTGTGGCTCGACGTCCCGTACGCGGCCGACCGGATGGAGCTCGCGACCGAGGCGGACGCGACCGTCACCTGGCTGGTCCGGGAGGAGGGCGCGCCCGCCGCCGTCGACGCCGTGCGCGCCGCGGAGCTGTCCGGGTCGTCCCCGTACGCCTGGATCGCCGGTGAGTCGGGGTCGGTGAAGGCGCTGCGCCGCCATCTGGTGAATGAGCGCCGGATCGACCGTCGCCGTGTGACGTTCGTCGGCTACTGGCGCAAAGGCCTGAGTGAGGACGCCCTGCGCGAGGCGCCGGACACCTCCGACGACGACGTCTGACCGCGTACCCCAACCGCTGTGCCCCAAGGGGGGCGTGGGGTCGTTGCGATGTGAATTAAGGTTAGGCTAGCCTAAGTTCGAACGTCGCCCCTCGCCCCCCTCTCCCTGTCCGGAGGGGCCGACACGTCCCCGTCCCCGGAAGGACATTGCATGCGCTCGCACCTGCTCAATGACGCGACGGCGGACCAGTACCGGCGCTGCGTCACGGAAGGAGTCGAGCGGGTGGCGAACCGACTCGCCTCCACCCGGCAGCCGTTCACCGGCGTCACCCCCGACGAGCTGGCCCCGCTGATCTCCTCCGTCGACCTCGACCGGCCGCTCGGAGACGCCACGGCCGCCCTCGACGAGCTGGAGCAGGTCTACCTCCGCGACGCCGTCTACTTCCACCACCCCCGCTACCTGGGCCACCTCAACTGCCCGGTCGTGATCCCCGCCGTCCTGGGCGAGGCGATCCTCTCCGCCGTCAACTCCTCCCTGGACACCTGGGACCAGAGCGCCGGCGGCACCCTCATCGAGCGCCGTCTGATCGACTGGACCGCCGGCCGCATCGGTCTCGGCCCGGCCGCCGACGGTGTCTTCACCAGCGGCGGTACGCAGTCCAACCTCCAGGCCCTCCTCCTCGCCCGCGAGGAGTCCAAGACGGACGACCTGGCGAAACTGCGCATCTTCACCTCCGAGTGCAGCCACTTCAGCGTCCAGAAGTCGGCCAAACTCCTCGGCCTCTCCGCCCAGGCGGTCGTCGCCATCCCCACCGACCGCGACAAGCGCATGCAGTCCGTGGTCCTCGCCGCCGAGCTGGCGCGCTGCGCCGCCGAGGGCCTGGTCCCGATGGCGATCGTCGCCACCGCCGGTACCACCGACTTCGGCTCCATCGACCCGCTGCCCGAGATCGCCGAGCTGGCCTCCGAGTACGGCGCCTGGATGCACGTCGACGCCGCCTACGGCTGCGGTCTGCTCGCCTCCCCCACCCGCCGTCACCTCCTGGACGGCATCGAGCGCGCCGACTCCGTCACCGTCGACTACCACAAGTCCTTCTTCCAGCCGGTCAGTTCGTCGGCCGTGCTCGTCAGGGACGGGGCGACGCTGCGCCACGCCACGTACCACGCCGACTACCTCAACCCCGCGCCGGCGGTCGAGGCGGGGGCGCCTCCCGTGTCCGAAGGGCTGCGGGGGAGGATTCCCAACCAGGTCGACAAGTCCCTCCAGACCACCCGCCGTTTCGACGCGCTGAAGCTGTGGATGACGCTGCGCGTCATGGGCGCCGACGGCATCGGGCAGCTCTTCGACGAGGTCTGCGACCTGGCGGGGGCCGGGTGGGACCTGCTCGCCGCCGACCCGCGCTACGACGTCGTCGTCCAGCCGTCGCTGTCGACCCTCGTCTTCCGCTACATCCCGCAGGACGTCACCTCCCCCACGGAGATCGACCGCGCCAACCTCCACGCCCGCAAGGCGCTGTTCGCGTCGGGCGAGGCCGTCGTCGCCGGTACGAAGGTCGACGGCCGCCAGTACCTCAAGTTCACCCTGCTCAACCCCGAGACGACCGTGCGCGACATCGCCGCCGTCCTCGACCTGATCGCCGGCCACGCCGAGCAGTACCTTGGAGAGAACCTTGTCCACGCCTCTTGATTTCATCGGTATCGGACTGGGTCCGTTCAACCTCGGCCTGGCCTGCCTGACCGAGCCGATCGACGAGCTGAACGGCCTCTTCCTCGAATCCAAGCCGGACTTCGAGTGGCACTCGGGGATGTTCCTCGAAGGCGCCCACCTCCAGACGCCGTTCATGTCGGACCTCGTCACCCTCGCCGATCCGACCTCCCCGTTCTCCTTCCTCCAGTACCTCAAGGAGAAGGGCCGGCTGTACTCCTTCTACATCCGCGAGAACTTCTATCCGCTGCGCACCGAGTACAACGACTACTGCCGCTGGGCCGCCGCCAAGCTGAGCAGCGTCCGCTTCGACACGACGGTCGAGAAGGTCGAGTACGACGCCGAAGAGGCGCTGTACGTGGTCTCCACGTCCGGCGGAGAGACGTTCCGCGCCCGCCACCTCGTCCTGGGCACCGGCACCCCGCCGTACATCCCGGACGCCTGCCGGGGCCTGGACGGCGACTTCATCCACAACTCGCGCTACCTCCCCAGCAAGGAGGCGCTCCAGAAGAAGAAGTCGATCACCCTCGTCGGCAGCGGCCAGAGCGCCGCGGAGATCTACTACGACCTGCTGAGCGAGATCGACGTCCACGGCTACCGGCTGAACTGGGTGACCCGCTCGCCGCGCTTCTTCCCGCTGGAGTACACCAAGCTCACGCTGGAGATGACCTCCCCGGAGTACATCGACTACTTCCACGCCCTGCCCGAGGCGACCCGCTACCGGCTGGAGACACAGCAGAAGGGCCTGTTCAAGGGCATCGACGGCGAGCTCATCGACGCGATCTTCGACCTGCTGTACCAGAAGAACCTCGGCGGCCCGGTCCCCACGCGCCTGCTCACCAACGCGTCGCTCAACACCGCGACGTACGAGAACGGGACGTACACGCTCGGCCTGCGCCAGGAGGAGCAGGGCAAGGACTTCGAGATCGAGACCGAGGGCCTGATCCTGGCGACCGGCTACAAGTACGTCACGCCCGCCTTCCTGGAGCCCGTCAGGGACCGCATCCGCTGGGACGGCCAGGGCCGCTTCGACGTCGCCCGCAACTACTCCATCGACACGACCGGGCGCGGGATCTTCCTCCAGAACGCCGGCGTGCACACCCACTCGATCACCAGCCCCGACCTGGGCATGGGCGCCTACCGCAACGCGTACATCATCGGCGAGCTGCTGGGCTCCGAGTACTACCCCGTCGAGAAGACCATCGCGTTCCAGGAGTTCTCCGTATGAGCACCACCCGCACCGCCACCGCTGTCGGTACGTTCACCTTCCGCCCCCTCGACCCGCTGGCCGACAGCGAACTGGTCCACTCCTGGGTCACGCACCCCAAGGCGGCCTTCTGGCTGATGCAGGACCACGCGCTCCAGGACGTCGAGCGCGACTACATGGCCATCGCCGCCCACGAGCACCACGACGCCTTCATCGGTCTGCACGACGGTGAGCCGGCCGTCCTGATGGAGCGGTACGACCCGTCGAAGGTGGAGCTGGTCGGGCTGTACGACGCCCGGCCGGGCGATGTCGGCATGCACTTCCTGGTCGCCCCGACCGACACCCCGCTCCACGGCTTCACCCGCGCCGTCATCACCGCCGTGATGGAGGAGCTGTTCCGGGACCCTCAGACGCGGCGGGTCGTCGTCGAGCCCGACGTGCGCAACAAGGCCGTCCACGCGCTCAACGAGGCCGTCGGCTTCGAGATAGCCACCCGGATAGCCAAGCCGGAGAAGGACGCGTACCTGAGCTTCTGCACCCGGGAACAGTTCTTCGCCGCCGTGGGGGCCGCCCGATGAGCCCCGTGAACGCCGCGCACCCCGTCGCGCACCTCACCCCCGAGCGCTGGGCCCACGCCAACCGCCTCCTCATCCGCAAGGGCCTCGCCGAGTTCACCCACGAGCGGCTGCTGACGCCCGAGCCCCTCGGGGGTACCTCCCGGGCCGAAGGCTCCGGGGGAGAGAGCCGCTACCGGGTCCTCAGCGACGACGGCACCACCGAGTACCGCTTCACCGCCGCCCGGTACGCCCTCGACCACTGGCAGGTGGACGCCGGCTCGATCAGCCGCCACCGCGACGGCGAGGAGCTCACGCTCGACGCGCTGGCGTTCATCATCGAACTGCGCGGCTCGCTCGGCCTGAGCGACGAGATCCTCCCGGTCTACCTGGAGGAGATCTCCTCCACCCTCTCGGGTACGGCGTACAAGTCGACCAAGCCGCGCGTCACGGCCGCCGAGCTCGCCAGGGCCGACTTCCAGGCCGTCGAGACCGGCATGACCGAGGGCCACCCCTGCTTCGTCGCCAACAACGGCCGGCTCGGCTTCGGCATCGACGAGTACCACGCGTACGCGCCGGAGGCGGCGAACCCGATCCGGCTGATCTGGCTGGCCGCCCGCCGCGACCGCACCACCTTCACGGCCGGCGCGGGCATCGAGTACGAGACGTTCATCCGCGCCGAGCTCGGCGACGGAGTCGTCGACGGCTTCGCCAAGACCCTCGCCGACCAGGGCCTGGACTTCGCGGACTACCTGCTGGTGCCCGTCCACCCCTGGCAGTGGTGGAACAAGCTGTCCGTCACCTTCGCCGCCGAGATCGCCCAGCGGCGCCTGGTCCTCCTCGGCGAGGGCGACGACCGCTACCTGGCGCAGCAGTCGATCCGTACCTTCTTCAACACCAACGACCCGGCCAAGCACTATGTGAAGACGGCCATCTCCGTGCTCAACATGGGCTTCATGCGCGGCCTGTCCGCCGCGTACATGGAGGCCACCCCGGCCATCAACGACTGGCTGGCGCACCTGATCGAGAACGACGACGTCCTGAAGGCGGCCCGCTTCTCGATCATCCGCGAGCGGGCGGCCGTCGGCTACCGCCACCTGGAGTACGAGGCCGCCACCGACCGCTACTCCCCGTACCGCAAGATGCTGGCCGCGCTGTGGCGCGAGAGCCCGGTGCCGACCGTCGAGGAGGGGCAGCGCCTGGCCACGATGGCGTCCCTGCTCCACGTGGACCACGAGGGGGCGTCCTTCGCGGGCGCGCTGATCGCCGAGTCGGGGCTCGCGCCGACCGAGTGGCTGCGCCGCTATCTGGACGCGTACCTGCTGCCGATCCTGCACACCTTCTACGCGTACGACCTGGTGTGGATGCCGCACGGCGAGAACGTCATCCTCGTCATCGAGGACGGCGCGGTCCGGCGCGCGATCTTCAAGGACATCGCCGAGGAGATCGCGGTGATGGACCCGGACGCGGTGCTGCCGCCGGCGGTCGAGCGGATCCGGGTGGACGTGCCCGAGGACACGAAACTGCTGTCCGTCTTCACGGACGTCTTCGACTGCTTCTTCCGCTTCCTGGGCGCGACGCTCGCCGCCGAGGGGGTGCTGGACGAGGACGACTTCTGGCGGACGGTCGCGGAGTGCGTGCGCGCGTACCAGGAGTCGAAGCCGGAGCTGGCGGACAAGTTCGCGCAGTACGACATGTTCGCGGACGAGTTCACGCTGTCCTGCCTCAACCGCCTCCAGCTGCGCAACAACAGGCAGATGGTGGACCTGGCGGACCCGTCGGGCGCGCTGCAGCTGATCGGCACGCTGAAGAACCCGATCGCGCGGTTCGCGCGGCCCGGTCCGTCCGGCGCCTGAGGGCCTGAGGTCAGCCGGGGGCGGCGCCCCCGGTCGTACGACGCCGGCGAGTCGGCACCATGAACGGGCGGGTGCCCCGGAGTACGGTCCTCCGGGGCACCCGTCAGCGCGTCAGCGCGCCGCGGGCCACGGCACCTGCGGCGACCGGTAGTAGTCGATCCCGAGCGCCTCCATGCGCGGCCCCTGCCCCGCGAGCCGCTGCCGGTAGGTCTCCCAGTCGTGCGTGGCGGCCGGGGACCACCCCAGCTCCGCCGCGCCGAGCAGCCGCGGGAACGCCATCCGGTCGATGTGCGCGCTCGACGAGATGGTCTCCGTCCACAGCGGCGCCTCGACGCCCACGACGGCGCTCGCGGGCGCGCCCGGCAGATAGGTGGCCGGGTCCCAGTCGTAGGAGCGCCGGACCTCCACGTAGCCGGCCCAGGACAGGCCCAGCGGGGTGTCCTTGGTGTACTTCATGTCCAGGTAGATCCGGTCGGCGGGCGACAGGATCAGCCCGGTGCCGTTCCGCGCGGCGGCTGCCACCCTCGCCTTCTCGGCGTCGCCGGTGCGGTCCAGGCCCCAGTACTGGGCGAGCGCTCCCTTCGCCGGGTTGGCACCGGTCAGCTGGTGCCAGCCGATGACGGTCTTGCCGTACTTCGCCACGATCGGCTGCACCCGGTCCATGAAGGCGACGTAGTCCTCGTGGCTGGTGGAGTGCGCCTCGTCGCCGCCGATGTGGAGGTGGCGGCCGGGGGTCAGGGCCGCCAGTTCGCGGATCACGTCGTCCACGAAGTCGTACGTGATGTCCTCGCGCACGCACAGGGAGCTGAAGCCGACGGCGGTGCCCGTGTAGAGGGGCGGGGCGACGCCGTCGCAGTTCAGCTCGGCGTACGAGGCGAGGGCGGCGTTCGTGTGCCCGGGCATGTCGATCTCGGGCACGACCTCCAGGTGGCGGGAGGCGGCGTACGCGACGATCTCCCGGTACTGCGCCTTGGTGTAGAAGCCGCCGGGCCCGCCGCCGACCTGGGTGGAGCCGCCGTACGCGGCCAGGCGCGGCCAGGAGTCGACGGCGATGCGCCAGCCCTGGTCGTCGCTCAGGTGCAGGTGCAGCTTGTTGACCTTGTAGAGCGCCATCCGGTCGACGTACCGCTTGACCTGTTCGACGGTGAAGAAGTGCCGCGAGACGTCCAGCATCGCGCCCCGGTAGGCGTACCGGGGGGTGTCGACGACGGTGCCGCCCGCGACCGTCCAGGGGCCGTTCTGGCGGGTGTCCTTCTCGACGGCGGCGGGGAGCTGCTGGCGCAGCGTCTGGACGCCGTGGAACAGCCCGGCTTCCTCACGGGCGGTGATGGTGACGCCGTGGCGCCCGGACTCCAGCCGGTACCCCTCCTCCCCCAGGGCGGGCTCGCGGGGGGTGAGCCGGAGCCGGATGCCGCCGCGCCCCTCGTCGTCGTCGACGACGGGCAGCGCGTAGCCGGTGGAGGGCCGCAGCACGGAGGCGAGGTGGGCCGCGACGCGGCGCGCCTCGGGGGAGCCCTCGTCGACGTGGATCCTGGTCCGGTCGGTGAGGGTGTAGGGGGTGCCTCCGGGCCGTACGGAGGCGGGGGCGGGCACGATGTCGCCGAGCGGCCGGGCGGCGGGCGCGGCGGCGGTGGCGGGGCCACCGGATACGGCCGCGAGTCCGGCGACGCCGGCGGCGACGACGAGCAGCAGCGAACCGAGGAGGCGGGGGGACGTTCCGTGCTGTCTCACAAGCTGGTCCCTTCGACGGGCGTCGCACCTGTGGGCTTTACGCAACCGAACGCTCACCATGCGTATCGCGCCCTGCTGGGCGGGTCAAGGTGTAGACCAGTTCCGGCGCCTTCCGCACCCCCGCCGATTCCGTCGATCATGAAGTGACTGCCCGATATCGGGCAGGATTCTTGCAAAGCCGACCCGCCAAGCCTCAGTATCTACGGGTGCTCGAACGCCGCACGTCGCATGACGACCTCATCGACCATCTGGTCCGCAGCACCGCGCTCCCGCGCGGTGAGGCCGCCCGGGTGGTGCTCGACGTGCTGGCGTACTTCGACGAGACGACCGAGGAGTTCGTCCGCCGCCGCCATCGCGAACTGCAGTCCGGCGGCGAAGTGAACTCCGCGATCTTCGAGCGCATCGCGGCGGAACTGCCGCACCGCGCCGTGGCGCCCCCGGAGCTCTCGCTCCGGCAGCTGCGCCGCATCGTCTACGGCTGAGCACACCAGAGATCACTCGGAGGGGCAGAAACTTTATGTGCGGAATTGTCGGTTATATCGGTAGGCGTGATGTGGCTCCGCTGCTGCTGGAAGGCCTGCAGCGGCTGGAGTACCGGGGGTATGACTCCGCGGGCATGGTGATCACCAGCCCCAAGAGCACCGGGCTGAAGATGGTCAAGGCCAAGGGCCGGGTCCGTGACCTGGAGGCTCGCGTCCCCAAGCGCTTCACCGGCACCACCGGCATCGCCCACACCCGCTGGGCCACACACGGCGCCCCCAGCGACGTGAACTCGCACCCGCACATGGACCCCGACAACAAGGTCGCCGTCGTCCACAACGGCATCGTCGACAACGCCGCCGAGCTGCGCGCCAAGCTCGAGGCCGACGGCGTGGTCTTCGCCTCCGAGACCGACACCGAGGTCCTCACCCACCTGATCGCCCGCTCGCAGGCCGAGACGCTGGAGGAGAAGGTCCGCGAGGCGCTCAAGGTCGTCGAGGGCACGTACGGCATCGCCGTCATGCACGCCGACTTCAACGACCGCATCGTCGTGGCCCGCAACGGCTCCCCCGTCGTCCTCGGCATCGGCGAGAAGGAGATGCTCGTCGCCTCCGACGTCGCCGCGCTGATCGCCCACACCCGCCAGATCGTCACCCTCGACGACGGCGAGATGGCGACCCTGAAGGCCGACGACTTCCGCACGTACACCACCTCGGGCACGCTGACCACCGCCACCCCCGAGACCGTGGAGTGGGAGGCCGCCTCCTACGACATGGGCGGCCACGACACGTACATGCACAAGGAGATCTCGGAGCAGGCCGACGCCGTGGACCGCGTCCTGCGCGGCCGCATCGACGAGAAGTTCTCCACCGTCCACCTGGGCGGACTGAACCTGGACGCCCGCGAGGCGCGCGGCATCCGCCGCGTGAAGATCCTCGGCTGCGGCACCTCGTACCACGCGGGCATGATCGGCGCCTCGCTGATCGAGGGCCTGGCCCGCATCCCCGCCGACTCCGAGCCGGCCTCCGAGTTCCGCTACCGCAACCCGGTCGTGGACCCCGACACGCTGTACATCGCCGTCTCCCAGTCGGGTGAGACGTACGACGTGCTCGCCGCCGTCCAGGAGCTCAAGCGCAAGGGCGCCCGCGTCCTCGGCGTGGTCAACGTCGTGGGCTCCGCCATCGCCCGCGAGGCCGACGGCGGCGTGTACGTCCACGCCGGCCCCGAGGTCTGCGTGGTCTCCACCAAGTGCTTCACCAACACGGTCGTCGCCTTCGCGCTGCTCGCCCTGCACCTGGGCCGCATCCGCGACCTGTCGGTCGCCGACGGCAAGCGGATCATCGAGGGCCTGCGCAAGCTGCCCGAGCAGATCCAGGAGATCCTCCAGGGCGAGGAGGACATCAAGAAGCTGGCCGCCGAGTACGCGGACGCCAAGTCGATGATGTTCATCGGCCGTGTGCGTGGCTACCCGGTCGCCCTGGAGGCCTCCCTGAAGCTCAAGGAGATCTCCTACATCCACGCCGAGGCATACCCGGCCTCCGAGCTCAAGCACGGTCCGCTGGCGCTCATCGAGCCCGCGATGCCGACCGTCGCGATCGTCCCGAACGACTCCCTGCTGGAGAAGAACCGGGCCGCGATGGAGGAGATCAAGGCCCGCAGCGGCAGGATCCTCGCCGTGGCGCACTCCGAGCAGGAGAAGGCCGACCACACCATCCTCGTCCCGAAGAACGAGGACGAGCTGGACCCGATCCTCATGGGCATCCCGCTCCAGCTCTTCGCCTACCACACGGCGCTGGCCCTGGGCCGGGACATCGACAAGCCGCGCAACCTCGCCAAGTCCGTCACGGTGGAGTAGTCCCCGCCGCCGGCGACGGCCGAAGCGACGACTGGGCAACCCCCACGGCGGCCGGCCGCATCCGCGGGAGCGGCGCCGGTTCAGGCAAGAAGGGGCGACCCCCGGCGCGTGCCACCAGCGCGCCGGGGGTCGCCCTTTGGTACGGCCGGTGCCGCCCGTGCACCGGCCTCGTGGCCGCGTGGGCCCTCGACGGGCTCGGCCCGGGCTTCTCCCCGGGCCGAGCCCAGACGGGGGCTCAGCCGGTGGCCGTCACACCCCGGCCCGCGGCGCGCCTTGAGGGCACCGGCCACTTGGCGACCGCCGCCGTCGCGCCGTACCAGGCGCCGAGCCCCGCCAGCGCCGCGGTCCAGCCACCGATCCTGCCGAGCGCGGCGGTGTCCGCGAAGGCGCCGACGCCGGTCAGCAGCAGGGAGAGGAACAGCAGCCCGTACACGCCCTGTCCGAGCACGCCGCCGCCGCGCGCGGCGGCCGTCAGCGTGAGCGCCAGGAGGGACCACACCAGCAGGAAGAGACCGGCGGCCTCCGTGGAGGCCGTGCCGCCGACGGCGGTGCCCCAGGTGAACCAGAAGGCGCCGAGCCCGGCGAAGGCCGTGCCGTTGCCGCTATTGCCCGCGTGGAGTTCGAGCAGGCCGGCCAGCAGGGTCAGACCGAGTGCGAGATGGCCGAGAGTGGAGGTGGCGGTGCTTCCCGCGGAGACGTCGTTGTCCACGGCGGGCTCCCTTCGTGCGCAGGTGTGCTGCCTGTGCCGGGCGCTGCGTCCCGGCCACCTGGATATACCCTTCACAAGCGCACAATCCACCTGTGAACGAGGCCGGATTCCACCGCTGCGTAAGGAAGTTGACGCCGCCTCATCAGCGGCGAAGCAGAAATGTCCGGGTTTGCCGGACGCTACGGGATGACGACAACCGGCCGCTGCGCGCGCCGCGCCAGCCGACCCGCCACCGAGCCGAAGATCCGCCCGACGATGCCGTGCGTCGAGCCGACCACGATGGCGTCGGCGGAGTACTCCCGGCCGACCTCCTCCAGCTCGTGGCAGATGTCACCGCCGCGCTCGACCAGGATCCACGGCACCTCGGAGAGGTAGTCGGCGCAGGCGAGCTCCAGACCGAGCACCTCGGTCCGGTGATCCGGCACGTCGACGAAGACGGGCGGCTCGCAGCCCGCCCAGACGGTGGTGGGCAGCCGGTTCGCCACGTGCACGATGATCAGCCCCGAGCCGGACCGCCGGGCCATACCGATCGCGTACGCGAGGGCGCGCTCACTGGAGGTCGAGCCGTCGAAGCCGACGACCACTCCGTGCTGGAAGGCGGGATCGCAGGAGTGGCGTGTCTGGTCCTCCGCGAGGGGGTCGACCGGGGAGTCGGCGACCTGCCTGCGGTCCGCGGGTTCAGGAATCTCGTGACCGGCCATCGGAGTCTCGGCGAAGAAGGTCCTCGTGAGAAGGAACGGGGGAACAACGGTAGGCGGCGTGTCCGGGAATCATCTTCCCAACCCCATACCCCCAAGGGTACGGCGACACTCCTGCCCTGCCCAGTGCCCGCCGCCCTGCCCACGGCGCTCACAGGCGTTCCAGGGAGCATGCACGAGCCCGCCCCGTATGGCAATGCCGGATGTGCCTTACAGGCGTCTCACGGGCACCCTGCGTAACGCCCCGGCCCGGACGCAGTGACCGGACCGGGCGGGCCCTCGTTGGCCACACGGTTCACCGGGCACCCGGCCGGCACCCGGTCGGCATCCCGCCCGGACGCCGGGTCGTGACGCCGAGCCCTGACGCCGAGCCCGGGCGTCCGGCCCGTCGCGCCCGCCCGGTGACCGCCGGATGACCACCGGGTGACCGTCCGGTGACCGCCCGGCCGGTACCCGCAGCAGCCCTCAGGGAGCCCCCTTGCCCGTCCCCGCGCCCCCGCCCGCCCCCTCACCCGTCGTGTCGCCCACTTCCCCACCCGCAGCCCCGCCCGCAGCCCCGCAGTCCCCGGCGCCGGCGCCGGAACCCGCCACCACGCCCGCCCCGGCCCCGGCCCCGACTCCGACCCCGGCCGCGGCCTCCCACCGGGCGACCGACTCGGCCGGTGACGTGGTCCGCTGGGCCGCCTTCAGCTGCGCCCTCGTCCCCGTGGTGCTGGTCGTGTACGGCACGCCCTTCGGGGGCGCGGTGGCCACCGCGCTCGGGCTGGCCGCCGTGACCGCCGTCTGCCGGCTGCTGCTGCGCCGCTCGGAGCGGGGCGCGGTGCGGCTGCTCACCGATGCGTGCGGCCCACCGCAGGACGCTCCGCGTCGCGGCCGTCACGGCCGTACGGGACCGCGAGCGCACCGCGGAGGGCGTCACGGAGGGGGATGTCCGCCGGGCGACTGAGGATTTCGCACATGCGCACCCGTATGTTTTCAGCCAACTTCGGGGAGGTGGCCATTCCTTGCCGGAATGGCCGGTCAACCCCCTTGTCACCAGGAAAGAAAGCGCCAAACCGGTCGCGCGAACCCTATGCGGATGGGCCATGCCCGCGACGCGCACTTCCCTGCGGGCCCCGCGAGTGGAACCCTTCGTGAACGAATGCTTCGCGCCAAGTTGCCTTGTCGACATAGTCCCGGATGCGGAACTTGTCACGCCGGCGCCACGGGACGCAGTAGATTCGATCATGAGTATCGAAGACTGGGGACTCGTGCAAAACCGAGGGGAAACGTGCAGGAGCGACAGGACCTAGGAGACGCGAACACCGAGGGGGGCTTAGCGTCATGAGCCAGGACTCCGCCGCACCGGAGACCGGACGAAAACTGTCCGGGCGCCGCCGTCGCGAGGTCGTCGCAGTGCTGCTGTTCAGCGGCGGCCCCATCTTCGAGAGTTCCATTCCACTCTCTGTGTTCGGGATTGACCGCCAGGACGCAGGAGTGCCCCGCTACAGGCTGCTTGTCTGTGCGGGCGAAGAAGGGCCGCTGCGCACGACCGGGGGACTTGAACTCTCCGCGCCGTACGGCCTGGAGGCCATCAGCAGAGCGGGCACCGTCGTCGTACCGGCGTGGCGCTCGATCACCTCACCACCACCGGCCGAGGCGCTCGACGCCCTGCGCCGCGCGCACGAGGAAGGCGCCCGGATCGTCGGGCTGTGCACAGGCGCCTTCGTGCTCGCGGCGGCCGGCTTACTGGACGGACGCCCGGCGACCACGCACTGGATGTACGCGCCGACGCTCGCCAAGCGCTACCCGTCGGTCCATGTGGACCCACGGGAGCTCTTCGTCGACGACGGTGACGTGCTGACGTCCGCGGGGACGGCGGCCGGGATCGACCTCTGTCTGCACATCGTGCGGACGGACCACGGCGCCGAGGCAGCCGGGGCGCTGGCCCGGCGGCTCGTCGTACCGCCGCGGCGCAGTGGCGGGCAGGAGCGGTATCTCGACCGGTCGCTGCCGGAGGAGATCGGCGCCGACCCGCTGGCCGAGGTGGTCGCGTGGGCGCTGGAGCACCTCCACGAGCAGTTCGACGTGGAGACCCTGGCGGCCCGCGCGTACATGAGCCGGCGGACCTTCGACCGGCGCTTCCGCTCGCTGACAGGCTCGGCGCCGCTGCAGTGGCTGATCACGCAGCGGGTGCTCCAGGCGCAGCGGTTGCTGGAGACGTCGGACTACTCGGTCGACGAGGTGGCGGGCCGCTGCGGGTTCCGCTCGCCGGTGGCCCTGCGCGGCCACTTCCGGCGCCAGCTGGGCTCGTCGCCGGCCGCGTACCGGGCCGCCTACCGGGCCCGGCGCCCGCAGGGCGACTCGACCCCTCCCCCGCCACCGGCGGTCGCGGAGACGGTCCCGGCGCAGCAGGGCCCGCACGGGGTCAGGCGGGCGACCGCGACGGCCGCCACGGCCTCGTCGGAGCCGGGCAAGCAGCACGCGGACGTGTTCACGTCCGGCAGGGCCGCTCTCCCGGGCCAGCGCAGCGCACCGTGACGATGGGCTCCGGCGGAGGGGGTGCACGACCACACCCCCTCCGTCGCGGCCCATCTAAGGTAGGACGCATGAACGACCGCATGGTGTGGATCGACTGCGAGATGACCGGGCTCTCGCTGACGGACGACGCACTCATCGAGGTGGCCGCACTGGTCACCGACTCGGAACTGAACGTACTCGGCCAGGGCGTGGACATCGTGATCCGCCCACCGGACGCCGCGCTGGAGACCATGCCCGAGGTGGTGCGCCAGATGCACACGGCCTCCGGCCTGCTCGACGAGCTCGCCGGCGGCACCACTCTCGCCGACGCCGAGGAGCAGGTCCTGGCGTACGTACGCGAATGGGTGAAGGAACCCGGCAAGGCCCCCCTCTGCGGGAACTCGGTCTCCACCGACCGCGGCTTCCTGCTGCGCGACATGCCGACACTGGAGGACTACCTCCACTACCGGATCGTCGATGTCTCCTCGGTCAAGGAACTGGCCCGCCGCTGGTACCCGAGGGCGTACTTCAACAGTCCGGAGAAGAGCGGCAACCACCGCGCGCTCGCCGACATCCGCGAATCCATCGCCGAGCTGCGCTACTACCGCGAGGCGATCTTCGTCCCGCAGCCGGGCCCGGACTCCGACACCGCGAAGCAGATCGCGGCCCGCCACGTCCTGCCCGACTGACCCCCGCCGGGGCTCCACCCGAAAGGCGGGAGCGAGCACCCTCTCGGACCCTGTACACTTTTTCTCGGCCGGTCGGGAAAAAGACCGGTCATGGTGGGTATAGCTCAGCTGGTAGAGCACCTGGTTGTGGTCCAGGATGTCGCGGGTTCGAGTCCCGTTACTCACCCTGATTGATCAAGGCCCGACCTGTGAGAACAGGTCGGGCCTTCGTCATGCTCTGAATTCTGGGAACATCGCGGGAACGCGGGCCGACCGGTTCAAGAAGCCGGCCGAGACCCACGGCGGGCAGTGGCCGCCTGGATGGGGTGCGCGGCGTGGACTTCGTGGAATCGGAGACCATGCCGGGAGACATGCCCTTGGCGAAGTGGGCAGAGCGGTATGTGAGCCACCTCACCGGCATCGACGTGCGGACGCGCGAGGACTGCATGCGCGAGGTGCGCGTCCGCTTCACCCTGATCCAGCACACCGCGCCGACGGCATTGTCGTTCCCCGCCACGATCTGCGACCTGACGCGGGATGACGTTACTGACTGGGTCCGCGTCGAGCAGGGACTGCCGGAGCCCTCGCGCATGGCCGTGCTCTTCGGGACCGGACAGGGGCCGCTTCCGTGTGCGGGTCATGCGAGAGCGTCGATGGCCTTGGTGATCAGCGCGCGGGCGTCAGCCCCGTAGACGGCCATGCCGCGGAGCTGCTCGAATGCCTTCAGGTACACCGCGACCTCGCCAGGCTGCGTGATCTTCACCTGGGCCGAAGCGAGCTCGACCGACACGAGCGCGTCGTCGTACACATGGAACGTCTCCCGTGGCCACTGCTTCCGCTCCCGCGTCGCCATGGGAATGATCCCGAGGGAGACCGCGGGGATCGCGCCGGCCGTCAGCAGGTAACCCAGCTGAGCCGCCATGGCTTCGGCATCGGCGACTTGGTGGTGGAGCACCGTCTCCTCCATGAGCAGGACGAAACGGCGCCCGGGCTCGTGCACGATGCGCGAGCGATCGACGCGCGCCCGTGCGGCCGCAGCGCCGTCGTCGGCGGGGAGCTCGCGGAAGTCGGCGACCGCCCGCAGGACGGCAGCCGCGTAGCCTTCGGTCTGCAGGAGCCCGGGCACCAGGGTGGAGGAGTACACCCGAAACAGCTGCGTCTTCCGGAAGAAGAACACCAGGTTGTCCTGCATCTGCTTGAGCCCGTTGCGCACCTGGTGGCGCCACTCGCTGTACATCGACTCCGCGTGGAGCGACTGGACAATGAGCCCTTCCGCCTGGTCGGGCACGCGACATGCGGAGCACCACAACCTGATGTCCTTGGCGGAGGGCGCCGTTCGGGCATTCTCGACGCGGAAGGTCTTCGCATGGTGCCAGTTGCACCGTTCCGCCGGCTCAGTGACCGTTAGCCCGGCTTGCTTGCGCAGGTCTCGCAGGCTCCGCGCGACTACTTCACGCGCCGCCTGTGCCGACGAGGACGGGGAGAGGGGCATGAGCCGGTCTGTCCGGTGCCGTCAGCGGATGCCGTATCGCTCGTGCGGGATGCCTCGTTCCCACACCGCTTCGAACGCCGAGGCGCACAGTTTCACGGCCATCGGGTCCTCGGTGTCCTCGGGCCCGGCCGATGCGCCGTCACCGGTGAAGTGGTTCCAGCGGACGAGCCGGTCGTCGATCAGCCAGAAGTCGTTGCCGGGCAGGGCGAGATCGGACGCCTGTCGGCGCGGGAGCCATCGGACCTGCTCGCCGGCGCGGATATTGACGGCCGTGCCCGCGTGCTCGTAGCGGATGTACTCGGTGACCGGCTCCGACACGATCCGGGCCCGGCGTACGACAACGCCCCGGCCGACGGACTCCGTGACGAGACGCACCCAGGGGGCCCAGTACGCCGAGTCGGGATCGACGTCCCGGCGCCCGGTGCGACGCCAGTTGCGGAAGTCCTCGGACTCGTTGGTGACTCCGTAACTGTCCCGCATCTCAAGGTGCACGGCCGAGTGCTGGGCGGGAGCCGACCCAGTGAGCACCCCGAGCAGCGCAGCGCGCCCATCCGCTTTGGGCCTGTGCTGGTCGCCGAGGCCGGATCAGCCGGTCCGCTGCTGCACCCTCCCGCCTCGCCACCCGGGCGACCACTACCACGAGTACTCCGGGGCCGCGTGGCCGCAGCGACCCGGCACCGGTCCAGGGGAATTCACCCTGTCCGACGCCCTGCTTCACCGCTGAGCTCCGTCCGCTGCGAACGGCCGATGGCGGGGACGGCGCAGCGGGCGGGCACCCCCACCCCGCCATATCCGGCACCACCCACATAGGAGGTACAGATGAGCGCCACGATGGCCGACGGAGGCAAGCACGGCGGCGAGCCGTCCGACAAGCCCTGGTCGGGCGAACCGCTGACCACCGAGGCCGAGCGCCTGGCCCTCATCCACTCCGACGAGCCGGTCGTCATCCAGCTCGACGACGGGCACGCCGACGGCCCGGGCATCGCCACCTCGTCCAACTCGCAGCCGTCCATGGTCGCCCGCATGCTGCGGCTCCTGGAGGTCGAGTCCGGTCATCGGGTCCTGGAGATCGGCACCGCGTCCGGCTACGTCGCCGCCCCGCTCTCCGAGCGCCTCGGCGCCCCGCTCGTCCACAGCGTCGAGATCGACCCCGGCCTGGCCCATCACACGGCCGCCGCGCTCCGGGCGGCCGGGTACACGCCGAACCTCGCGTGCGTGGACGGCGAATGGGGCCGGCCCGACCAGGCCCCGTTCGATCGCATCCTCGCCACCTGCGCACTCCGGCACGTCCCGCACCAGCTGGTGCAGCAGGTCCGGCCCGGCGGCGTCATCGTCGCCCCGATGGCGCGCGACTTCTGGAGCGGTGCG
The DNA here is from genome assembly GCF_040612535.1 of Streptomyces sp. NPDC006368. NCBI lineage: Bacteria > Bacillati > Actinomycetota > Actinomycetes > Kitasatosporales > Streptomycetaceae > Streptomyces > Streptomyces sp. NPDC006368. Next base: position 54,306 of record NZ_JBEXQK010000041.1, read on the forward strand.
CTCGTACAACTCCGGGTCGGCGAGCACGGCGTCGCGTCGGGGCACTTCCACAGCGGTGCCTCGTACATGCCGACGCGCTCCCACCGCGCACCGGACGGTGCCCCGGTGGACGACACCAGCGTCCGGGCGCACACCGGCGCGGTGGACCCGCGCGAACTCCTGTCGCTGGGCTTCGCCCTGTACGCCGGCACCCGCCTGCCCGACGTGCGGATGTGGCACACCGAGCGAGGCGGAGGCGTACAGGTCTGGGCGCAGGACCGCGACGGCTCGGCCACCACCGCGGTCACCGGTGGCGAGGTGTGGCAGTACGGACCTCGGGAGCTGTGGGTCGAGATCGAGCGGGTGCACCAGGAGTACGTGGAGCTTGCGCGACCGGAGCCGACGGACTTCGGGCTCACGGTCCACCCAACGGACGGCCGGCGGGTGTGGCTCGGCTACCCGAGCCGCATCATCGAGCCCGCGCCGCGCCCAGCGGCAACCGCACGCGGTTTCCTCGTACCGCCGCGGGCCTGACCGACCGCCCCGTCCGGCCGCGCCCTCCGTCGGCCGGCCGGGGGCTTCACCGTACCGGCGTCGTCACCGTCAAGGGCTGTGAGCCCCTGGCGCTCCGGAAGTGATACGAGGGCTTCCCCGCACGGCCGCCCAGAGGCGCACATCCTCAAGGATTGAACTACCCGGCAACCCCCGCCCCCTCCGTGGCGACTGTGAGGTACGTAACACGGCCCTCTCCCCCCAGGAGGAATCGTGCACCACCCGCAGATCCCCGGCACGAGACGCCGTTCCCTTCTCCTCGCCGCCGCCCTGGCCGGCACCGCGCTCGTGGGTGCGGTGCCGGCCGGGGCCGAGGAAGCCGTCGCCGCGCGGCAGGTCGAGCGGCTCGACCGGGGTGTCGTCAGTGTGTACACCGGCAGCGGCAACCTGGTCAGCTGGCGCTGGCTCGCCACCGACCCCGACAACGTGGCCTTCAACGTGTACCGGGCCGGTACGAAAGTGAACGCCACACCCCTCACCGGCTCCACCAACTACTTCCACTCCGGTGCGCCCAGCCACGCCGACTACACCGTCCGCCCGGTCGTGGGCGGCGTGGAGCAGGGTGACTCGCCGAGCGCCGTGCAGTTCCGCGGCGGGTACAAGGACGTGCCGCTCAGCCCGCCCGCCGGCGGGAGCACCCCGGACGGGGTGGCCTACACGTACGAGGCGAACGACGCGTCCGTCGGTGACCTCGACGGGGACGGCGACCTCGACTTCGTACTGAAGTGGCAGCCCACCAACGCCAAGGACAACTCGCAGTCGGGCCACACCGGCTCCACGATCCTGGACGGGATCACCCTGGAGGGCACCCGGCTGTGGCGCGTCGACCTGGGGCGCAACATCCGCTCCGGGGCGCACTACACGCAGTTCCAGGTGTACGACTACGACGGCGACGGCCGGGCCGAGGTCGCCGTGAAGACGGCCGACGGGACCGTCGACGGGACCGGGAGGGTCATCGGTGACGGCGGCGCCGATCACCGCAACAGCGGGGGGTACGTGCTGGCCGGGCCCGAGTACCTGACCATGTTCGACGGGCGCACCGGCGCCGCCCTCGGCACGACCGGCTATGTGCCCGCGCGCGGCAACGTCGCCTCCTGGGGCGACGGTTACGGCAACCGTGTCGACCGCTTCCTCGCCGGGACCGCCTATCTGGACGGCGTACGGCCCTCGCTCATCATGGCGCGCGGATACTACACGCGGTCCGTGATCGTGGCGTGGGACTGGCGCGACGGGCGGTTCACGCGGCGGTGGACGTTCGACAGCAGCGCGTCGGCCAACGCCGGCAAGGGGTACGACGGGCAGGGCAACCACAGTCTGTCGGTCGCGGACGTGGACGGCGACGGGCGGGACGAGATCGTGTACGGGGCGATGACCGTCGACGACGACGGGACCGGGCTGTGGACGACGCGGCTAGGGCACGGGGACGCCGGGCACGTGGGAGACCTCGACCCGGCCCGCGCGGGCCTGGAGTACTTCAAGATCTCCGAGGACACCTCCAAGCCCGGCTCCTGGATGGCCGACGCCCGGACCGGGCAGATCCTGTGGCAGACCGCGACGGGCGGCGACAACGGCCGGGGCGTCTCCGCCGACATCCACGCGGGCTCACCCGGTGCCGAGTCGTGGTCCGCGACCGACACCACGCTCCGCTCGGCGACGGGAGCGTCACTCGGCCGGGAACCGTCGTCCGTGAACTTCGTGAACTGGTGGGACGGGGACACCTCCCGCGAGCTGCTGGACGGCACCCGGATCGACAAGTACGGCACGGGCGGCGACACCCGGCTGCTGACCGGGGCGTCGGTCGCGTCCAACAACGGCACCAAGGCCACCCCGGCCCTCTCCGGCGACATCCTCGGCGACTGGCGCGAGGAGGTCGTGTGGCGCACGGCGGACAACCGGGCGCTGCGCGTGTACGCGACCCCGTACGAGACGGGCACGAGGATCACGACGCTGCTGCACGACACCATGTACCGCACGGGGCTGGCGTGGCAGAACACCGCCTACAACCAGCCCCCGCACCCGAGTTTCCACATCGGGGCCGGGATGCGCACCGCACCCCGGCCGGCGGTCACGACCCCGTAGTGTCGCCGTAGACGATGCCGCGGCCGTTGGTGGAGACGTACACGCGGCCGTAGATCCGCGGGTCACCGGTGATGGCGGCGCCCGTCCAGCCCCACTGGTGTGCGTCGTCGTTGATCCGGACCCAGCTCGCACCGGCGTCCGTGGAGCGGAAGACGCCGCGGACGCCGCCCACCTTGGCGCTGCTGTAGAGCGCCGGGTACGTGGCGCCGGGCGCGGCCTTGCCGAAGCCGATGGTGTCGGCCTCGTCGACGCCGCCGACCTTGGTGAAGGTCGCGCCCGAGTCGGTGGAGTGCCACAGGCCGTAGGAGCCGGTGGCTCCGCCGGCGAGCCAGATGTCACCGCCGCGGCCGGGGACGGCCTTGAAGCGGACGCTCCCGGAGGTGGGCAGACCGGTGGCCTTCGAGGCGGTGAAGGTCACGCCGCCGTCCGTACTCACGTAGAAGACCCCGGACGCGAAGCCGTAGAACTTCTTCGGGTCGACCCGGTCCGACTCGACGACCGCGCCGGCGGGGATGCCCTGCGACGCCGTCCAGGACGAGCCGAATCCGGCCGCGGTGTGGACGCCCGTGCCGTCCGGGCTCCAGACGAAGCGGCTGCCGTCGGCCGCGGCGGCGACCGTGCCGCCGCCGGTCACCCCGGACGGCTCCTGCCCGGCCCACCAGTTGGCGCCGTTGTCGGTGGAGAAGGCGATGCGCGAGCCGTTGTCGAGGTTGCCGGAGCGCACGACCGTGTTCGGGTTGGTCTCGGCGTAGTCGAGGCTCGTGGTGGTGGTGAAGTTCGGCGAGGTGAACATCATCGACGGCACCTGGGTGACGTCGGTGTGGCGGAAGCCGCCGATGTCACCGAGCGCGCTGAGCAGCGGCGCGCCGGAGGGCGGTGCGGCGAGGTCGTTGACGGCCGTCTCCTCCAGGCCGCGCACCATCGGTTTGATGGTGATCTTTCCGCCGCTGTCCCAGGCGGAGAGGTTCTCCGTGCCGTAGATCGTGGCGCCGGTCCCGTACATCATGCGGTTGGAGTCGAAGGGGTCGATCTCCAGCGCCTCGGTCATCCAGCCCAGCTTCGGTGTCTGTTCGGGCGGGGAGGGGTTGGCGCCCCAGCTGAGCCAGGGTGACGACGAGACGTCCATGGTGTAGCGGTTGGAGCGGTTGGGGTACGAGGTGAACTCCCACGCCCGCGTCCAGGTCGCGCCGCTGTCCGTGGTGCGGAAGATCTGCGTGTCGGGCCACCAGGAGCTGTAGCCGGTCACCATGACCGTGCCGGGCTTGCGGCGGTCGACGCTCAGGCCGCTGAAACCGTAGTGGGCGTCGGCGGCCGGGGTGACGTCCTGCCAGGTGCCGCTCTTCGTCGCGTACCGCCACACCGCGCCCTTGGCGCCGTCGTAGGGGCCGCCGGTGTCGCTGTACGCGAGGTAGAGGTGGCCGTTCACCGTGTCGAGGACGCCCTTGTGCGCGAGGAGGCCGGTGGGCTGGCCGGGTAGCCGGGTCCAGGTGGCGCCCGCGTCGGTGGAGCGGTAGACGGTGTTCTCCTTGTCGGCGACGCCGACGTAGAGGGTCCGGGTGGCGGTTCCGCGCGTGCCGGTCGTCTCGTCGAAGGTGACCCAGGCGATGCCCTGGTTGTCGGAGGCGTAGCCGCTCGGATCGCTCGGGTCCTGGGCGTAGTTGCCGGGGTTGGGGAAGGCGGTGACCCGCGACCAGGTGACGCCGGAGTCCGTGGAGCGCCACAGGCCCTTGCCGCTGGGCGCGCCGAGGTACAGGACGCTGTTGCGGTTCGGGTCGATGGCGAGGCGTTCGCCCATGCCGCGGCCGGGCATGTTGCCGCCCAGCTTGAAGGGCAGGTCGGTGCGCTGCCAGGTGGCCCCCTTGTCGGCGGAGCGGTAGACGGCGCCGTTGCCGGGGTCCCAGCTGTTGGTGTACGTGCCGGCCGCGGCGTACACCCGGTTGGGGGCGACGGAGTCGGTGGCGATGCTGATGACGCCGGTGTGGCCCCAGCGGTCCCAGCCGACGGAGTCGAGCAACGGGGTCCACGTCTTGGTGGACTGCTCCCACCGGTAGGCGCCGCCGATGTCGGTGCGGGCGTAGGCGAGGTTCTTCTCGGTGCGGTTGAAGACGATGCCGGGGACGAAGCCGCCGCCGTCGATGCGGACGTTCTTCCAGGTGTACGACGCGGTGGCGGCGGGCCCGGCGGCGTCGGTGGCTTCGGCGGAGGCTTCGGCGGTGCGTGCCTTCGCGGGGGCCGCCGCGGACGTGCCGGTGCCGGGGAGCAGCAGGCCGGCGGTGAGGGTGAGGCCGAGGAGCAGGTTTCGCTTGCTGCGCACGGGTGCTTCCTCTCGTGGGGGGGAGGGGCGGGCCGCAGGCAGCGCGGCCCGCCCCGGCGCGTGGTTATTCGAGGAGCTCCGCGTACGAGCCCATGGCCAGGGCGATGTCCGCCTGGGCCCAGAACCGGTGGTACGTGAAGACGGGCGCGGCGCCGCCCGCCAGGTAGGACTCGATCTTCGACCAGGCCGGGTCGTCCTCGTAGAAGGAGCGGATCGAGGCGAAGGTGGAGGAAGAGTCGACCGGGTCGCCGTTCGGCATGACGCCGGTCCAGCCGCTGGGCACGTGGACGGGGTCGTCGAACCGGTTGTAGTCGGCGCGGGTCTCCGGGACGGCGATGCCCAGCGGGTCCTGGTGGTGGGCCCACATGCCGTCCAGGAGCGCCTTGGCGACCCGCTTGGCGTCCGCGTCACCGGACTTGGCGGCGTAGTACGTCAGGGTCTTGGCGTACGCGGCGGCCACGCCCACGTCGTTGGTGTAGTCGGCGACGGTGACGTGCAGTCCGGCGTTGGCGCCGGGAGCGGAGGCGTTCCAGGTGTCGGGCTTGCCGGACCACTGGAGGGTGGAGGGGATGCGGAAGGTGCCGTCGGGGTTGATGGTCGTCTTGGAGACGGCCCAGTCGACCCACTTGTCGAGGACGCTCTTGGCGAGGGCGTCACCGCTCTGGTGGTAGTACTCGGCGACCCGCTCCATCGACCAGGCCTGGAAGCCGAACCACTGGTTGGACGGCGGGTCGTGGTAGACGGGCTTCTCGTCGTAGAACAGGCCGTGGAAGGTGGGCGTACCGGCCGGCGGGGTCGCGTACCGGCCCTGCCAGCTGTTGGTGGCGCCGCCCGCGATGGCGCCCTCGTCGGACTGGAGCCAGCGGTAGAACTCCACCTGCCGGTCGAGGCTGGTGGCCCAGTCCTGCTGTCCGGTGGCCGACTTGGGCTTGAGGGGCGCGTACTCACTGAGCGCGTACGCGGCGAGCGGGTTCTGGTAGCCGCCGTGGGCGTGGCTGGAGCCGATGCGCCAGGCCCAGCCGGCCGAGGTGTCGGTGGCGCCGCCCCAGGCGTAGTACCAGCTCAGCAGGTAGTGGGCGCTGTTCTTGCCGGTGCCGGCGGGGCAGGCCGTCGGGCCGACGCAGTTGCCCGCCTTCTTGAAGTACTTGTCGAACAGCGCGTACCGCAGGTAGTCGCCCATCTTGGCGGCCTTGGCGACGGTCGCCGTGACCTGCCCGCCCTTGCCCTGCTGCTTGGCCCAGATGTCGGCCCAGTAGGCCGCCTGGACGGCACGGGCGTCGGCGTCGGGGGCGTTGGTGAACTTCCACTGCTTGGCGTAGGAGGAGTCCCCGGTGAACAGGTCGAGGAAGCCGTTCCTGCCGCCGTAGGTGAAGTTGTCACAGGTCGGGTGGGTGACCGTCTCCCAGACGGACTCCTGCGGGCCGCGCTGGAAGGTGTTGATGTACGACGGACCGGTGGCCGATGGTCCGGCGGAGCACTTGCCGGGCCCGTTGCCGAATCCGTAGACGTTGTCGACGTCCTGGATCCAGTGCATACCGTAGATCTCGTCCGTGCCGTACGCGCTCTTCAGCTCGCCGGCGATGGGGTCGGCGCCGCTGGTGACACCGGGGTCGAGACGGGACGGGTACTGGGTCGGCGAGTCGTACTCGGGGGCGTACGTGGCCGGCTTGGACGCGTTGTAGAAGGAGTTGGTGGGCTGGTCGGCACGGGTGGGGATCATGTACTTCTCCATGGTGTCCCACGCGCCGTTGAACTTGGTCCAGTCGCCGGTGATCTTGCCGTACATGGCCTGGAGCCAGATCAGGTAGCTGTACGCCTCGGAGGTCGTCTCGTGGCCGTGGTCCGGCGCCTCGACGATGAGGGTCTCGACCGAGTGGTACGGGATGCCCTCGGGCGAGAAGTAGCCGTTGGCCGGGTTGGTGATCTTCCCGTGGAGGTCGAGGAAGCGGGCGTCGTACGTGGAGCCGGCGGCCAGCTGGGTGGCGGTGACCTCGGCCTTGGTGTGGCCGGGGGCGGTCGCCGTGAAGACGGCCGAGCCGGTGCCGGTCGCGGCGGCGGTGACGGTCACCTTCTGGGCGGTGTTCCAGTTCGCCGGGGTGAAGGTGAGGGTGGTGGGCGCCGCCGTGAGGCCGGTGTTGCCCGAGGTGCGGGCGACGGTCACCGTGACGTTCGCGGACGGCTGGGTGGAGAGCTTCAGCTCGAACGTCCCGCTGGAGCCCTGGCGGACGCCGAGCTGGGCGGGGGTGGCGACGAGGGCGGCGCCCGCGGCGACGGTGATGCCGACGGGGGCGGACTCGGCCGAGGCGCCCTGGTTGTCGTACGCCTTGGCGTACAGGGAGTGGGCGCCGGCGGCGAGGCCGGTGGCGCTGTGGGTGAAGGGCGCGGTGGTGTCGGTGCCGAGCAGGGTCGTGTCGCTGTAGAACTCGACCTTGCCGACGGTGGCGCCGTCGGCCGCCGCGGCGGTGGCCGCCATGGGGACCGGGTCACCCGCGGTGAACACGGCGCCCGCGGCCGGGCTGGTGAGCACGGCGACGGGCGGCTTGTGGGCGCCCGCGCACGGTGCGCCGTTGACGGCGAAGGAGGCGGGCGCGGGGTTGGCGCCGGTGTAGGTGAACTGGGCGCCCGCGGTGACGGCCGCACCGGCGGCGACGGTCCTGTTCCAGGAGGCGTTCTTGACGGTGACGGCCTTGCCGGTCTGCGTCCACAGACCGTTCCAGCCGTTGCTGAGCTTCTGTTCGGCGCCCTGGTCGTAGGTGATGGTCCAGCCGTCGAGGGGGGCGGCGCCCCGGTTGGTGAGGGTGATCTCGGCGGTGAAGCCGGAGCCCCAGTCGTTGGCGACCTTGTAGTCGACGCTGCACTGGACGGCGGCGGCCTGGGCGGCGGTGGCGGGGGTGGTGCCGGCGACGGCGGTCATCCCGAGGGGCAGGGCCAGGGCGGCGGCGAACGCCGCCCATAACCGCCGGGGGCGGCGCCCCGGCCGGTTCCCCGGCCCGCGGCCCGCCCGTGGTGCCGGCCTGCCGGGAGTTCTCAGTCCTGGTGACTGCGTACCTGGTGACATCTGCGTGCTTCTCCTCGCGGCTCGGGGAGGTGGGTATGAGCACAAGCTGTGAACCAGTGGGAGCGCTCCCACTATGGGGAGGGGGTGGGGAGGGGTCAAGGTGGGTGAAGAGTCGAAGAAATTCGACAGGAGGTGCGGGAGGACTGCCTTGTGGATGCCGCGATGCCACACCTGGCTACCGGTCGGCTCGCCCGTGCGGGCACTCCACCCGTCGTCACGCGTGAGCCGGTCCGCCCGCGTCGTTCACACCCAAGGTGCTCGCCGTGCCTCCGCCGGGCACAGAACCCCCACGACCAGGCCGCTGCGCACGGGCCTCAAGGCAGGTCGGCCGGTACGGCCACTGGCCGACACCCGCCCCCCGTACCGCGCCACCGAACTGGCGCGACATTCCGAGCTGAGCCTGCCCTACATATCCAGGGTGCTCGACACCTTGGACGACCAGTTGTTGATCCAGCGTGATCGCGAAGTCATCGCCTCCGTGGACCGGCAAAGGCGACACCGTCCGCGAGGCCACCCGGCGAGGCCGACTCCCCCATCGGCGGATCCGCAGGACGGTGCACTGCCGTACCGGCTTTTCCTGTTGGCCACCACGTAGCCGTCCGTGGAATGTATGGCGGTGCGGTGCGCGGCCCGCAGGCCGGCCGCCTGACCCCTGGGCGGGTGCTCTGGCCTCGTGCGCCGCCGAGCGGCGCCGCGCCGGAGCGGGGAGAGCACTCCGCGGGGCGGGCGGTCGGCAGCGGGCCGGGCCCCATCCGGGCGGGCAGCGCCGACGGGCGCCGACGGAACGAGGGCGCC
>NZ_JBEXQK010000042.1:0-62658 GCF_040612535.1 Streptomyces sp. NPDC006368
GGTCGTGCTCGACGGCGACGACCTGGGGCGGCTGTCGCGCCGCGCCGCCGCCCGCCGGGTCGCCCTGCTGCACCAGCAGGCCCCCGCCGTACCCGGCATGACGGTTCGCCAGCTGGTACGGCAGGGGCGGTACGCCGCGCGCGGGCCGCTCGGCATGCTGCGCGACGGGGACGACGCGGTGTGCGCCCGCGCGATGGCCGACGTCGGCGTGACGGAGTGGGCGGACCGGCCGGTGGACGCGCTGTCGGGCGGTGAGCGGCAGCGGGTGCGGCTGGCCATGGCGCTGGCCCAGGACACGCGCGTCCTGCTGCTCGACGAGCCGACGACGTACCTGGACCTGCGCCACCAACTGGAGGTCATGCAGACCGTGGTGCGGCTGCGCGAGGAGCGGGGGCTCACCGTCGTGATGGTGCTGCACGACCTGGGGCACGCGGCGCGGTTCGCGGACCGGATCGTCGCCCTGCGCGACGGCCGGGTGGCGGCGGACGGCCCGCCCGCCGAGGTCGTCACCCCCGCCCTCCTCGCGGACGTGCTGGGCGTGGCCGGGCGCGTGGGGCGGGATCCGGAGGGCGGGTGGCCCGTGTGTTACCCGGATCACCCTCTTCCTTCGCCCCAAGTCTTGAAAAATGAAAATCATATTCATTAGTGTCTGTGGTGCGTCGCCGGTCCGGCGGCGCGGTCACCCGTATGGAACGGAGGCTCAATTCATGGAGCACACCAAGGTGTTCACGCCGATCGCCGAGCAGGGCCAGCTCGCCCACCTGTCGGCGACCCACTCCAACGCCCTCGTCGAGAACCCCTTCGACGACGCGGTCGAGGCCGACGCGGACACCGAGAAGTAAGTCCCGCGCCATCCCGAACAGCGGGCCCGCCCGGATCGCCTTCCCGGGCGGGCCCGTCCCGTCCCCCTACCGCCCCTTCCCCGCTCCCGTCCCCTCTTGGAGGAACCTCGTGGCCACCGCGCGGCTCGCCCCCGGCACCGTCCTCGTCACCGTCCCCGGCCGGGGCCTCGCCGTCCGTACGCCCGACGGAACGTTCCTCCGGGTGGACACCGGAGCGGTCGACGCGCAGGCGCTGGTGGACCATCTGACGACGGGTCGGCCGGACGTCCCCGGACTCGGGCCCCTCGTGACGGCGTTCGAGGACGCGGGCTACGCGCGCCGCGCCGACGACACGCCGCCCCCGCTCCACGGACGCACCGTGGTCGTGCTCGGGGACCCCGAGCTGACAGGGCCGCTCACGCGGTGCGTCCGGGACGCGGGGGCCACCGTCCGCACCGACCTCGCGGAGATCGACACCCCGGCCCCCGGCGCCCCGGTCTCCGGTACGGGTGCCCCGGCCTGCGGCGCCGACACCCCCGTCTCCGGCCACGATCTGGCCTCCGGGACAAGAACTCCGGTGCCGGGGACAGGAACTCCGGTCCCCGGCGCCGGCACTCCGGTCTCCCGCGCCGGCGCCCCGGTCCCCGGCCGCACGCCGGTCTCCGGCGCCCCGGCCCTCGGCGCCGGCATCGGTGCCCCGGGCCGTACCGCCGTCGTGTGGTGCCTCGACCGGCCGGGCGACGCGGCCCTCTGGCAGGAGGCCGACCGGCTCCCCGCCCGGGGCATCGCCTGGTTGCGCTGCCACCGCGAAGGGGCCCACGCCTGGCTGGAGCCCCTCGCCTGCGCGCCCGGCGACGTCACCTCCGCGCACGTACGGCTCCGCAGGCTCGCCGCCACCCCCGCGCACCGCGAACTCGCCGCCTACTGGGCCGGCCACCGCACCCCCGACCGCACGCCCGCCCACACCGAGGCGTCCGCCGCCCTCACCGCCGCCCTGCTCACCGGCGACCTCATCGCCTGGGCGAACGGCGCGCCCCTGTCCGTACGGCGCCGGCTGCGCCGGATCGACCTGCGCGACCTCACCGTCACCGAACACCCCGTCCTGCCCGTGCCGGACGTCGCCCCGCTGGACGCGCCGCGATGACCACGACCGTCCGCATCGACGGCCTCGCGACCGACGTCTGCCTCCCGCCCACCCCCGCCACCCACCCCGCGGTCGTCATCCGCACGCCGTACGACCGCCGCCACCACCGCGCCGAACTGCGCGGCTGGGCCGCCCGGGGGTTCGCCGCGCTCGCGCAGGACGTCCGCGGCCGGCACGGCTCCCCGGGCGACTGGCAGCCCTACGGCGACCACGAGAAGAAGGACGGGGAGACGACCCTGCACTGGCTGCGCGCCCAGCCGTGGAGCAACGGACAGGTCGTCACCGCGGGCGCCTCGTACGCCGCGTACTGCGCCCTGGCCGTCGCGGACCTTGCCGACGCGGTGATCGCGGCCGTACCCGCGCTCGGCCTCGCCGAGACGGCCCGCGAGAGGACCGGCCCCGAACGGCTCCAGGCGCGCGCGGGCTGGTGGTCCACCCACGGCGCGTCCGGGGACCCCGCGCCCCTCGACCACCTCCCCGTCACCGGGATCCTGGACCACCCCTCCTGGCGCGCCCTCTGGCGCGCCCGGCGCCGCGACCTGCCGGCCGCGGAGATCCCGCTGCTCGCCGTCGGCGGCACCCGCGATCCGTTCGCCGGCGACACCGTCGAGCTCTGGCGCCACTGGCCCGGCCCCGCGCGCCTGCTGCTCGGTCCCTGGGGCCACCGCCTCACCGCCGAACCCGCCCCCGAAGCCCGTCCCGCCCACCGCGTCGACCTCGGCGCCCTTTACACCGGCTGGGCCCGCGCCGCCCTCGCCGGCACCCTCGCGGGCCGCACCGGGGCCGTGGCGCTCGGCGGCAGCGACCACTGGTGCCCCGCCGGCCACACCACGCTGCCCACCCGGCACACGTTCGGCACCGGCACCGGTCCGCGCCTGGTCCGGGGAGCGGCGTTCGTCGCCCACCCCGACCACCCCGTGCGCTCCGACGACCTGAACGTCTCCGAGCGCGGCGTCCCGGACCGCTGCCTCCTGGTGACGCCACCCCTCGCGCGCCCCCTCGACCTGCTCGGCCCCGCCGAAGCCCGCCTCGACGCCACCGCCGACGCCCCGTCCGCCGACTGGGCCGTGCGGCTCGTCGCCCTCGACCCGGCCGGCCGGGCCGACCCGCTCACCACCGGCATCGTGCGCCGCACCCGCCCCGGCCCGTTCACCGTCCCCCTGGGACACCTCGCCCGGCGCCTGCCCGCCGGCACGCGCGTCCGTCTGGAAGTGGCCGGCCACCACTTCCCCGCGCACGCCCGCAACCCGCACACCGGCGAGGACCCGGTGACCGCCACGCGCCTGGAGCCCTCGCACCGCACCGTACGCATGCGGGGCAGCGCCCTCTGCCTCCCCGTCGTCCGGGGTGTCCCGCACATCGACCCCGTACAGGAGATACAGACGTGAACCTCGAAGCGCTGGTGGACCCGGTCTGCGGGCTGATACGGGGCGTCGAACCCGTACCGCACCCCACCGGAGCCCCCTCCCGCTACACCGCCATGACCGCCGACGTCTCCGACGCCCGCCGCTTCGGCGCCTGGCCCGCCGACCGGGTCTCCCTCGGCACCACCTTCGGCGACCCCGAAGGCGCCCGGATCGCGGCCATCGCCGAGGCCGTCGAGCGCTACTGCGGCAACCGGCTGCCCCCGCCCGGCCACCCCGACGAGCCGCGCCGCGCCACCGCCGCCGAACTCGCCGCCGAGGGGCTGCGCTTGTACGGCCCCGGCGACCTGCCCGCCTACGCCCCCTGGCAGTACGAGCGGGCGGGTTTCCCCTACCGGCCGCTCACCCCCGACACCCCCGCACTGTGGGCGCGCGCGACCGAGGACGGCGAGGAGTGCTGGGCCCCCGTCGCCCTCACCCACCTCAACTGGCGTCAGGGGGCCCACCGTTCACTGCCGCGCACCCACCACCTCAACTACGCGGGCATCGCCACCGGCCAGGGCTTCGACGACGCCGTCGAGCGGGCGCTGCTGGAGGTGGTCGAGCGCGACGCCCTCGAACTGTGGTGGCACCTCGACGGCCCCACGCGCGGCATCGACCCGGCGAGCGTTCCCGGCCTCCTGGACGACCTCACCGACTCCGCCCTGGACGTGTGGATCGTCGAGATGCCCTCCGCGCTCGCCCCCTGCATGGCCGCGCTCGTCCACGACCCGGCACGCGGCATCCACGCCGCCGGGTTCGCCTGCCGCTTCGACCCGGCGGAGGCGGCCCGCAAGGCGGTCCTGGAAGCGGTCCACACCTGGGTCTTCACCCAGGGCGCCACCGAGGCCGACGGCTGGGTCTTCCGGGCCATCGAGGCGGGCATGCTGGCGCGCGGCCTCTACCTCGACCACCGTCCCGACCGCCGCTACCTCGACGACTGCGGCGAGGACTTCCGAGCCGTACGCGACCTGGGGGCCCACGTCCAGGTGTGGCTGGACCCCCGCATGGCCGCCTACGCCCGGCGCTTCACCGACCCGGCCCTCGGCACCGTCGCGGTCACCGACATCACCCCCGCCACCCGAGCCTCACTCGACACGGGCCTCGCCGAAGGCGGCCACCGGGTCATCACCCTGGACCTGACCACCGAGGACATCGCCGAGACACCCCTGCGCGTCGCCCGCGTCCTCGTCTCCGGCCTCGTCCCCAACCAGCCCGCCGCCTTCGCCTACCTCGGCTGCCCCCGGTTCGCCGAAGCCGCCCTCAGCCGGCACTGGCGCACCAAGGCACCCGGCGGACCGGCGGACTTCACCCTCGCCCCGCCGCCCCACATGTGAACCGCGCCATGACACCCTCCCTGACACCGCCCCTGACACCGTCCCTGCGCACCGCGCTGGCGCGCGCCCGCTCCGCGGAGCCCCCGGGCCCCGACTTCCCGGCCGGCCGCCAGGTCACCCCCTGGCCGGGCGAGCCGCTCCCCGTACCGCCCTGCCTCGACCGCCTCCTGCGCCTGTCACTGGCCGGCGGCCGGCTGCGCCCCGCGGCTTCAGCGGGCGCCCTGCACCCCGTCAACGCCCATGTCCTCCTGGGCCCGGGTTCCGCCCTCCCGCCCGGCCGGTACGCGTACGACCCCGTACGCCACCGGCTGCGCCGGCGAGGGGCCGCACCCGCGGACGCGCCGCGCGGGGCGATCACCGTCCTGACCGTCACCGCGCGGCGCACCGTCTCGCACTACGGCCACCGGGGCTGGCCGCTGCTGCTCCTCGACACCGGCCACGCGGCCGCCGCCCTCGCCCTCGCGGGCGCGCCCGAGTGGTGCCCGGACGCGGACGGCGCGCTGCTCGCCGCGGCGGCCGGCCTCCCGGCCGACCGGCACGACTGGCACGGCGCCGAACCGGAACACGCCCTGGCGGCCGTCCGCCTGACGCCCGGGCCGGCCGATGCCCTCGCCGCCTGGGCCGCGTACGCACCCACCCCGCCCCCGCCTCCGACACCGCACCCGCCACCTCCCGCCCTTGAGGAGACCTGGCACCTCCTGGCCGCCCTGACCGGCCCGACCGGCCCCACCCGGGCCGCCGACCCCGTGCCGGGGGCTGCCGGGGCCTGGCAGCCGACGCGCGCCCCCGCGGTCCCGGCCGCCGTCCTCCTCGCCCGCCGCAGCGCGACCCCGCCCTTCCGGGGCGTACCGGAAGACACGGTCCTCCAGACGCTCCTCACCACCGCGCGGACAACGGGCGCCCCCGCCTGGTCCCTGGCGGTGGCACCCCACCCGTCGGAAGGGGCACCGCCCGCAGCGGGACCGCGCGGGGCCGCCCCCGCCGGATCCACCGGCCCCCGGGAGCCGTGTCCGCAGGAGCCGTGTCGGCAGGGGCCGCGTCCGGAGGGGCCCCGCACCACCCCCGCCGGACTCGCCGGCCGGGCCGCGCGGCAGGCCTGGCCGACCGAGGCCGGCGCCCTCCTGCTGGCCCACGGCTGCCCCGACGACGCGCCACCCGACCGGATCCGCCGCGACCACCTGCTCGCCGGGTACGGCGTCGGCCTCGCCCAAGCCGTGGCCACCGCCCTGGGCCTCGCCTCACGCCCCGTCGGCTCCTGGCAGGACGGGCCGCACGGCCCCGCCCACATCGTCCACGCCCTCGCCCTGGGCCTCCGCACAGAAGGGACCGACCGGTCATGATGCTCCACCCGGAGCTGCTGCGCGCCGCCCGGATCGCGCGCCGCCCGCTGCTCGGGGCCACCGCTCTGCTCGCGGCCGTGGCCGTCACCCACCTCGCCCAGGCGGTGCTGCTCGCACTCGCCCTCGCCCGCATCGCGCGCGGTGACACGGCGGGACTGCCGGCCCTGCTGGGCGCCGTCCTCGCCGCCGTCGCCGTCCGCGCCGCACTGACTCACCGTCAGCGCACGCTCGCGGCCCACGCCGGCGCCCGCGTCCGCACCGGTCTGCGCGACGCGCTCCTCGCCCGCCTCGGCACCGTGGGCCCCCTGCGCGGCAGCGACGCCCGCGCCGGAGCCGTACGCGCCACACTCGTCGACGGTGTCGAGGGCGTCGACGCGTACGTCTCCCGCTACCTCCCCCAAGCCCTGATCACCTGCGCGCTGCCGCCCGTCCTCCTCGCCGTCATCGCCTTCGCCGAGTCCCGCGCCCTTCTCGCGCTCGCCCCCGCGCTCCTCCTCGCGCTCCTCGCACCCCGCTGGTGGGACAGGCTGCTCGCCCGGCGCGGCCAGGAGCACTGGGAGTCGTACGAGGCGCTCGCGGCCGACTACCTGGAAGCGCTCCAGGGCATGCCGACGCTCCGGGCCACCGGAGCGGTGTCCCGCGTCCGGACCCGGCTGGAGGCGCGCTCCGCGGCCCTGCACCGGGCGACCGTCGCCAAGCTGCGGGTCTCGCTCGTCGACACGGGCATCACCGATCTCGCCGTCCAGGGCGGCACCGTCGCCGCCGCGCTGGTCGCGTGCGCGTCGGCCGCGTCCGGCCGGACCGCCGCCACCGGCACCTACCTGGTCCTGATGCTGGCGTCGGAGTGCTTCCGCCCCATCCGCGACCTGTCCCGCGAATGGCACGCGGGCTACCTCGGCGTCTCGGCGGCCGACGGCATCACCGCGCTGCGCACCGCGCCCCCCGCCGTCCCGGACACCGGCACCGCCCAGCCGCCCGCCCACCCGCCCCGCATCCGCTTCGAGAACGTGCGCTTCACCTACCCCGACGCCGCCCACCCCGCCCTGCGCGGCGTGTCCTTCACCGCCGAAGCGGGCCGCACGACCGCCGTCGTCGGGCCCTCGGGCGCCGGCAAGTCCACCCTGCTGGCGCTCCTCCTGCGCCAGTGGGACCCGGACGGCGGCCGGGTGACCCTCGACGGAACCGACCACACCGCGTACGCCCTCGACGCGCTGCGGCGCGGCATCGCGGTCGTGTCGCAGGACACGTACCTCTTCCACGCCTCCGTCGCCGACAACCTCCGCCTCGCGCGCCCCGACGCCTCCGACGAGGAGCTGTACGCCGCCGCGCGGGCGGCCGGCGTCCACGACGAGCTCATGGGCCTGCCCGACGGCTACGCCACGCAGGTCGGCGAGCGGGGCGCGACGCTCTCCGGCGGCCAGCGCCAACGCCTCGCGCTGGCCCGGGCGCTGCTCGCCGACGCGCCCGTCCTCGTCCTGGACGAGGCGACGAGCGCCGTCGACGAGCGCCGCGAGGCCCGCATCGGCCGCGCCCTGCTGCGCGCCGCGCGCGGCCGTACCTGTCTGGTGGTCGCCCACCGGCTCGCGTCCGTGCGGGACGCGGACCGGATCGTCGTGCTGGACGGCGGCCGGGTCGACGCGACCGGCACCCACACCAGCCTGCTGGCCCAGCGCGGCCTGTACGCGCGGCTGGTCGCCGCCGGCCGCACCCACGAGGAGGCAGCGTGACCACCGCTACGACCAGCACCACCGCCGGCGCCACCGTCACCGGCCGGGAACGCGGCGCCCTGCGCGCCCTGCTGCCGGTCCTCGCGGCGCACAAGGCGATGACGGTACGGACGTTCGCCGCCGCCCTCGTCGACCAGGCGGCGCTCGTCGCGCTGGTGACGCTCGCCGCGCACACGGTCGGCACCGCGGTCGTGGACCGCGCCGCCCCCGGCGCCGGCACGGTCGCCGCCCTGATCGGGCTCGTCCTGCTCCGCTCGGTCGCCACCTGGCGGGAGATGGACCTGTCGCACGACCTGGCGTACCGGGTCCTGGCCGAGCTGCGGGTACGGGTCTTCGACGGGCTCGCCCGCAGCGCGCCCGCGCGGATCGCCGGCCGCCGCAGCGGTGACCTCGCGGCGGCGGCGCTGGGCGACGTGGAGGCGCTGGAGTTCTTCTACGCGCACGCCCTCGCGCAACTCGCCGCCTCGGTCACCGTCTTCGCGGGCGGCACGGTGGCCCTCGCGGTCGTCGACCCGTCGCTCCTGGCCGCCGTCCTCCCCGCCGCGGGGCTGCTGATGCTCGCCCCGCTGCTGGACGGCCGGGGCCGGGCGGCACGCGGTGCCCGCACCCGCCGGGCCGCCGCCGACCTGTCCGCCGAGGCCGTGGAGACGGTCGACGGCCTGCGCGAACTCCTCGCGTTCGACGCCCTGGACCGGCGCAGGGCGCGGCTGCGGGAGCACGGCGAGCGGCTGGGCGCCGCGCAGCGCGCCGAGCACACCTGGGAGGCGGGCGCGTCCGCGGTCCGCGACCTGCTCGTGGTCGCCGCGGTCGTCGGGGTCGTCGCCCTGGTCGCCGCGGCGCCCACCGGGGCGTGGGCGCCGGCCGCGATGGCTCTCGCGCTCGGGGTCCTCGCGCCGGTCGCCGACTCGGCCGCGGCGCTCGGCCAGGCGGGCGGCCTGCGCGCCGCGGCGGCCCGGGTCGGCGCCGCCGTCCGGGCCCGCGCCGGGGCGCCCGCGCCCGCGACCCCGCGCCCGGCGCCGGCCGGCCCGCTGGGGATACGGTTGCGGGGGGTGCGTTTCGACTACGGCGCCGCGCCGGTCCTCGACGGCGTCGACCTCACCGTGCGCGCGGGGGAGACCGTCGCGCTCGTCGGGGCGTCGGGCGCGGGCAAGTCCACCTGCGCGCATCTCCTGGCCCGCTTCTGGGACCCGACGGACGGCACGGTGGAACTGGTGGGTTCGTACGGCGACCCCGTCGACGTACGCGAGCTGGCGGAGGACGAGCTGCGCCGTACGATCGCGGTCGTCGGCCAGGACGCGCCGCTCTTCCACGGCACCCTGGCGGACAACCTGCGCCTCGCCCGCCCCGGCGCCGGCGACGAGGAGCTGTACGCCGCCGCCCGGCTCTGCGGCGTCGACCGGATCGCCGACGCCCTGCCCGACGGCTACGCCACCCGGGTCGGTGAGCGGGGCGCGACCCTCTCCGGCGGCCAGCGTTCCCGCGTCGCGCTGGCCCGCGCGCTGCTCTCCCGCCCCCGGGTCCTGGTCCTCGACGAGACGACGGCCCACCTGGACACCGAGGGCGACGCGGAGGTCTCGGCCGCGCTGTCGGCGGCGTCCCGGGGGCGTACGACGGTGGTCATCGCCCACCGCCCGGCGACGGTCCGCCGGGCCGACCGGATCGCCGTCCTGGAGGGCGGCCGGATCGTGGAGGAGGGCACCTGGGACGAACTGGCCGGCCGAGAGGGCGCGTTCACCCGCGTGCTGACCCGCTGACGCCCCATGGACGCGGGACGGTCCCCGTGAGCCCCGCGCCGGGCGGCGCCTCCGCCGTCCCGGCCGGCTAACACTCCCAGTGGGCCGGGCGGGTGAGCGTCCCGGGCAGCACCGTGCGGGCGTCGCCGCGCGCCGCGTCGATCTGCGGCTGGGTGAGGAACAGAGCGCCGGTGAGGTCCGCGCCCGCGAGCCGCGCGTCGCGGAGGTCCGCGCCGAGGAGGTCGGCCCGGCGCAGGTCGGCGCCGGTGAGGTCGGCCGCGATGAGGTACGCCCCGCGCAGGGTGGCGCCCCGCAGGTCGGCGCCCTTGAGGCGCGCGCCCATGAGGTCGGCGCCGCGGCGGTCCTTCTTCCGGCCGTTCGCGCCGGGGACCTCGGCGCGGGCGAGCGCGCTGGTGCGCAGCAGCAGGTCACCGACGGTCCGGCGGTGGGCCGGGACGTCGAGGACGGCGAGCTCGTCGGGGGAGAGGAGGGTGAGGCGTTCGGTCTCGTCGAGGAGGCGGCGTGTCTCGCCGCGCAGGTCGCGGGCGGACGGGAGCGTCAGCGCCTCGGTGAGGTACCAGAGCAGCTCGTGGAGGTGGCGGACGACGGGGAAGGCCGCGAACATCCGCCGGGCCGTGCCGGGATCCCGCCGCCAGTCCCGGCCGCCGAAGGTGACCTGGGAGACCTTCTGGCCGGCGCCGAAGCAGTCGTACACCGTGCACCCGGAGAACCCCCGGTCCCGCAGGCGGGTGTGGATGCCGCAGCGGGAGTCCTCGCGCAGATTCGTACAGGGGGTGCCGGCGGGCTTGTCGACGGCGAAGTCCGCCGACGCGGAGAAGGGCAGGGCGACGCAGCACAGGCCGAAGCAGTTCGCGCAGTCACCGCGCAGGGCGTCGCGCGTGTCCTCGTGTCCGGACATCAGGTGGGGCTTCCAGCCTTCCGGGTTCGAAGTGCTCCCGGTCGAAGGGACGGGGAGAAGTGGAGAGGGGAGAGGGCGTGCGGTGAGGTGAGGCGGGGATGGGGGGCCGTCAGGACATGCGCAGGGCGAGGAAGAAGTCCAGCTTGTCCTCCAGGCGCGACAGGTCACGCCCCGTCAGCTGCTCGATGCGCCCCACGCGGTACCGCAGCGTGTTCACGTGCAGGTGCAGCCGGGTCGCACACCGCGTCCAGGACCCGTCGGAGTCCAGGAACGCCTCCAGCGTCGGGATGAGCTCCGCGCGGTGGCGCCGGTCGTAGTCCCGCAGCGGGTCCAGCAGCCGCGCCGTGAACGCCCGCCGCACGTCGTCCGGCACGAACGGCAGCAGCAGCACGTGGGACGCCAGCTCGTGGTGCCCCGCCGCGCAGACCCGCCCGGGCCGCGCCGCCGCCACCCGCCGCGCGTGCCGCGCCTCCTCCAGCGCACCGCGCAGCCCCTCGGCGGAGTGCACGGCGGCGCTCACGCCCAGCGTGAGACGCCCGTCGTCCGCGAGCCCGGCCGACAGCGGTGCCCGCACGCTTGCCAGCAGGGCGTCCGCGTGCAGACCGGGCCCGCCGGTGCCCGCCGGGCCCGCCTCCTCGTCGGCGCCGTCCTCCGGGGCGGTGCCGTCGGGCACCACGGGCAGCGGCACCAGCGCGATCGCCTCGTCACCGGTGTGCGCCACCGCGATCCGGTCGGCCGAGTCGGGGCCGACCGTCGCGGGGTCGACCAGGATCTCCTCCAGCAGCGACTGGGCGACCTGCCCGGGGTCCGCGCCCGGCGCGCCCTTGCCGCCCCCGGCCGCGCCTTCCTCGCCCCACTCGACCCGGGCCACCACGACCTGCCAGTGCGGCGCCGTCCCGAGGCCCGGCAGCAGCACGGGCGCGGCCACCCGCAGGCGCGCGGCGATCTCCGCCGGGGCGGCGCCCGTCTGGACGAGCTCCAGGACCTCCTGGGCGAGCCGTCGCCGTACCGTCCGCGCCGCGTCCCGCCGGTCGCGCTCGACGGCGATCAGCTGGGTGACGCCCTGGAGGAGGTCCAGGCGGGCGGCCGGCCAGTCGCTCGCGTCCGCCTCGACGGCCAGCAGCCAGTCGGAGAGCACGGTCTCGCGGACGTCCCGCGACGCGGGCGTGGCGCCGCGCCCGGTGTTCCGGATCGGGAAGAGCGAGTACGTCGCGCCGCCGGTCACCGCGCGGTGCGGCCCGCGCCGCCCGGTGCGGGTCGCGGCCAGGTGCTCACCCGCGAGCGTGGCGCTCACCTCGGCGGGCAGCGGGGCGCCGGCGCCCGCGATCTGCCGCCCGGTCGGCGAGAGCACCCAGGCGCGAAGGTCCAGGTCGGAGCCGAGGAGGTCCAGGACGACCTCGGGTCCGCCGCCGGCGGGGCCGGAGGTCATCAGCCTTCTGTGGCGATCGACGACAGCCGCGAGGTCTCCGGCCCGCTCGCCCGACACCTGTCGAACAACATGCTCCGTAATGGTTGCGAAAGCAACGGATTCGTTTACTGCGAACAGGGGGAGGCGGTGGCGCAAACAGGCCTGGACCAGATCGTCCGGGATGGCCCCGAGCTCGGCCTCGCCGGCCGCCAGCCCCGCGACGCCGGCCGCCGACAGGATCCGGACGAACGGCTCGGAGTCGGCGGCGTCACGCCGCCAGGCCAGCCCGGTGAGCACCAGTTCTCCGCCGGACAGGTAGCGGCTGGGGTCGCGGAGGTCCGTCGTCATCACGCCGCGGACCGTGCGGTCGAGTTCGTCCTCGCCGCCGAGCAGCCGCAGCCCCAGCGCGTCGGTTTCCAGCAGTGCGCGCAGCCGCATCTCGTCGCCGCCGATCTCTTTCGTGGGTGTCTGGTTGTGGCCGGTGACCCGTGGCCACCGTTTCCGGGGGGAAACGGAGAGGTTACCGATGCTCTCCTTTCGTTCGAATCTACAAGACGAGGGGGGCGACCAGCCAACTCCTTCATGGTTTCGGTGACTGCACCGGGTGGAGCACCGCTGGGTGTACTTGGCCCACGACGCGTCAACAGCACGTGAACATGAAGACGAAGACGTGGGCCCGGCCGTCCCCCGTGCCCCAGCGAACGAACGATCACGCAGATCACGGACCACGTCGATCACTCGGATCACGTAACACCGGATCACGTAGAAGAGAGCCACTCATGGACTTCCTTCGCCCCGCAAGCTGGGAGGAGGCGCTCGCCGCCAAGGCGGAGCACCCCACGGCCGTGCCCATCGCGGGTGGCACCGATGTCATGGTCGAGATCAACTTCGACCACCGGCGTCCCGAGTACCTGCTCGACCTCAACCGCATCGAGCTGCTGAACGAGTTCGAGGTCGGCGAGGAGAACGTCCGCCTCGGCGCCTCCGTCCCGTACACGCGGATCATGGAGAACCTGCGCGAAGAGCTCCCGGGCCTGGCCCTGGCGTCCCACACGGTCGCCTCGCCGCAGATCCGCAACCGCGGTGGCGTCGGCGGCAACCTGGGCACCGCGTCCCCGGCCGGTGACGCCCACCCGGCCCTGCTGGCCGCCGGCGCCGAGGTGGAGGTGGAGTCGGTACGCGGCTCCCGCCGCATCCCGATCGACGAGTTCTACACAGGCGTGAAGCGCAACGCGCTCGCCCCCGACGAGCTCATCAGGACCGTCCACATCAAGAAGGCGGACGGCCCGCAGCAGTACTCGAAGGTGGGTACCCGTAACGCCATGGTCATCGCGGTCTGCGCGTTCGGCCTGGCGCTCCACCCGGAGACCCGGACCGTCCGCACCGGCATCGGGTCCGCCGCCCCCACCCCCGTGCGGGCGAAGGCGGCCGAGGAATTCCTGAACGCCGCGCTCGAAGAGGGCGGTTTCTGGGACAGCGGAAAGATCATCACTCCCTCGATCGCCAAGCAGTTCGCGGAGCTCGCCTCCGCCGCCTGCAACCCGATCGACGACGTACGGGGCACCGCCAAGTACCGCCGTCACGCCGTCGGCATCATGGCCCGCCGCACGCTCGGCTGGACCTGGGAGCAGTACCGCGGCACCGGCCGCACCCTTGAAGGAGCTGCATAACCATGCGCGTCAATTTCACGGTCAACGGACGTCCGCAGGAGGCAGACGACGTCTGGGAGGGCGAGTCCCTCCTGTACGTCCTGCGTGAGCGCCTGGGCCTGCCCGGCTCCAAGAACGCCTGCGAGCAGGGCGAGTGCGGCTCCTGTACGGTCCGCCTGGACGGCGTCCCGGTCTGCTCCTGCCTCGTCGCCGCCGGCCAGGTCGAGGGCCGCGAGGTCGTCACCGTCGAGGGCCTGGCCGACTACGCCAAGCAGCGTGCCGAGCACAGCGGCGCGTGCGGCACCGGCGCGTGCGGCTCCGCCGCCCCCGACGGCAAGCAGGGCACGCCCCTCCAGGCCGCCCAGCAGTGGTCCGCTCGCCCCTCCGACGGGGCCGGCGACTCCCGGACCGGCGAGGGCGGCACCTCCCCGCGTGCGGCACTCTCGCCGATCCAGCAGGCGTTCATCGACGCGGGCGCCGTGCAGTGCGGTTTCTGCACCCCCGGCCTGCTGGTCGCCGCCGACGAGATGCTGGAGCGCAACCCGACCCCGTCCGACGAGGACATCCGCGAGGCGCTCTCCGGCAACCTCTGCCGCTGCACCGGCTACGAGAAGATCCTCGACGCGGTCCGCCTCGCGGCCGCCCGTCAGGGAGAGGCGGTCTGACCATGTCGCAGAACACCCGCGTCGCGTCCGCTCCGGCGGGCACGCCCACCAAGGTCACCCAGGGCTCCAAGACCAAGGGCGGCATCGGCGAGTCGACGCTCCGCCCCGACGGCACCCTCAAGGTCACCGGCGAGTTCGCCTACTCCTCGGACATGTGGCACGAGGACATGCTGTGGGGCCAGATCCTGCGCTCCCCGGTCGCGCACGCCGAGATCGTCTCCATCGACACCTCCGAGGCCCTCGCCCAGGCCGGCGTGTACGCCGTCCTCACCTACGAGGACCTGCCGACCGAGGTGAAGAACTACGGCCTGGAGATCCAGGACACCCCGGTCCTCGCCAACGGCCGGGTACGCCACCACGGTGAGCCCGTCGCCCTGGTCGCAGCCGACCACCCGGAGACCGCCCGCCGCGCCGCCGCCAAGATCAAGGTCGAGTACCGCGAGCTTCCCGTCGTCACCGACGAGGCCTCCGCGACCGCCCCCGGCGCGCCGCTGCTGCACCCCGGCCGCGACGACCACCACGCCGGTCACGTCCCGCACCCGAACATCGTCCACCGCCAGCCGATCATCCGCGGCAACGCCGACGAGGCCGCCGGGCGCGCCGACGTCATCGTCTCCGGCGAGTACACCTTCGGCATGCAGGACCAGGCCTTCCTCGGCCCCGAGTCCGGCCTGGCCGTGCCCGCCGAGGACGGCGGCGTCGACCTGTACGTCGCCACCCAGTGGCTCCACTCGGACCTCCGCCAGATCGCGCCCGTCCTCGGCCTGCCCGAGGAGAAGGTCCGCATGACGCTCTCCGGCGTCGGCGGCGCCTTCGGCGGCCGCGAGGACCTGTCGATGCAGATCCACGCCTGCCTGCTCGCCCTGCGCACCGGCAAGCCCGTCAAAATCGTCTACAACCGGTTCGAGTCCTTCTTCGGCCACGTCCACCGCCACCCGGCGAAGCTGTGGTACGAGCACGGCGCCACCAAGGACGGCAGGATCACGCACATGAAGTGCCGGATCGTGCTGGACGGCGGCGCGTACGCCTCCGCATCCCCGGCGGTCGTCGGCAACGCCTCCTCGCTGGCCGCCGGCCCGTACGTGATCGACAACGTGGACATCGAGGCCATCGCCCTCTACACCAACAACCCGCCCTGCGGCGCCATGCGCGGTTTCGGCG
Source organism: Streptomyces sp. NPDC006368 (assembly GCF_040612535.1). Lineage (NCBI taxonomy): Bacteria > Bacillati > Actinomycetota > Actinomycetes > Kitasatosporales > Streptomycetaceae > Streptomyces > Streptomyces sp. NPDC006368. The sequence goes on from NZ_JBEXQK010000042.1 coordinate 15,308, forward strand.
CGGTCCAGGCCTGCTTCGCGTACGAGGCCCAGATGGACAAGCTGGCGGCGAAGCTGGACATGGACCCGGTGGAGTTCCGCCGGCTCAACGCCATGGAGCAGGGCACGCTCATGCCGACCGGCCAGCCGGTCGACTCGCCCGCCCCGGTCGCCGAGCTGCTGCGCCGCGTCAAGGCCCGCCCGCTGCCGCCGGAGCGCCAGTGGGAGACCACCGAGGGCGCCGACGTCCGCGCGCTGCCCGGCGGCCTGTCCAACACCACCCACGGCGAGGGCGTCGTCCGCGGCGTCGGCTACGCGGTCGGCATCAAGAACGTCGGCTTCTCCGAGGGCTTCGACGACTACTCCACCGCCAAGGTGCGCATGGAGGTCATCAACGGCGAGGCGGTCGCCACCGTCCACACCGCGATGGCGGAGGTCGGTCAGGGCGGCATCACCGTCCACGCCCAGATCGCCCGTACGGAGCTGGGCGTCACCCAGGTGACCATCAACCCGGCCGACACCCAGGTCGGCTCCGCCGGTTCCACCTCGGCCTCCCGCCAGACGTACGTCACCGGCGGCGCGGTGAAGAACTCCTGCGAGCTCGTCCGCGAGAAGGTCCTGGAGATCGGCCGCCGCAAGCTGGGCACGTACCACCCCGCCTGGGCCACCGCCGAGCTGCTGCTCGAAGGCGGCAAGGTCGTCACCGACGGCGGCGAGGTCCTCGCCGACCTGGTCGACGTCCTGGAGGACGAGGTCGTCGAGATCGAGGCCGAGTGGCGCCACCGCCCGACCGAGGCGTTCGACCTGCGTACCGGACAGGGCAACGGCCACGTCCAGTACTCCTTCGCCGCGCACCGCGCGGTCGTCGAGGTGGACACCGAGCTCGGCCTGGTCAAGGTCATCGAGCTGGCCTGCGCCCAGGACGTCGGCAAGGCGCTCAACCCGCTGTCCGTCATCGGCCAGATCCAGGGTGGCACCACCCAGGGCCTCGGCGTGGCGGTCATGGAGGAGATCATCGTCGACCCCAAGACGGCGAAGGTGCGCAACCCCTCCTTCACCGACTACCTGATCCCCACCATCCTCGACACGCCGACCATCCCGGTCGACGTGCTCGAACTCGCCGATGACCACGCCCCCTACGGGCTGCGCGGCATAGGAGAGGCCCCCACCCTGTCGTCGACCCCGGCCGTCCTCGCGGCGATCCGGAACGCGACGGGTCTGGAACTGAACAAGACGCCGGTACGCCCCGAGCACCTCACCGGCACCCAGTGAAGCCCTCCGGGCGGTGCGCGCCTCCCGGGAACGTCACACTTCCACAGCCGCACCGCCCGGAGTAACCGCACCGCTCGCGGTATCCGCCCCACCAGCCCCCACCACCCCATCCCCACCACCCCATCCCCCCCACGAAGTACCCCCACGTACCACCCCGTTCGTCTCGGGCCGTCCCCCGGGTCGTGCAGCCCACGCACCATCCCAAATCCCGCAGCTTTTGCCCCCGGGCAGCGGGTGCCCCTTTGAACCTTGGGAGTAGGCACCATGACCCAGTCGTCAGTGGAGCCGAAGACCGTCGCCGAAGACGCGGGACCCGGTTCCCGCGTCCCCGCCGGACGGTCTTGGCTCGACCGGTACTTTCACATAACCCACAGAGGATCCACGGTCGCGCGTGAGGTGCGCGGCGGCATCACCACCTTCATGGCGATGGCCTACATCCTCCTGCTCAACCCGCTGCTGCTCGGCGGTGAGGACTCGCTCGGCGACAAGCTGAGCCAGCCCGCGCTGATCACCGCGACCGCCCTCGCGGCAGCGGTCACCACTCTGGCGATGGGTTTCATCGGCAAGGTCCCGCTCGCCCTCGCGGCGGGCCTGAGTGTCGCGGGCGTCATCTCCACGCAGGTCGCCCCGGACATGACCTGGCCGCAGGCCATGGGCATGTGTGTCATCTACGGCGCCGTGATCTGCCTCCTGGTGGTCACCGGCGTCCGTGAAGTCATCATGAACGCCATCCCGCTGGCGCTGAAGCACGGCATCACGATGGGCATCGGCCTCTTCATCGCGATGATCGGTTTCGTGAACGCCGGCTTCGTCGGCAAGGGCGAGGGCGGCGGCCCGGTCACCCTCGGTGTCGGAGGATCCCTGACCGGCTGGCCGGTCCTGCTCTTCTCCTTCACGCTCCTGCTGATCTTCATGCTCCAGGCCCGCAAGGTGCCCGGAGCCATCCTCCTCGGCATCGTCGCCGGCACCATCGTCTCCGTCGTCGGCACCGCCACCGGCCTCATCGACGAGGCGTCGTGGGGCGGCAAGGCGCCCGTCCTGCACGGCAGCGTCGTCTCGATGCCGGACTTCTCGCTCATCGGCATGGTCGAGTTCGGCGGCTGGGAGAAGATCGGCTACACCACCGTCTCGATGATCGTCTTCACCCTGGTGCTGGCCGGCTTCTTCGACGCCATGGCGACCATCATCGCCGTCGGCCAGGAGGCCAAGCTGGCCGACGCCCAGGGTCGTATGCCGGGCCTGAGCAAGGCGCTGTTCATCGACGGCGCGGGCGGCGCGATCGGCGGTGTCTCCGGCGCCTCCGGCCAGACCGTCTTCATCGAGTCCGCCACCGGAGTCGGTGAGGGCGCCCGAACGGGCCTGTCGGCCTCGGTCACCGGTCTCTTCTTCGCCGCGTGTCTGTTCTTCACGCCGCTCACCCAGCTGGTGCCGGGCCAGGTGGCCTCCGCCGCCCTGGTCGTCATCGGCGCGATGATGCTGCAGAACGCCCGGCACGTGGACTGGAGCGACTGGTCCGTCGCCGTTCCGGTCTTCCTCACGGTCGTGCTGATGCCGTTCACGTACACCATCACCACGGGTGTCGGCGCCGGTGTCATCGCGTACTGCGCGATCAAGGCCGCCCAGGGCAAGTGGCGCGAGCCCAGCATCCTGATGTGGGTGCTCTCGGCGGTGTTCGTCTTCTACTTCGCCACGGGTACCGCCCACTGACGCGGGCCCTCCCCACCTCACGCTTCTCGAAGGAGGCCGACATGCTGGACATCGCCGAGGAACTCACCCGGTGGGTCGAGCAGGGACGCGACTTCGCCGTCGCCACCGTGGTGGCGGTCGGCGGCAGCGCGCCCCGGCAGCCGGGCGCCGCCCTCGCCGTGGACAGCGAGGGCACCGCGATCGGGTCGGTCTCGGGCGGATGTGTGGAGGGCGCGGTCTACGACCTGTGCAGGCAGGCGCTCCAGGACGGCGAGACCGTCCTGGAGCGCTTCGGCTACAGCGACGAGGACGCCTTCGCGGTCGGCCTGACCTGCGGCGGCATCATCGACATCCTCGTCACCCCGGTCCGCGGCGGGGTCTGCCCCGCCGCCCTGAGGGCCGCCGCCGGAGGGGAGGCGGCGGCCCTCGCCAGGATCACGGAAGGGCCGGCGGACCTGTTGGGGCAGGCTCTGCTGGTCCGCCCGGACGGCTCGTACGAGGGCGGCCTCGGCGGCCACCCCGAACTGGACCGGACGGCGGCGGGCGAGGCCCGCGCCATGCTCGACGCCGGCCGCACCGGCACCCTCACCATCGGCGAGGACGGCTCCCGCTGCGGGCAGCCGCTCACCCTGCTGGTGGAGTCCAGCGTCCCCGCCCCCCGCATGATCGTCTTCGGCGCGATCGACTTCGCGGCGGCGCTCGTCCGGGTCGGCAAGTTCCTCGGCTACCACGTCACCGTCTGCGACGCCCGCCCCGTCTTCGCGACCCCCGCCCGCTTCCCCGAGGCGGACGAGGTCGTCGTCGAGTGGCCGCACGAGTACCTGGCGCGCACCGAGGTCGACGGCCGCACCGTGCTGTGCGTCCTCACCCACGACGCCAAGTTCGACGTCCCCCTGCTCGAACTGGCGCTCAGGCTTCCCGTCGCGTACATCGGCGCGATGGGCTCCCGCCGCACCCACGAGGACCGCAACAAGCGCCTGCGCGAGATCGGTGTCACCGAACTCGAACTCGCCCGCCTGCGCTCCCCGATCGGCCTGGACCTCGGCGCCCGGACGCCCGAGGAGACCGCCCTGTCGATCGGCGCGGAGATCGTCGCCAACCGGCGCGGCGGCAGCGGCGTCTCCCTGGCCGGCGCCCACACGCCCATCCACCACGACGGGCCCGACGCCCCGGCGGGGCGGATCGGGTCCGTGGCCTGACGCCCGGCTCCACATAGCCTCCCCGCAGTCCCCTCCCCGGCACGGCGGAAAACCCCCGTGCCCGTCCGCTATCCGGAGACTAGAGTCCGGCGCATGGACATCCGCGATGTGCCCGAGGCCCATCTCGACCGAGCGCTGGAGCTCGCCTACCTCGTCTTCCATGAGAAGCCGGACGAGGAGAAGCGCAAGCACCACCGCGAGCTGATGCGCCCGTGCGAGCGGATCGGCGCGTACGACGGGGACACCCTGGCCGGCTTCGTCGCCGCCCACCCCTTCACCCTCTCCGTGCCCGGCGGCGAACTGCCCTGCCCCGGACTGACGTTCGTCTCCGTCGCCCCCACCCACCGCAGGCGCGGTGTGCTGTCCGCGATGATCGCCGAGCTGTTCCGGCGCGCCACCGCGCAGGGCCGCCCGCTCGCCGCGCTGTGGGCCTCCGAGGACGCGATCTACGGCCGCTTCGGCTTCGCCCCCGCCACCCAGGGGCTGAGCGTGGAGATCGACTCCCGCCGGCCGCTCGCCCTGCGCGTCGACCCCGACGAGCGGCCGCTGCGGCTGGTCGACCCGGCGGACGCGCCCGCCGTCGTCGGCCCGTACTTCGACGCCACCCGCGCCGTCCGGGCGGGCCGCATCGCCCGCGACGCGGAGCGCTGGCGCGGCGAGTGGCTGCCCGAGGACGCCGAGGAGGACGCCGAGCTGTCCCCGCCCCGGATCGTCGCGCTCGGCGACCCCGGCGGCCCGCTCGCCGGGTACGCCGTCTACCGCACCAAGGGCGGCAACGACGACACCGGCACGCCCGGGGTGGTCCGGGTCGACGAGCTGGAGGCGGACGACGCCGCCGGCGCCGCCGCGCTGTGGCGGTACATCGCGTCGATCGACCTCACCGGAACGGTCCGCGCCTGGGGCCGCCCGGTCGACGACCCCCTGCTGCTGTTCGCCGCCGACCGGGACCAGGTGCGCGTGACGGGGCTGCACCCGGGCCTGTGGGTGCGGCTCATCGACGTACGGGCGGCGCTCACCGCCCGTGCCTGGGCGGCCGGAGCCGACCTCGTGCTGGAGGTCCGCGACCCGCACCTCGCGGCCAACGCCGGACGCTTCCGCCTCACCGCCACGGCGCGCGGCTGCGCGTACGAACCGACCGGCGACGCCCCCGACCTGACCCTGGACGTGCGGGAGTTGTCGGCCTGCTACCTGGGCGGGACCCGGGTCCGCCACCTGGTACGCGCGGGTCTGGTGGACGAGCACACGGCGGGTGCGGCGGACCGGCTGGACGCGGCCCTGCGCACGGACCCGGCGCCCCACACGGCCGACGAGTTCTGACGGGCGGGGAGAACCGCCGACGTCCCGGGGGCCGGGGGTCCCCGGGTTCCGGCCGGAAGCGACGGGAACGCGCCAGACCTGGTAGGCGGTGGTGTGCCTCGCGTCCGGAGCCGGGATGATGGTGCGTCCCGCGCGGTCCCCGCCGGATGCGATGGAAAGGTGGTTTCCGTTGCGCACTGTCGGAGTGGAAGAGGAACTTCTGCTGGTGGATCCGCGGAGCGGAGAGCCAGTCGCCCTGTCCGCGGCCGTCCTGGACGCCGCCGCCAAGGAGAGCGGAGACGGCCGCGCCCACGTGTTCCAGAAGGAACTGCAAGGACAGCAACTGGAGTTCGCCACCCGCCCGCAGTCCGACATGGGTGAGCTGGCCGCCGAGATCGAGCGCTGCCGCGCGGAGGCGGCCCGGCACGCGGCCGAGGTGGGAGGCGCGGTCGCCGCCCTGGCGACCTCTCCGCTGCCCGCCCGGCCCGCCCTCGGCGAAGGTGAGCGCTACCGGTGGATCCAGGAACAACTCGCCCTGAGCGCCCAGGAACAGCTCACCTGCGGCTGCCATGTGCATGTGTCCGTCGTGTCCGACGAGGAGGGCGTCGCCGTCCTCGACCGCATCCGGCCCTGGCTGTCCGTGCTGCTCGCCCTGAGCGCCAACTCACCGTTCTGGCAGGGCCAGGACAGCGGATACAGCAGCTACCGCAACAGGGTCTGGGGCCGCTGGCCCGGCACGGGACCCGTCGAGCTCTTCGGCTCGGCGGACCGCTACCACCAGCAGGTCCGCGACCTCGTCGGCACCGGCGTCCTGTACGACGAGGGCATGGTCTACTTCGACGCCCGGCTGTCGCGCAACTACCCGACCGTCGAGGTCAGGTCCCCCGACGTCTGCCTGGACGCCGCCACCACCGCCCTCGTCGCCACCCTCACGCGCGGCCTCGTCGACACGGCGGCCCGCCAGTGGCGCGAGGGCGTCCCCCCGGAGCGCCATGGCATCGGCCTGCTGCGCGCGGCGGCCTGGCGGGCCGCCCGCTCGGGCCTGGACGACACGCTCGTCCACCCGCTGACGATGCGGCCCGCCCCGGCCGAGCGGGTCGTCCACGCCTTGCTCGGCCACATCGAGGACGCCCTGGAGGACAACGGGGACCTGCCGTACGCCCGCAAGGGCATCGCCGAGCTGCTGAGCCACGGGAACGGCGCACGCGTACAGCGCCGGCTGCTGCGCCGCACCGGCAGCCTCCGGGAGGTCGTCGCCGCGTGCGTCCGCCGCACCCAGGAGGGCGGATACCGGGACGACGGGTACCAGGCCACCCGGGCCGCCCGCGCGAAGGGCAGGGCGGTGCGGGGGACGTCACACGGCGGGGCGGCATGATCCGCGGGACCACGGGCAGGTGGCGGGAGGCCGGGCGGCGCCCCGGCCCCCCAGCAGTCCCCGCACCGAGGAGATCCGCACATGGCCGTCCGTTCCGCGAACCACCCCGGCTCGCCGATATACGACCAGCTGGTCGAGGAGCACGGAGACGTGCTCGTCGAGGTGAGAGAGCTCGCCGACCGCACCCGTCGGCAGGCCGACCGGCTGCTGCACTGGGATACCGGCTCCCGGAGCCGGGGCCACTTCGAGGAGGCCTGAGGGGCCCGGTCGCGTTTGGCCCGCGCCGCGCCGGGCACGCGGTCCGTCGTACGGGGGTTGGCTCGGCACCGAGGAGCGCGACCATGGACAAGGACAGGAAGAGGACCTCCGGGAAGTTCGACCAGATCAGGGGCGCGGTCAAGGAGACCGTCGGTCGCCGGACCGGCAACGAGCGGATGACCACCGAAGGTCGCGGCGGGCGCGCCAAGGGCGACCTGCGCGGAGCCGGCAGGAAGCTCAAGGACGCGTTCAAGCGGTGAGCGAAGAGGTGCGTGAGCGCACCCCCCGTCGACGGCGGGTGCGGGGGCGCACCCACGCCCGTGGTGGCCCGGCGGACACGTCCGCCGGGCCACCACGCGTTCCGACCCGTTCCCACGCTGTTCCGGCCCCGTACCGCTTCGCCCGGAATGCCGGGATGTGTGACCTGTTCCAGGCTGGATACGCGATCAGGCGTACAGCCGTAGAGCCGTGAAGCAGCGCGCGGCCAGGAGCAGGCGAGCAGACACGGGAGCCACGCCATGGGAACCGAGAACGCGATGGGCGACGACGTCTACCAGCCCGACGGCACCGAGGGCCGGGAGGACGACGGCATCCTCGACCCGGAGGACACGCTGTCGGACCGGGAGGCCAACCCCTACGACGAGGGCTGGTCGCCGCCCGAGCGGCCCCTCGCGGTCGAGCACGTCGGCACCACCGCCCGCGAGCAGCACGAGGGCGAGACGCTCGACCAGCGGCTCTCCGAGGAGATTCCCGACCCGGCCCTGCAGGAGCCCGACGACTCCAACGGCATCGGCGACCTGCCCGGCGGCGACGGCGAGCCCTATGACGACCAGGTCGGCCGCGAACGCTCCGGACGCCTCGTCGCCCCGGACGAGGGGGCCCACCCGGACACCGAGAAGGACGTCGTGGCCCGGGACGTCGGCATCGCCGGCGCCGCGGCCTCGGCCGAGGAGGCCGCCATGCACACCGTCCCCGACGAGGGCGACGAGAGCCTCTGATGCGCACGGAACACCCGCGCCCCACGCACTCGCGCATCGACCTGACGGTGAACGGCGCGCCGCACACCCTGGCCGTCGACCACCGCACGACGCTCCTGGACCTGCTGCGCGAACACCTCGGCCTGACCGGCGCCAAGAAGGGCTGCGACCACGGCCAGTGCGGCGCCTGCACCGTCCTGGTCGACGGCCGCCGCGCCAACAGCTGCCTGCTCCTCGCGGTCGCCCAGGACGGCGCCGCGATCACCACCGTGGAGGGGCTCGCGGCGGGCGACGAGCCGCACCCCCTCCAACGCGCCTTCCTGGACCGCGACGCCTTCCAGTGCGGCTACTGCACGCCCGGCCAGCTCTGCTCGGCCGCCGGCGTCCTCGACGAGGCCGCGGCGGGGCATCCGTCGTACGCCACCGACCCCGCGGCACCGCCCGGCCAAGGGCCCGCCCGCCTCACCGCCGACGAGATCCGCGAGCGGCTGAGCGGAAACCTGTGCCGCTGCGGCGCGTACCCGAACATCGTCGCCGCCGTCGAAGACGTGGCGAGCACGTGATGCGTGGTGAGGACGTGATCAAGTGAAGTTGCGTGGTGAGGACGTGATCAGGTGAAGCCCTACGCGTACGTACGCGCCACCAGCGTCGAGGAGGCCACGGCCGCCCACGCGAGCAGCCCCGGGGCCCGCTACCTCGCGGGCGGCACCAACCTCGTCGACCTGATGAAGCACGGCGTGGAGAGTCCCGGCACCCTCGTCGACATCAGCCGGCTGCCGCTGGACGCCGTCGAGGAGCAGCCGGACGGGGGGCTGCGCGTCGGAGCGACGGTGCGCAACAGCGACCTCGCCGCCCACCCGCTGGTACGCGTTCGCTACCCCGGTCTGTCGCAGGCGCTGCTCGCCGGCGCCTCCGGACAGCTGCGCAACATCGCCACCACCGGCGGGAACCTGTTGCAGCGCACCCGGTGCCCGTACTTCCAGGACACCTCCAAGCCCTGCAACAAGCGCAGCCCGGGCAGCGGCTGCGGCGCCCGCGACGGCATCCACCGCGACCACGCCGTCCTCGGCCACTCGCCGCACTGCGTCGCCACGCACCCCTCCGACATGGCCGTGGCCCTCGTGGCCCTCGACGCGACCGTCGAACTGCACGGCCCGGACGGCGCCCGGTCCGTACCGGCGGCCGACTTCCACCGCCTGCCCGGCGACCACCCCGAGCGGGACACGGTGATCGCGCCCGGCGAGCTGATCACCGCCGTCGTGCTGCCCACCCGGACGGCGGGCCTGCCCTCCGCCTACCTCAAGGCCCGCGACCGCGCCTCGTACGCCTTCGCGCTCGCCTCGGTGGCGGGCGTCCTCGACGTCGGCGAGGACGGGACCGTACGGCACGTGGGGCTCGCGTTCGGCGGCCTCGCCCACCGGCCGTGGCGGGCCCGCCTCGCCGAGACGGCGCTGCTCGGTCGCGCCCCGACCGCCAGGAACATCGACCACGCGGTCGACGCCGAACTGGCCCTGGCCGAGCCGCTGCGGGACAACGCCTTCAAGGTGCCCCTCGCCCGCAACCTCGCCCGCCGCGTCCTCGCCGCACTGGCCGAGCCCGCCCGGCCGGCCGAACCGGCCGCCCGCTGACACCCCCGGAGGGTCCCGCGATGCGCCCCACCGCGCCCACCACCGCGCCCGCCCTGGGCGCCCCCGCCGAGCGGCTCGAAGGCCGCGACAAGGTCACCGGCACCGCGCGCTACGCCACCGAGCTCGCGCACACCCCGCCCGACTGCGCCTACGCCTGGCCCGTCGCCGCCACCGTCGCCCGCGGCCGGGTCACCGCCGTCGACACCGCCTCCGCCCTCGCCGTCCCCGGTGCCCTCGCCGTCCTCACCCCCTGGACGGCGCCGCGGCTGGCCGAGCCCGACGACCCGACGCTCGCCGTCCTCCAGAACGACACCGTCCCGCACCGCGGCTGGTACGTCGCCCTCGCCGTCGCCGAGACGCCGGAGGCGGCCCGCGCCACCGCCGAGGCCGTCGACGTCACGTACGCCACCGAGCCGCACGACGTCACCCTCACCCCCGACCACCCCGACGCCTACGCACCCGAGGAGGCCAACGGCGGGCAGCCCGCGCGCACCGAACGCGGCGACGCGGACGCCGCCTTCGACGCGGCGCCCGTACGGGTCGACGTCACCTACCGCATACCGCCGCTCCACAACCACCCCATGGAGCCGCACGCGGCCTACGCCCGCTGGGACGGCGCCACCGGCGGCGAACACCTCACCGTCTACGACTCCAGCCAGGGCGCGGGACCGGTCCGCTCCGTCCTGGCCCGGATGTTCGGCCTGCCCGAGGAGCGCGTCACGGTCGTCTCCGAGCACGTCGGCGGCGGCTTCGGTTCCAAGGGCACGCCCCGTCCCCACGTCGTCCTCGCCACCATGGCCGCCCGCCACACCGGCCGCCCCGTCAAACTCGCCCTCCCGCGCAGGGACATGGCGGCCGTCGTCGGCCACCGCGCCCCGACCGTGCAACGCCTGCGCCTCGGCGCCGAGCGCGACGGCACCCTCACCACCGTGAGCCACGACGTCACCACGTACACCTCCCGCATCAAGGAGTTCGTCGAGCAGGCCGGCGTCCCCACCCGGGTGATGTACGCGTCACCGCACGGCCGGACCGCCCACCGGGTCGTCCCCCTCGACGTACCGAGCCCCTCCTGGATGCGCGCCCCCGGCGAGGCGTCCGGCATGTACGCCCTGGAGTCCGCCATGGACGAACTGGCGGACGCCCTCGGCCTCGACCCCATCGAGCTGCGCGTCCGCAACGAGCCCGTCACCGAACCGGACAGCGGCCTGCCCTTCAGCAGCCGCAACCTCGTCGCCTGCCTGCGCGAGGGAGCCCGCCGCTTCGGCTGGCACGACCGCGACCCGCGCCCGGGCATCCGCCGCGAGGGCGCCCACCTCACCGGCACCGGCGTCGCCGCCGCCACCTATCCCGTCCTGTTGTCCCCGTCCACCGCCACCGCCACCGCCCACCCCGACGGCACCCGCACCGTGCACGTCAACGCCACCGACATCGGCACCGGAGCCCGTACCGTCCTCGCCCAGATCGCCGCCGACGCGCTCGGCGTCGGTCTCGACTCCGTACGCATCCACATCGGCAGCACCCGCCTGCCGCGCGCCCCCCTCGCCGGAGGCTCGTCCGGCACCGCGTCCTGGGGGTCGGCCGTGCACGCCGCCTGCACGCGCCTGGTGGAGCGGCTCACCCGCCACGAGGGCCCGCTGCCCGTGGAGGGGCTGTCCGCGTCGGCCGACACCACCGAGGAGGCCGGCCGCACCCCGCCGTTCGCCCGGCACGCCTTCGGCGCCCACTTCGCCGAGGTCGGGGTCGACACCGGCACCGGCGAGGTGCGGGTGCGGCGGCTGCTCGGCGTGTACGCCGCCGGGCGGATCCTCAACCCGCGCACCGCCCGCTCGCAGTTCATCGGCGGCATGACCATGGGGCTCGGGATGGCCCTGACCGAGCACGCGGCCGTCGACCCGGCCTTCGGCGACTTCGCCGAGCGGGACCTGGCCGCCTACCACGTGCCGAGCCACGCGGACGTGCCCGCCATCGAGGCGCACTGGGTCGACGAGGAGGACAGCCGGCTCAACCCGATGGGCAGCAAGGGCATCGGGGAGATCGGCATCGTCGGCACGGCCGCCGCCATCGGCAACGCCGTCCACCACGCCATCGGCGTCCGCCTCCGCGAACTGCCGCTCACCCCGGACCGGGTGCTGCCCGCGCTCGGCAGCCGTCAGCCCGCGTAGGTGACGGTCACGTTCCGGAAGCCGAGGGAGCGCAGCAGGCCGCGCAGCATCCGGGTGGTGTTCTCCTCGGCGCGGGCGGTCAGCCGGCTCTCCTTCGCGGCCTGCGCGATGTGCCGGACGGCGAGCCGCTGCACGGCCTGCTCGCTGCCGGGATTGTCGGAGAAGAGGTCACCGAGCCGGTCCAGCAGGCCCCGCTGCTTGGCCACCGCGTAGGAGCGGTCGGGGTCGAGGGCCGGTGTGCCGAGCGCGGCGCGTGGCAGCCGGAGCGTGGCGGTCGTGCGTTCCTCGTCGACCGTCACGTCGCCGGCGCCGAGCCGGCCCAGGTCGACATAGGCGTCCACGGTGCCCGCGCCGACGTACAGCGTGCGGGTGCCGCGCAGGGCGTCGGGGAGGAGCCGGGCGTCCTTCTCCAGGTCGACGACGACCTGGAAGTTGCCCGAGGCGGCGTCGTAACGGCTGATGTCCTGGAGGGATTCGAGCAGGACGGGCCCGGAGCGGTCGTGCGTCTCCTCCCCGAAGACGTCACCGAACCCGGGGACCAGGTCGAGGCGGAGGGCGGCGAGCAGGAGCGCGGTCACCACGGCCACCGCGCCCGCTGCCTTCACCCACCACGGAACGTGCTGCTTGGCGGAGCTCATGGCGACGGTCCTCCTTCCGCCGTACATGTGCCCCCGAAACGCGAACGTCACCCGGCCCGGGTTTGGTTGACGGTGTGTCAGTCCACCGGGATCGGTGCGAACCGCCCCGCCACCCGAAGGTCCGCCTCGATCCGGTCCGCCGTCGCCCGCAGCTCCGGCAGGATGTCGCCGACGCACTCCTCGGCGGTGCGCCGCACGCTGTGCATGGCGACGTTCACCGCCGCGACCACCGTCCCCCCGCGGTCGCGGACCGGTACGGCGATGGAACGCAGGCCCTCCTCCAGCTCCTCGTCGACCAGCGCGTGACCGGAGCGCGCCACCTCGTCCAGGACGGCGGCGAGCTCCCCCCGGTCCGTCACCGTGTGCGGGGTCAGGGCGCGCGGCGTGACGCGGGCGAGCCGCTCGGCGCGCTCGGCGCGCTCCAGCCCGGCCAGCATGACGCGGCCCATCGAGGTCGCGTACGCCGGGAAGCGCGTCCCCACGGTGATGTTGACGCTCATGACGCGGCTGGTGGCGACGCGGGCCGTGTACCGGATGTCGTCCCCGTCGAGCACGGCCAGTGACGCCGAGTCGTGCACCCGCCCCGCCAGCGCGGCCAGGTGCGGCGCGGCGATCGCCGAGAGCGTCGTACGCGACAGCGGGGGATACCCGAGGCCCAGGACGCGCGGTGTCAGCCGGAACGACCGCTCCCGCGCGGTGACGTACCCCAGGTGCTCCAGGGTGATCAGCGCGCGGCGGGCGGTGGCCCTGGCCAGGCCCGTCGCCTCGGCCACGGCGCTCAGCGTCAGCGTGTCCCGGCCCTCGCCGAACGCGGTGAGCACGGTCAGCCCGCGCGCCAGCGACTCGATGAACCCCCGGCCCAGCTCCTGCTTGGACGCGCCGGTCCAGGCGGCCAGCCCGGCGGGCGGCCCGTCCGCCGGGGGCGCCGGCGCCGGCGGGAACTCCGCCGCGTCGCGCAGCGCCCCCTCCATGGCCCGTACGGTCGCGCGCAACCGGGGCAGCGCGGCGTCCCGCAGTGAGGCGACGCTGTGCCGGCTGGTGTGGCTCACCACGCTGACCGCGCAGGCCGGCCGGCCGTCCGCGTTCCGTACGGGGGCGGTCAGGGCGACCAGGCCGGGCTCGATGAGCTGGTCGTCGAGCGACCAGCCCCGCTCGCGGGCCTGTGCGACGCGCTCCTCGAAGTCGTCCCCCTCCGGCCGGGCGCGCGGGGGTACGGCGGGGAAGGTCAGGTCCTCGGGGTCGGCGGCACGGCGTTGGCGCCACCGCTCCCACTCCTCCCCGGTCCAGTCGGCGGCGAACAGGGGGCCGGGGCCGGTGCGTTCGGCGGGCAGCAGGTCACCGATGCGGAAACTGAGGGACATGGCCCGGCGCCGGGTCGCCTGGTGGACGAACCGGATGCCGTCCCCGTCGGCGACCGCGAGGGACACCGACTCGTCGAGCTCGTCGGCGAGGGCGTCCGCGTGCGCCCCGAGCAGGTCGGGCAGCCCGATCGCGGCCAGATAGGCGTTGCCGAGCTCCATCAGGCGCGGGGCCAGGGTGGCGTCGCGGCCGTCCAGCCGGAGGTGGCCCATGCGCGCCAGGGTCGCGGTCACCCGGTCGACGGTGGCGCGCGCGAGGCCCGTGGCGCGCTCCAGTTCGCTCAGGCTCAGCGTCCCTCCCGCGTCGGTGAGGCGGCGCAGGACCGCGATGCCGCGCATCAGCGGGGCGACGGCCTCGGGCGGCGTCTCGATGGGGGTGGTGGAGGGCATCGGGCTCTTTCGTCGCGGACGGGGGGACACCGTGGAGGCCCGCGGGCGTTGACAGCGCCGGGCCCCGGGCGCAGACTCACCGCACCCATTTTCGTGAAGTTTACTTCACTCTGCGAACAGGAGAGTCGCCCATGCACACCACCGTCGGGATCGTCGGCGGCGGCCCGGCCGGACTGCTGCTCGCGCGGCTGCTGCACCGTGCCGGCGTCGACAGCGTCGTCCTGGAGCGCCGCGACCGGGCCTACGTCGAGGCGCGGCAGCGCGCCGGCATCCTCGAACAGCCCACCGTGGACGTCCTGCGCGCCGCCGGGGCCGGGGACCGCCTCGACCGCGAGGGCCTGGTCCACGACGGCATCGAACTGCGCTTCGCCGGGCGCGCCCACCGCGTCGACTTCCCCTCCCTCACCGGTGGCCGCAGGGTGACCGTGTACGCCCAGACCGAGGTCGTCAAGGACCTCATCGCCCTCCGGCTCGCCGACGGCGGCCCGCTGCTGTTCGACGCCGAGGTCCACGCCGTCGACGGCGCCGACACCGACCGCCCCGTCGTCCGCTACGCGCACGAGGGCCGCGAACACACCCTCACCTGCGACTACGTCGTCGGCTGCGACGGCTTCCACGGGATCGCCCGCGACGCCGTGCCCGAGCACCTGCGCACCACGTACGAGCGGACCTATCCGTACTCCTGGCTCGGCATCCTCGCCGAGGCGCCGCCCGTGTACGACGAGCTGATCTACGCCCACTCGCCGCGCGGCTTCGCGCTCGCCAGCATGCGCACGCCCACCGTCAGCCGCCTGTACCTCCAGGTCCCCAACGGCACCGACCCCGCCGACTGGCCCGACGAGCGCGTCTGGGACGAGCTCGACGCCCGCCTCGCGCTCGACGCCGACCCGGACCGGCGGCTGAAGCGCGGCCCGGTCACGCGGAAGTCGGTGCTGCCCATGCGCAGCTGGGTCACCGAGCCGATGCGCCACGGACGGCTCTTCCTCGCCGGGGACGCCGCGCACATCGTGCCACCCACCGGGGCCAAGGGCCTCAACCTCGCCGTCGCCGACGTGGTGGTGCTGGCCCGCGCCCTGGAGCTGCGCCACACCACCGGCTCGGAGGAACTCCTGGAGGCGTACTCCGACACCTGCCTGCGCCGGGTGTGGCGGGCCGAGCACTTCTCGTACTCCATGACGACGACCCTGCACACCGACCCGGACCAGTCGCCGTTCGACACCCGCCTCCAGCTCACCCAACTCGACCGGATCGCCACGTCACCGCACGCCGCCGCCGACCTGGCCGCGAACTACACCGGCCTGCCCCTCGCCGCCGGCTGACGCCCCGCCCGGGCGGCGACACCTCCGGGCCCACCCGAACGGCCGCTGCGGCGGGGAAGGCGAGGGGCGGAAGGGGAAAGGACACCCGAGCCCCGGAGGGAGCCGCCATGCCGCCGCAGAGACACCCCGTGCGCGAACCGCACCTGGTGCTGGACACCCATGTCGCCGTGGTGGGCGCGGGCGCGGCGGGCCTCTCCCTCGCCCACCACCTGTGCGCGTCCGGCACCGCAACGGGGGACGGACGTCACCGCCCCGGCACGGTCCTCATCGACGCCCCCACCGGGCCACTCCGGCCACCCGAGCGCACCTGGTGCCACTGGGAGGAACCCGGCGGCGACTACGACGACGTGCTGGTCCGCTCCTGGGACCGCCTGCGGGTACGCGACCCCGACGGCACCGCCGTCACCCGCCGCACGGCACCCCTGCGCTACAAGATGCTCCGCTCCGGAGCCTTCGCGGACGCCGTGGGCGCACGCCTCGACGACACCGTCACCCGGGTCGAGGCGACCGTCCACGCCGTCCGCGACCGGCCCGGCGGCGCGGACGTCCTCGGCGTCACGGCCCTCGGACAACGCCTCCGGGTCCGCGCCCGCTGGGTGTTCGACTCCCGCCTGCCCCGCTGCCCGCCCCCGGCCCGCACCCGGCTCCTCCAGCACTTCCGCGGCTGGTTCGTGCACGCCGAGCGGGCGGTGTTCGACCCCACCACCGTGGAGCTGATGGACTTCCGCACCCCGCAGCCCCGCCACGGCCTCTCCTTCGGCTACGTCCTGCCCCTCACCCCTCACGACGCGCTCGTCGAGTACACCGAGTTCTCCCCGGCCGCCCTCGACCGGGGAGCGTACGAACGCGCCCTGCGCCACTACACCGGCGAGGTGCTGCGCCTCGGCCGGTTCGAGGTGACCGGCACCGAGCAGGGGGCGATCGTCATGAGCGACGCGCGCCACCGGCGCCGCGCCGGGCACTCGGTGTTCCGCATCGGGACGGCGGGCGGCGCGACCCGCCCCTCGACCGGCTACACCTTCGCCGGCGTGCAGCGCCAGACCCGCGCCGTGGCCGCCGCCCTGCGTGCCGGACGCGTCCCCCTGCCGCCCGCCGCGCACCCGCCACGCGCGCGTGCCCTGGACGCGGTGGTGCTGCGCGCCCTGCACAGCGGACGCGTCGACGGACCGGCGTTCTTCACCGGCCTCTTCCGCACCGTGCCCACCGAGCGACTCCTGCGCTTCCTCGACGGGGACACCCGCCTCCTGGAGGACCTGCGCATCGGACTGCGCACCCCCGTGCTGCCCATGCTCCGCACCGTCGCCGAACTGCCCCTGCTGCCCCGGCGCCCCGCCCCGACCTTTCGCGAAGGGAACCGCCCATGAGCCCGCCGCCCGCCGACGGACCGACCCCCGCGTCACCGGGACGACCGGCCCCCGCACCGCCCGCCCGGCCCGTGACCCCCTCCGCCCGGCCGGCCCGGGCCCCCCGGCGCGGCCGGGACCGGCGGGCCCGGATCGTGACGCCCCGGCCCGGCCTGCCACGCGTCACCGGCGAGCCGCCCCGCACCGCGGTCATCGGCGGCGGCATCGCCGGACTCGCCGCGGCGACCGCGCTCGCCGAGCGAGGCGTACGCGTCACCCTGTACGAACGCGAACGGCAACTGGGCGGACGGCTCGCCGGATGGCCCGTGACCCTGGCGGACGGCACCCCCGCCACGATGAGCCGCGGCTTCCACGCCTTCTTCCGCCAGTACTACAACCTGCGCGGCCTGCTGCGCCGCACCGACCCCGCGCTCGCCCGGCTCACCCCGCTCCCCGACTACCCCCTGTGGCACAGCGGTGGCCTGCGCGACGGCTTCGCCCGCGTCCCGCGCACCCCGCCGTGGAACGCCCTCGGCTTCGCCGCGCTCAGCCCCTGCTTCACCGCCCGCGACCTCGCCGCCATGAACCCCCGCGCGGCGCTGCCGCTGCTCGACGTCCGCGTCCCCCAGGTGTACGAGCGGCTCGACACCATCAGCGCCCTCGACCTGCTGGAGCGGATCCGGTTTCCCGAGGCGGCCCACCACCTGGCGTTCGAGGTGTTCTCCCGGAGCTTCTTCGTCGATCCCCGCACCCTGTCCGCGGCCGAGCTGGCGCTGATGTTCCACATCTACTTCCTCGGCTCCGGCGAGGGACTGCTCTTCGACGTCCCCCACGAGCCCTACCCGCGCGCACTGTGGGAGCCCCTCGGGGACTACCTCGCCGGACACGGCGCCGAACTCCTCGAAGGCCGCGCCGCCGAGTGCGTGGAACCCGGCCCCCGGGGCGGCTTCACCGTCACGGCCGACGACGCCGGACGCCACCACGACGCCGTGGTCCTCGCCCTCGACACCTCCGGGCTGCGCCGCCTGGTGAACGACTCGCCCCGGCTGGGCGACCCGGCCTGGCGCACCCGTCTGCGCCGCCTGCGCACGGCCCCGCCCTTCCTCGTCTCCCGGTACTGGCTCGACCGGCCCGTCGCCACCGACCGCCCCGGCTTCCTCGCCACCAGCGGATACGCCGGGCTCGACAACGTCAGCGTGCTGGAACGCTGGGAGGGCGAGGCGGCGCGCTGGGCCGCCCGCACAGGCGGCAGCGTCGTCGAACTCCACGCGTACGCCATCCGCGCGGGCGTCCACCGGCCCGCCTTCCAGGAGCGGCTGCTGACCCGGCTGCACTCCGTGTACCCGGAGACCCGCGACGCCCTCGTCGTCGACGAGCGGCACGAGTGGCGCTCCGACTGCCCGAGCTTCCCGGTGGGCGGCTACCGGGACCGGCCCACGGTCCGCACGCCCGACCCGGCCGTCATGGTGGCGGGCGACCTCGTGCGCACCGGCCTTCCGGTCGCGCTGATGGAACGGGCCGCGACGAGCGGCTTCCTCGCCGCGAACGCGCTGCTGGAGCGGTGGGGCGTCACCGGGCAGACCCTGTGGACGGTGCCCACGCGCGGCAGATCCGCGCCCCTGCGGGCACTCGCCCGGCTGGCCGCGGGCTGACCGGCCCGGCCCGGGGACGCGGGCCCGCCGAGCGGGGGGAACGGGAAAGGGGCACCGTGGAAGCGACAGGACCGTCGAGGCAGGAGCCCCCATGACCGACCCGAACGGCGCACCGCTGTGTCTCGTCACCGGCGCCACCGGCTACATCGGCGGCCGGCTCGTGCCGGAGCTGCTGGCCGCCGGCCACCGCGTCCGCTGCCTGGCCCGCTCGCCCGGCAAACTCCGCGACCACCCGTGGGCCGACCGCGTCGAGGTGGCCGAAGGGGACGTCACCGACGAGGACACGGTCCGCGACGCGATGCGCGACGTCGACATCGCGTACTACCTGGTGCACGCCCTCGGCAGCGGGCGGGACTTCGAGGAGACCGACCGGCGGGCGGCCACGATCTTCGGCCGCAGCGCCCGGGCGTCCGGCGTCCGGCGCATCGTCTACCTGGGCGGCCTCACCCCCGCCGCCGTACCGGAGGGTTGGCTCTCCCCGCACCTGCGCTCCCGCGCCGAGGTCGGCAGGATCCTGCTCCACTCCGGCGTGCCCACGGCCGCGCTGCGCGCCGCCGTCGTCATCGGCTCGGGCTCCGCCTCCTTCGAGATGCTGCGCTACCTCACCGAACGCCTCCCCGTCATGGTCACCCCCAGCTGGGTGCGCACCCGCATCCAGCCCATCGCCGTCCGCGACGTCCTGCGCTACCTCGTCGGCAGCGCAGCACTGCCCCCCGACGTGCACCGCCCCTTCGACATCGGCGGTCCCGACGTCCTGACCTACCGGGATCTGATGCGGCGGTACGCCACCGTCGCCGGCCTGCCCCGCCGGATCATCCTGCCGGTACCCGTCCTCACCCCGAGCCTCTCCAGCCACTGGGTCGGGCTCGTCACCCCCGTGCCCCCCGGCATCGCCCGCCCGCTCGTCGAGTCGCTGCGCCACGAGGTGGTCTGCCGCGACCACGACATCGCCCGGTACGTCCCGGACCCTCCCGGACAGCCCCTCGGCTGCGACGAGGCACTCTCCCTCGCCCTGCGAAGGGTCCGGGAGGCCCAGGTGGCGACCCGGTGGTCCTCCGCCTCGGTACCGGGCGCGCCGAGCGACCCGCTGCCCACCGACCCCGGCTGGGCGGGCGGCAGCCTCTACACCGACCGGCGCGAGCGGTCCGTCGACGCCTCGCCCGACGCACTGTGGCGCGTCATCGAGGGCATCGGGGGTGAGAACGGCTGGTACTCCTTCCCGCTCGCCTGGGCCGTGCGCGGCTGGCTCGACCGGCTCGCCGGCGGCGTCGGGCTGCGCCGCGGGCGCCGCGACGCGCACCGGCTGCGGGTCGGCGACTCGCTGGACTTCTGGCGCGTCGAGGCCCTCGAACCGGGGCGGCTGCTGCGGCTGCGCGCCGAGATGCGGCTGCCCGGCCTGGCCTGGCTGGAGATGTACGCCGAGGAGGACGGCGAGGGCCGCGCCCGGTACCGCCAGCGCGCCCTGTTCCACCCGCGCGGCCTGCTCGGGCACGCCTACTGGTGGAGCGTGTCACCGTTCCACGCGGCGGTCTTCGGCGGCATGGCCCGCAACATCACGCGGGCCGCGGCGGCCGAGGACCGCGCCCGTGCCGCCACGGCCCCGTCCGCGCGGACCGCGTCCTGAACCCCGCGTCGGTCCCGCCCACCCGTACCGCCCCGGACGTGCCCGCCCGGGCCCGTACGGGCGACCGCGTACCGCCCCGGAGGTGCCCCGGCCGGGCCCGTACGGACTGCCCCGCGTGACCGGACGGGGACGCGCCGACCCCGCGCGGCCGGGAAGCGCGCGGGCCGGCGGGACGCGCCGCCCGGACCCGTACGGGCGACCGCGCACCGCCCCGGAGGTGCCCCGCCCGGGCCCGTACGGACTGCCCCGCGTGACCGGACGGGGACGCGCCGACCCGGCGCGGCCGGGAAGCGCGCGGGCCGGCGGGACGCGCCGCCCGGACGCGTACCGCCGTACCGCCTACCGCCGTGCCCCCGGCGCCCGGCCGGGAAGCGCGCCGCCCGGACGGGGACGCCCGCCCCCACGCGATCCGCCCGCCCCCACGCGATCCGCCCGGCCGGACACGCCGCCCGCCCGGACGCGTGCCGCCCGGACAGGGCGTCGGCGCGGCGCTGGCCAATACGGGTGACGTCCCCCCACCCGGCGAGCCCAAGGCGCTCCGTACGGCCGCGCACTGCGTAGGTTGCCGCCCATGGTGACTTCCACCGAGCCCGTCGCTCCCGTACCCGCGGCTCGGCGTGGTCCGGGCCGCGCCGTGGTGGGCTGGCTGACCACGACGGATCACAAGAAGATCGGGCACCTGTACCTGATCACCTCGTTCGGGTTCTTCCTCTTCGCCGGGGTGCTGGCGCTGGTGATGCGCGCCGAACTCGCCAGGCCCGGCCTCCAGCTCATCACGAACGAGCAGTACAACCAGGCGTTCACGCTCCACGGGACCGTGATGCTCCTGCTGTTCGCCACCCCCACCTTCGCCGGCTTCGCCAACGCCGTCATGCCGCTCCAGATCGGCGCGCCCGATGTGGCGTTCCCCCGTCTGAACATGCTGTCGTACTGGCTGTTCCTCTTCGGGGGGCTGATGGTCGTCGGCTCCCTGCTCACCGCCAACGGCGCGGCCGACTTCGGCTGGACCGCCTACACCCCGCTCAGCCGCCAGGAGCACACCCCGCAGCTCGGCGCCGATCTGTGGATCATGGGGCTGGCGCTCTCCGGCTTCGGGACCATCCTCGGCGCGGTCAACTTCATCACCACGATCGTCGGGATGCGCGCGCCCGGCATGACGATGTTCCGGATGCCGATCTTCACCTGGAACGTGCTGCTGACGTCGGTCCTGGTGATCCTGGCCTTCCCGGTGCTAGCCGCCGCGCTGCTGTGCCTGGAGTCGGACCGCGCCTTCGGGTCGCACGTCTTCGCCCCGGCGAACGGGGGAGCGCTGCTGTGGCAGCACCTCTTCTGGTTCTTCGGCCATCCCGAGGTGTACATCCTGGCGCTGCCGTTCTTCGGGGTGGTCACCGAAGTCCTGCCCGTCTTCTCCCGCAAGCCGCTCTTCGGCTACATCGGGCTCGTGGGGGCCACCATCGCGATCACCGGCCTGTCGGTCGTGGTGTGGGCCCACCACATGTTCGCCACCGGAGCGGTGCTCCTGCCGTTCTTCTCGCTCCTCAGCTTCCTCATCGCCGTGCCGACCGGGGTGAAGTTCTTCAACTGGATCGGCACCACCTGGAAGGGCTCCCTCAGCTTCGAGACGCCGATGCTGTGGGCCGTGGGCTTCCTCGTCACCTTCCTCTTCGGCGGGCTGACCGGCGTGGTCCTCGCCTCGCCCCCGATGGACTTCCACGTCACCGACTCGTACTTCGTGGTCGGCCACTTCCACTACGTGCTCTTCGGCACGATCGTCTTCGCGATGTTCGCGGGCTTCCACTTCTGGTGGCCCAAGATGACCGGGCGCATGCTCGACGAGCGGCTCGGCAGGATCCACTTCTGGACGCTGTTCACCGGCTTCCACATGACCTTCCTCGTCCAGCACTGGCTGGGGGCGGAGGGCATGCCGCGCCGGTACGCCGACTATCTGGCCGCGGACGGGTTCACCGCGCTGAACACCCTGTCGTCCCTGGGCACCTTCCTCCTGGGCCTGTCGACGCTGCCGTTCCTCTACAACGTGTGGAAGACCGCCCGCCACGGCGAGCGGGTGGAGGTCGACGACCCGTGGGGGTTCGGGCGGTCCCTGGAGTGGGCAACCTCCTGCCCGCCGCCCCGCCACAACTTCACCACCCTGCCCAAGATCCGGTCCGAGTCACCCGCCTTCGACCTGCACCACCCGGCGATCGCCACCCTGGAGAAGATCGAGACGCCGGGCCGCCGCCGCGACGTGGTCGAACCGGGCGCCGGCGAGCAGTAGGACATGCTCCGGCCCGCGGGGCGTGCGGACCGGGGCGCGGGTGACTACCGTGAGGACATGGCGCCCTTCGACCGGAGGGACGGTGCCTCATGTCCGAGAAACCGCTGCTGCGGAGCCCTGAGACGCGGACGCCGGGCCACTGCCGGGGGGACATCGGCCGCCGCGTCGCCGCCCGCCGGGAGCAGCTCGGCCTCAGCCGCGAAGAAGTGGCCCTCCGCGCCGGTTCGGCGCCCGGCTACATCCAGTACCTGGAGGAACAGCCCGCCACCCCGGGCATCGGCTTCCTGCTCAGACTGGCCGACGCCCTCGAGACCAGCGTCATGGAGCTGGAGGGCGGCACCGTGGAGTTGCCGCCCGGCGCAGGCCACTCCGCCTACCGCCCGCACCTGATGGACCTCGGCCTCGACGAGTGCGGCGCGCTGCTCGGCACCCACGGCGTCGGCCGGGTCGCGGTCACCACCCACGACGGCCCCGCCATCCTGCCCGTCAACTACGTGGTCGCCGATGGTGAGGTGGCCTTCCGCGCACCGCCCGGCGCTGTGGTGTCCACGGCGCCGGGCAGCGAGGTGGCGTTCGAGGTGGACCACATCGACGACGCCCTCGGACGCGGGTGGAGCGTCCTGGTCGTCGGCGAGGCGCATCCGCTCACCGACCCCGACTCCGTACGCCGCGTCGAGGCGCACGCGTACGACACCCCGTGGGCCGGCAGCGACAACGCGCCCTGGGTGGCCGTCACGCCCAGCCACGTCACCGGCCGCAAGGTCGACGCGCCGTACGCCCACCGCCCGGCGCACTGAGCCTCGCCCGGCGCACCGAGCCTCACCCGGGGCTCTGGGCGTCACCGACCCCGGGCAGCGGCAGCTCGCACTCCCCGCCGGGCTCGATGAGCACGGACCGCTCCGGCAGCTCGACGTCGATCGGGTCCCGCCCCGAGCCGGGCACCGCGATGTGCAGGCTCCCGGGCGCCATCCGCAGCCGTACGCCCCAGTGGCCCCGGTAGCGCAGGGTGAAGCAGAACTCGGACAGCTCCGGCAGCGGCACCGGGTCCAGCCGCAGCGCCCCGCCCCGCGTCTCCAGACCGGTCAGACCGCGCTGGACGAGGTCGAGGGTGCCCGCCATCGCGCCCAGATGGATGCCCTCGCCCGTCGTACCGCCCTGGACGTCCGCGATGTCGCCCTCCAGGGCCTCCTGGCAGAACCGCCAGGCCTCCGCCCGCCGCACCCGCGCCAGCACCCAGCCGTGGACCAGGCCGCTCAGCGTCGAGCCGTGGCTGGTCCGGTGCCGGTAGTAGTCGACGGTCCGGCTCCACATCTCCTCGTCCAGGACGTAACCGAGGCGGCTGAAGAGCGCGCGCAGCTCGGCGGGGGAGAACAGGTAGCCGAGCATCAGCACATCGGCCTGCTTGGACGCCTTGTAGCGGTTGACGCTGTCACCCTCCGCCTCCAGGATCCGGTCGAGCCGCCGGACGTCGCCGTGCCGGCGGCGCAGCCCCTCCCAGTCGAGCTCCGCCAGGTCCCCGAAGCCCTCGAACTGGCTGATGACCCCCTCGTGGAACGGCACGTGCAGCATCCGCGACACGTCCTCCCACAGCTCCAGCTCGCTGTGGTGCAGCTCCGTGCGCTCGACGAGCTCCCGGCGGCGCGGCTCGGGCAGCGAGCGCAGCAGGTCGAGGGTGTGGGCGAGCACCCAGGCCGCCGTGACATTGGTGTACGCGTTGTCGTCGAGGCCCGGCTCGACGGCTCCCGGATAGGCGTCGTGGTACTCGTCGGGGCCGACGACCCCGCGGATGCGGTACCGGCCGAGCTCCGGGTCGTGCGTGGCGCGGCAGGCCCAGAAGCGGGCGATCTGGAGCAGCATCTCCGCGCCCTTGGTGTGCAGGAACTCGCTGTCGCCGCTCGCCTCGCAGTACTGCCACACGTTGTACGCGATGGCCGAGCCGACGTGGTGCTGGAGGTGCGAGTGGTCGGGCAGCCAGCGCCCCGAGCGCGGGTTGAGATGGAGCCTCTGGGTCTCCTCACGGCCGTCACTGCCGCTCTGCCACGGGTACATCGCGCCGATGCAGCCCGCGTCGAGGGCGGTGAAGCGGGCCCGCTCCAGTCGCCGGTGACGATAGGTGAGCAGCGCCCGGGACACCTCGGGGAAGTGCAGGTTCAGATACGGCAGGACGAACAGCTCGTCCCAGAAGATGTGCCCGCGGTACGCCTCGCCGTGCAGCCCCCGTGCCGGGACGCCCACGTCGAGGTCGGCGGTGTGCGGGGAGAGCGTCTGCAGGACGTGGAACAGGTGCAGCCGCAGGATCCGGCCCGCCTCGTTCGGCACCTCGATCTCGGCCCGGCGCCACAGCTGCTGCCACGCGGCGTGGTGTGACGACAGCAGCGTCTCGAAGCGGCCGGCGCGGCGCACCCGGTCGAGCGAGGCGTGCAGCGGATCGCTGATCGCCGGATCCCGGGAGGTGTGCACGGCGACCGTCTTGTCCACGACGGAGGCCCGCTCCGGCTCCAGGTCGAGGCGGAAGCGCTGCACGGCACGCCGACCGGGGTGGTGGGAGGTGCCGGGCAGCGCCGCGGTGGTGCGGGACGCCATGCCGACGCGGATGTCGGACGTGCTGGTGCGACACCTCAGCCACACCGTGTCCGAGGCCGCGTCCCCCGTGTGGACGTGCATGAGGTGGCGGGTGGCCAGCTGCCGGTAGCGGGGCACGCCCGTGTTCTCGACGGAGCCGTCGATGGCGGCCTCCACTTCGAGTGTGCCGGACCAGTTCTCGGCGACGAACACCGTGCGCAGGGCCGCCAGGTGCGGGTCCGCCATGTGGACGAGCCGCTGCTGGCGGACGGTCAGGCGGCGGCCCTGGTCGTCCTCGTACCGCGTCTCGCGCTCCAGGGTGCCCTGGCGCAGGTCCAGGGTCTGGCGGTGGCCGACCTGCCACCGGCTGTCCGGCGTCAGCCAGGGGCCCGGTCGCCCCTCGCCGTTGAGGCGGTAGCGCAGCATCAGCCAGTTGGGCAGGTTGACCATGTCCTCGTTCTCGACCCGCCGGCCGGCCACGTCGGAGGTCAGCCGGTTGTAGCAGCCGGCCACGTACGTACCGGGGTAGTGAACGCCGTTCGCCCCGCACTCCGTGGCGGCGCCCCGGGTGGCGAAGTAGCCGTTGCCGAGGGTGCACAGGGATTCCCGCAGGCGCTCCTGCTCGGGCGAGTACCCCTCGTACTCCCAGGTCCAGTCGGTCCCGTCGGTCACGGATGCGCTCCTTCGCCCTCAGTTCGTTCGCCCTCGGCTCCTGTGTTCTCGGCTCCTTCGTCCCCGGTCAGCAGCTCTCCGGGATCGTGTACGACGAGGTCGGCGCCCGCGTGCCGCAGCGCGTCCCCCGTGCCGGGGCCCGCCGTCCGGTCCACGCCGATGACCAGCCCGAAGCCGCCGCGCCGCCCCGCGGCCACGCCCGCCAGGGCGTCCTCGACGACCGCGCACCGCCCGGCCGGCACCCCGAGGCGGCGGGCCGCCTCCAGGAAGAGCGCCGGGTCGGGCTTGCCGGGCAGTCCCAGGCGTGCCGCCTCCGTGCCGTCCACGACCACGTCGAAGAGACCGAGCACGCGGGCGTGGGCCAGGACCTCGCGCGCGTGCCGGGACGCCGAGGCCGCCGCGAGCGGCACCCCGGCGTCGCGCAGCGCGTGCAGCAGCCGCACGGTGCCCGGGTAGGCGTCGACACCGTTCCCGCCGAGGGCTTCCGTGAACGCCCGCTCCTTCACCGCCGCGACCTCCTCCACCGCGGCGGGGGGCAGCCGCAGCCCCCGCGACGCGAGGAAGGACGCCGCTCCGTCGAGGCGGGACCTCCCGTCCACGTACCGCAGGTAGTCCTCCTCTGCGAAGGGGCGGCGCTGCGCCGGGTCCTCGGGCGGGTGGGCGCGCAGAAAGGCATCGAAGGCCGCCTTCCAGGCCGCGGCGTGGACCCGGGCGGTGTCGGTGATCACCCCGTCGGTGTCGAGGATCACCGCACGCACCGCACGCACCGCACGCAGCGCACGTGCGGCCGGTGCGTCGGGCACCCCTGGGGTCACGGTTTCCTCCCTCGGCTGTCCCGTTCAGGAGATGCGAGTCCCCAGGAACGCCCGCCGTACCCGTCCGGCCACGTCCGTCATGGAGGCGGACCACGTCCCGGAGACCCCGACCGTGGTGGCCGCGGCCATGTCCGCGGAGGTCGCACGCCCCTAACCTCCGGTCGTTCACCCACATCGCGGCACATCCCACCGGAGGTTCCTGATGCTCCCGCCCCCGCGAGCCACGAGCGCCCCACGGAGCGCGCGACGACGGCTCACCGCCCTCACCGCCCTGGCCCTGGCCGCCCTGACCCTCGGCGCCGCCCCGGCCCCCTCCGACGGCCCCGGAGCACGCCCCGCGCCCTCCCGCCGCGGGGCGCGCGCCCCGGTGAGTCAGCTGCGCGGGGCGAGGTGGGGCAGCGTTCCGTTGAGGTAGTGGTCGCCGATCTCGCGGAGCCGGTGGGCGGGTGACGTGCGGGCGGTCAGCACGCGCGCGTTGCGCCAGAACCGGTCGAACCCGGTGGTGTCGGTGAGTTCCAGTACGCGGGTGGTGATGTGCACGGCCGCCCGGCCGGTGACGGCCTCGGCCGCGGCGACCGGTACGGCGATGCCGGCGAGCCCGTCCACGTCGAGCGCGGTCCCCGCGGCCAGCCCGCGCGCCAGGGCCTCCGTCGCGTGATCGACGACCGTCGCCGCGGTGTGCGCGGCGGTCGCCAGCTCGCCGTAGGCGAGGAGGAGGTACGGGTCGTCGCCGTCCGTCGCGGGCCGCCGTGCCGCCTGCGCGGCACGGCTGATGTCCCGCGCCTCGGCCAGGGCCCCCTCGGCGACGCCCAGCGTGACGTGGACCAGCGTCAGCCGCAGCGCGAGCGGGGCGAGGGCGGTGAACGGCGCGATGGCGTGCTCGTCGCGCGGGACGGTGCCGAGGATGTCGGCCACGTCGATCGGGACGTCGTCGAAGCCGACGCCGCCGCCGCCGGTGAGCCGCTGCCCGAGGCGATCGTGGTCCGGATCGACGCGGACACCCGGGTCCGCCGGGTCCACCAGCGCGATGCGTACGTCACCCGTGGCGGTGCACCGCGCGCCGACGATCAGCCGGTCGGCGACGGCCACCCCCGCGTCGAAGTCCCGGCGCCCGTTCAGTACGTAGCCAGCGCCCTCCGGTGTGAGGGTGAGGCCGGGGCCCGCCTCCGTCCCGGGAACGTCGATGCCGCCGCCCAGGAGCCACCCCTCGCGCAGGACGCGCCGTTCGAAGCGCCGTTCGAAGCGCCGCTCAAGGCGCCGTTCGCCGCCGGAGCCGAGGAAGCGGGCGCTCCAGGTGAGTACCGAGTGGTGGGCGAGGAGTTCGCCCATGGAGCTGTCGGCCGCGGAGATCTCCCGGATCGCCGCGCACGCGGACCGCCAGTCGGCACCCGGTCGGCCCGTGGCGGGTGGGGTGAGCAGCGCCGGCAGACCGGCCTCCCGCAGCCGGGCGGCCTCGTCGTACGGCGGCTTGCCCGCCCGGTCACGGACCGACGCGTCGACGGCGAGGTCGTCGGCGACTTCCCGGGTGACGCGTGGCCAGTCCACCTCGTCGGCCGGAGTCGGCGTTGTCGCGGTCGCCACGGGCGGTCACCTCACAGAAATCCCGGTTTCCCCACTGAATTGGTAGGGATACTGTCAGACGTACTCCCGTGCCCCAAGGGGGAGTTCGAAAGGTGGACGCCGTCCGGCCAACAGGTGAGACCGGCGGCCCCCGTCACACCTCGACCGAATGAGGACGCAACGAGCCACCGACTCCGTGCGCAGTGCCTAGGGGTTGGTCCAGGCGGCCGGGTCGTCCGTCAGGGCCGCCACCTCGGCCGGGAGCCTGGACGACGCCACGTCGGCCAGGCTCACGCCCTCCAGGATCTGCCGGACGTTGGCCCGCAGGGCGATCCACAGCGGCAGCAGCGACGCGGCGGCGCCCGAGTACGCCAACTCCGGCGGGCGCACCCCGCGCACCGAGACCAGCGGCCCGTCCACGACCCGGATGACGTCGGCGACGGTGATGGAGCCGGCCGGCTTCGCCAGCCAGTAGCCGCCGTTGCCGCCGCGCTGGCTGTACACCAGCCCCCCGCGCCGCAGGTCGTTGAGGATGCCCTCGAGGAACTTGTGCGAGATGCCCTGCGACGCGGCGATCGCCTCAGCCTTGACCGGGCCCGAGTCCTGCGCGGCGGCGAGCTGGAGCGCGGCTCGCACCGCGTAGTCGGCCCTGGCTGAAATGCGCATGGTCCCATTATCCCGTACGTGCCGCCCCGGGCCGGTCGCCCCGGCGAACCGCGACGCCCCGTCCGTAACCGCGCCTCGATGCCCGTGAATCGGGTCGCGAGAAGCGTCGCCCGGGGGGCCGGTCGGGCAGAATCGCCCGTATCGGGTCCACCCACGACGCACGCACACCCCAGGGAGAGCGGATGGCGATCACCGAGACACCCGTACCGGGCCCGGCAGGTCTGCCGCTGCTCGGCTCGATGCTGGACCTCAGGAGCGACTCCCTCGCCACCTATCTGCGCGCGCACCGCGCGTACGGCGACGTCGTCCGGCTCACGGCGGGCCCGCCCGGCCTGCGGGTGCAGCTGTACGGGGTGTTCTCGGCCGAGGGCGCCCAGCACGTCCTGGCGACGGAATCGGCCAACTTCCGCAAGGACAACACCTTCTACCAGGAGATCCGCGAGTCCTTCGGCAACGGCCTGCTGACCAGCCAGGACGACGACTACCTACGGCAACGGCGGCTCGTGCAGCCGCTGTTCACCCGCCGCCGGGTCGACGGGTACGCCGGGGCGGTCACCGCCGAGGTCGCGGCGATGACGCGCAAGTGGCGCACCGCTCCCGGCGACACGGTCGACGTGGTCGACGAGATGACCCGGCTCACGCTGCGCGCCGTCGCCCGCGTCCTCTTCGGCGTCGACGTCGACGAGGCCGTCGGCGTCGTGGAGCGCTGCTTCCCGGTCATCGGCGCGTACGTCATGCGGCGCGGCTACTCCCCGCTCAACGTCCCGCGCGAATGGCCCACGCCCGGCAACCGCCGCGCCGCCGCCGCGACGGACGAGCTGTACGCGGTGTGCGACCGGATCGTCGAGGAGCGCCGCGCCCGGGGGGCCGACGCGACGGGCGAGGACCTGCTGACGCTCCTCGCGCAGGCCGGCAGCGACGAGGACGGCAGCCTCGACGCGTCCGAGATCCGAGACCAGGTGCTCGTCTTCCTGCTCGCCGGGCACGAGACGACGGCCACCTCCCTGGCCTTCGCCCTGCACCTGCTGGCCCGCCACCCCGAGCAGCAGGAACGGGCCAGGGCCGAGGCCGCGCGCGTCCTGGCCGGACGGACCCCGTCGGCCGCGGACCTCGAAGCGCTGCCGTACCTGACCATGGTCCTGAAGGAGACCATGCGCCTCTACCCGGCGGGGCCGGTCATCGGCCGCCGCGCCGTCGACGCCACCGTCATCGACGGCCACGCGATCCCCGCCGGCGCGAACGTGATCGTCGCCCCCTGGGTCACCCACCGCCACCCGCGCTATTGGGACGACCCGGAGCGCTTCGACCCCGAGCGGTTCACCCCCGCACGCGAGCAGGAACGGCCGCGGTACGCCTGGTTCCCCTTCGGCGGCGGCCCCCGCGCCTGCATCGGCCGGCACTTCTCCATGCTGGAGTCCGTCCTCGCACTCGCCATGATCGTCCAGGAGTACGAGGTGACCGCCGTCGACCGGACGGTGCCGGTGAGCGCGGGCATCACCCTGCGCGCGACGGGCCCGGCGCGCTGTGCGCTGCGCCCCCGCTGATCGGGTACTTCGCGGGCCGCGACCGGTACGGGAGGAACCGTGGCGGGTAGGGCCGCGCCCATGACCGGAATCGATCTCAGCAGCGCGGCGTTCGGCGACCACGAGACCATCCCGCGCCGCTACACCGGCGAGGGCGAGGACATCTCCCCGCCCCTGACCTGGTCGCCGGCGCCGGACGGCGCGGCGGAACTGGTCCTCGCCTGCGAGGACCCCGACGCGCCCAACGGGACCTTCCTGCACTGGCTGGTCACCGGCATCGACCCCCACAGCTCCGGCACGGAGGAGGGCGAGACGCCCCCCGGCGGCAGGGAGTGGCCCAACGGCTTCGGAGGGACGGGCTGGGGCGGCCCCCTGCCCCCGCCGGGGCACGGCCGCCACCGCTACTTCTTCCGCCTCTGGGCCGTCTCCGAGCCGCTCCCGCTCGACGACCACCCGACGGCCGACACGGTGCACCGCGCGCTGGCCGGCCGGGAGCTGGCGAGCGGCGCGCTCATGGGCACCTACCAGCGCTGACCGGCGGCCCCGCCGACCCCGGCCTCAGGAACGCGGCGGGGCCCGGGGCGGGGGTAGACCCGGGACTGCTTGACGCTGCCGAAGGCGAAGCTGGACTCGATCGACGCGATCCCGGGAATGGCGTGGATCCGCGTGCGTACCAGCACTTCGTACGCCTCCAGGCTCTCGATGACCACGCGCAGCAGGTAGTCGCTGCTGCCCGCCATCAGGTAGCAGTCCTGGATGTGCTCGATGAGGCCCACGTGCTCCTCGAACACGTTGACCGCCTCGGCGGTGTGCCGCTCCAGCCGTACCCGGACGAACACCGTGATCGGCAGCCCGAAGGCCACCTGGTCGACCATGGCCGTGTAGCCGCGGATCAGCCCGGAGTCCTCCAGGCGGCGTACCCGGCGCAGGCAGGGGGAGGGCGACAGCCGGACCCGGTCGGCGAGGTCCTGGTTGGACAGCCGCCCGTCCGCCTGGAGCTCACGGATGATGTGGAGATCGACGGCGTCCATGCGAGCCCTTCCTTGGCAGATCCTGCCCCAAAGGTAGGGGTGTGGGGGTGGAAGTAGCAATCGCCTGCCCCGCCTCGCGACCTAATGTTGCTCATCGCAAGGTCAGAGGCTGGAGGAGTCCCCTTGGTCCCCACGAACACGACGGCCGACGCCCCGGCCCCGATACCGACGCCGCCGCCGTCGTCCGGGCCGCCGTCACCCGGGTCGGCGTCCCTCGCGTCCCCGTCACCCGCGTCGCCGTCACCCGCGTCGCCGTCGTCCGCCGCCCGGCCGGTCCGCACCCGCGGACTGTCCCCGCACGCGGTCGGCATGGCCGCGCTGCTGCTGACCGTCGCCATCTGGGCCGCCTTCGCCCTGAGCGCCCGTGCCCTGAGCGCCTCGACCCTCCTGCCGGCCGACGCCGCCCTGCTGCGGTTCGGAGTGCCCCTGCTGGTCCTGGCGCCCGCGCTGTGGCGGCGGCGCCGGCAGTTCGCCGCCGTTCGGCCGGGCACCGCTGCCAAGATCGTCTGCGGGGCGGGGGTGCCGTTCTTCCTGGCCGCCATGTACGGCGGCTCGCTGACCTCGGCCGCGTTCGTCGGCTCGATCGTCCCCGGCATGGTCCCGCTCTTCGTCTCCGCGCTCATGGTCGCGGCCGGCCGGGGCGTGCCGCGCTCCACCCAGGCGGCCGGGCTCGTCCTGATCGCGGTCGGTGTCGTCGCCCTCGTCCAGCGGCACGCCGTTCCGCTCGACACCGACGTGATGACCGGCTCCGGCACGCTCCTCGTCGCCAGCGGGCTGTGGGCGCTGTACACGGTGGGGCTGCGGGAAGTGAACCTCGACCCGGTCGGGTCCATCGGGCTGCTGTGCCTGCCCTCCCTGGCCGTGATCGCGCTCATGGTCGCGGCGGGCGTCCTCCCCACCGGCCTCGCGCACGCGGCGGGCGGCGACATCGCGCTGTTCCTCGTCGTCCAGGGGCTCGGGGTCGGCCTGTGCGCCGGGCTGCTGTACGCGTTCGCCATCCGCCGGCTCGGCGCGGAGCGCGCGTCCGTCGTCGGCAGCCTCAGCCCCGTCGCCGTCGTCCTCCTCGCCATCCCCCTGCTCGACGAGGCGCCGACGCTGTCCGTCCTCGTCGGCGTACCCCTCATCACCGCCGGCGTCGTCCTCGCCAACCGACGCCCCCGACCCAAGGCTCCCACCCATGCTTGAACTGCTCCCCGCCCCGCCCGCCGACCCGCTGTGGGACCTGGCCGCCGAGTTCGCCGCCGACCCCCGCCCCGAGCGCCTGGACCTCGTCCTCGGCGTCTACCGCGACGCCACGGGCGCCACCCCCGTCATGGCGGCGGTCCGCGAGGCCGAGATACGCCTGGCGGAGCGCTCCGCCTCCAAGGAGTACCGGGGACCGTCGGGCAACACGGCGTTCAACCGCGCCATGCTCTCCCTGGTCCTGGGCGCCGACGGACCGGCCGCCGACCGGGCCACGGCCGTCCAGACCGTCGCGGGCACCGGCGCGCTGCGCCTGCTGGCCGACCTCATACGCCGCACCCGGCCCGCCACCACGGTGTGGATCAGCGACCCCGCCTACGTCAACCACCGGCCCATCCTGGAGGCGGCCGGCCTGACGGTACGGACGTACACCTGGCCCGACATGACCGCCGACCTGCGGGCCGCCCGGCGTGACGACGTCGTCCTCCTCCAGGGCTGCTGTCACAACCCCACCGGAGTCGATCCGTCCGCCGACGAGTGGGAAGCGCTCGCCGAGCTGGCCGTCCGCAACGGCTGGGTGCCCTTCGTCGACCTCGCGTACCACGGGCTCGGCGACGGCCTGGAGCCCGACCTGTGGGCCACGCGGATGCTGGCCGAGCGGGTGCCGGAGATGCTGATCGCCGTCAGCTGTTCGAAGAACTTCGGCCTCTACAGCGACCGCACCGGCTGCGCCGTCGTCATCGGATCCTCGCGAACGGCCCTGCGGCACGTCGAGACCGCCCTGCAGAACGCCGCCCGGACGCTGTACTCCATGCCGCCGGAGCACGGCGCCGCCGTCGTCACCACCGTCCTGGAGGACGCCGGGCTGCGCGCGGCCTGGCGGACCGAGCTCGACGGCATGCGCGCCCGGATCACCGCCAACCGCGCCGACCTCGTCGCCCACCTGGGCGCGCTGGGCCGCGGCACCCAGGCGGAGTCGCTCGCCCGGCAGAAGGGCATGTTCTCCACGCTGCCGCTCACCC
The DNA here is from genome assembly GCF_040612535.1 of Streptomyces sp. NPDC006368. Classification (NCBI taxonomy): domain Bacteria; kingdom Bacillati; phylum Actinomycetota; class Actinomycetes; order Kitasatosporales; family Streptomycetaceae; genus Streptomyces; species Streptomyces sp. NPDC006368. The sequence goes on from NZ_JBEXQK010000042.1 coordinate 48,771, forward strand.
CCGACGACATGCGCCGCCTCCGCCGGCGGTTCGGCATCTACGGCACCGCCTCCGGGCGGATCAACATCGCCGGCGTCCCGGCCCACCGGATCCCCTACCTCGCGCAGGGCATCGCCGCGACGCTCTCCACCCTCGACCCGGCGCGCGCCGCCCGGCCGACCGGATGAGGGCGAGGCGTTAGCGATCGCCGGGCCGGGGCACCTCACCAGGAGACGTGCCGGAGGAGGTCTGCCCATGCGAGCCCTGACCGTACGACCGTCCCACCCCCGTTCGCTGGAGGTGACGGAGGTCCCCGACCCGTCCCCCGGCCCGGGCGAGCTGCTGGTGGACGGCCTGGCGGTCGGCGTGTGCGGCACGGACAAGGAGATCGTCGCGGGCGAGTACGGCTGGGCACCGCCCGGCCGGGAGCGGCTGGTGCTGGGTCACGAGTCGCTCGGCCGGGTCCGCCAGGCCCCGCCGGACAGCGGGTTCGCCGCCGGTGACCTGGTGGTCGGCGTGGTGCGCCGGCCCGACCCGGTGCCCTGCGGGGCCTGCGAGCGCGGCGAGTTCGACATGTGCCGCAACGGCCGGTACACCGAGCGGGGCATCAAGGAGCGCGACGGGTACGCCTCCCGGTCCTGGACGGTGGAGGGCGACTACGCGGTCCGGCTCGACCCGCGCCTGGAGCGGGTCGGGATGCTGATGGAGCCCACGACCGTGGTCGCCAAGGCGTGGGAGCAGGTGGAGCGGGTCGGCTCCCGCGCCTGGTTCGCACCGCGACGCGTCCTGGTGACCGGCGCGGGCCCCATCGGCCTGCTCGCGGCGCTCCTGGGCGTACAACGCGGGCTGGAGGTCCATGTGCTCGACCGGGTCACCTCCGGGCCGAAGCCGGGCCTGGTCGCCGCACTGGGGGCGACGTACCACGCGCAGGACATCGACCGGGTGACCTCGGCCGTGCGGCCCGACATCGTCATCGAGGCGACGGGGGCCGGCGCGCTGGTCTTCGACGCGATGGCCGGGACGGACACGTACGGGATCGTGTGCCTGACCGGCGTGTCGCCCAAGGGGCGCACCCTGTCCGTGGACGCGGGCGCCCTCAACCGCGAGCTCGTCCTCGGGAACGACGCGGTCGTCGGCTCGGTCAACGCCAATTTGCGCCACTACCACCAGGCCGCCGACGCCCTGGCCAAGGCCGACGACGCTTGGCTGGAGCGGTTGATCACCCGCCGCGTGCCGCTGGAGCGCGCAACCGAGGCGTTCACCGCACGGGACGACGACATCAAGGTCGTCATCACCCTGGACGACGCGCACTGACCGGATGATCCCGGCGAAGCGGGGCCGGCGGGACCGCCGCCGTGCCGGGCCACGTCGTCGTCCGCCTGAGTACCCGTACTCATGTGCGGCCCCGGGCCCCGGCGTGACCATGGAACGCAGCGTGGCAGCCGCCGCGCGGGTCGGCGGGGGACGGCGGGGACGGCATGGGGAAGTTCTTCGGTGCGGTACTGGCGGTCGTGGTGGCCGCCGCGGCCCTGATCCTCGCCCATGTGGCCGGGGCGCCGCCGGAGCTGGTCCTGGTGGCGGCGGCCGGGGTGATCAGTCTGCTGTGGCTGCTGGTCCTCCTCACCGTGCCATGGAACCTGTACTTCCGGGCGCATGCGGTGCTCGCCGAGATCGCGGTGAGCAGGCACAAGGGCCTGAACGTCCCGGCGGCGCGGGACGACGAAGCGGCGCGCATCGCCCGCGTGATGCTGCGGGCGGCCGTGGCGGGGCACGTCCTGACCGCCGGTCTCGTGGTGGCGGTGACCTGGGTGACGGGGCACGCCGCGGGCTACTGGTTCGCCGGGTTCTTCCTGCTCAGCACCCTTTTCCGCCCGGCGGGCGCCTACTTCGCGCAGCTGCGGCGGCGCCTGGGGACGCTGCTCAAGGACGTCACGTACCCGCGCGACGACGTGGTCGAGCTGCGCGCACGGGTGGACCACGCCGAAGCCGGGGTGAAGGTCCTGGAGGACAAGGCCGAGGAGCAGTACCGCGCGCTGGCCGAACTGCGGCGCACGGTGGACGCGTTGGGCATGGCGTCGTACGAGCGGGCCGACGAGGCCGACCGCAGGATCACCGCGCTCGGCAGGGAGTTCGAGTCGACGGTGAACCGGCTCACCGACAACCAGGAGATCATCGCGGGCGTGAAGGCCTTCCTGCGCCTGCTCCAGGCCGGTGGCGAGACCATCGAACCGTCGAGGGACCCGCGCCCGCTGTGACCTCCCGCCGCCGCGGCCCCCGGCCGTCCGCGTGGGCCGGGCTCGTCCCGGGCGCCCTGGGCGGCGCCCTGTCGAGTGCCCGGCCGGCCGGCGAGGGAGGCCGTGGCCTCCTCCTGGTGGCGCGGCTGACCACCGCTGGGGCAGCCGGTGGACGGGCCGCCGGCACGACCATGTGGACCGAGCCACTGTTGGGGGAGGCGGTCCGCCCCCGCCGCGGGGGCGTCGTCAGCCGCGGACCAGCAGCTGGAAATCGAAGGTGTACCGGGACGCCCGGTAGATGTGCGTGCCGAACTCCACCGCCCGGCCGGTGTCGTCGTACGCGGTGCGCTGCATGGTCAGCAGGGCGGCTCCCTCCGGCTCCTCCAGCCGTTCGGCCTCCCCGGCGGTCGCGCAGCGGGCCCCTATGGACTGCCGGGCGCTGTGGAGGGTGATCCCCGCGGCGCGCATCAGCCGGTACAGGCCGGTGGACTCCAGCTTCGCGGTGTCCAGGTCGAGCAGGTCCGTCGGAACGAAGTTGCACAGGAGCGCGACGGGCTGTCCGTGGGTGAGGCGCAGGCGTTCCACCATCCGCACGTCGCTTCCCTCCGCGAGCGCGAGGGCCGCCGCGACCTCGGCGGAGGCGGGCCGGGTCTCGTTCAGCAGGACCCGGGTGGTGGGGTTCTGGTCGGCGGCCTGGAGGTCGTCGTACAGACTGCTCAGCTCCAGGGGGCGCTTGACCTGGCTGTGCACCACCTGGGTGCCGATGCCGCGGCGGCGCACCAGCAGACCCTTCTCCACCAGGGACTGGATGCCCTGCCGCACCGTGGGCCGGGACAGGCCGAGCCGCGCCGCGAGCTCCACCTCGTTGCCCAGGAGGCTCCCCGGCGTGAGGACGCCCCGCTCGATGGCGGCCTCCAGCTGCTGGGCGAGCTGGTAGTACAGCGGCACCGGGCTGTTACGGTCCAGGGCGAAGTCGACGTCTGCGGAGGCGGAAGCGGTCACGGCAGGAGAATACCCGTACGTCAGGATGGCAGTAAGTCCTCTCGTCGTTTTGTCCGGACAAAGGGCGCGGCGCGGACGGTGGGGGTGGCGCGGCTGTACGCAGCCGGGTGACCATCCCCGCCGCCTCGGCCTCCGGCCGGAAGCGGCGGGGGCGCCACCGCCACCGAGAGGTGCCCGGCGGGCTTGCGGCCCATCCAGTGCTGAGCGGTCTTCGGTGGGTGTGTGGAACCCCTTCCCAAGAGGGGATTCACAGGTGGCGGCGGCGGGCGGCCGCCTGGCGGTCGTAGGCGTCGCGGGCCGCCACCGCGGCCTCGCGGGTGGCGGTGGCGGCGACCGGGACGTCCCACCAGGCCTGCGCGGCGGGGGAGGTCGGCGTCGGGTCGGTCTCGACGTACACGCAGGTCGGGCGGGTCGAGGCGCGGGCGGTGCCCAGCGCCTCGCGCAGTTCACGCACGGTCTTGGCGCGCAGGACGTCCATGCCGAGGCTGGCGGCGTTGGCGGCCAGGTCCACGGGGAGCGGATCGCCGGTGAAGGTGCCGTCGGCGGCCCGGTAGCGGTAGGCGGTGGCGAACCGCTCCCCGCCGGTCTGCTCGGACAGGCTTCCGATGGAGGCGTATCCGTGGTTCTGGATCAGCACCACGTTGACGGGCAGGCCCTCCTGGACGGCGGTGACGATCTCGGTGGGCAGCATCAGGTAGGTGCCGTCGCCGACCAGTGACCACACGGGCGTGCCGGGCGCGGCCAGCTGCACGCCGATGCCGGCGGGGATCTCGTAGCCCATGCAGGAGTAGCCGTACTCCAGGTGGTACTGGCGCGGGGAGCGGGCCCGCCACAGCTTGTGCAGGTCGCCCGGGAGCGACCCGGCCGCGTTGATGACGACGTCGTCGTCGCCGACCACGGCGTCCAGGGCGCCCAGCACCTGCGTCTGGGTCGGCACGGCGTCGTCGTCCGCCCGGAAGGCGCCGTCCACGACCCCCTCCCAGCGCTCCTTGCCGGCGCGGTACTCGGCCTCGTACGCCGGATCCACCCGGTGGCCGGCGAGGGCGGCGGTGAGCGCCTCCAGGCCCGCGCGGGCGTCGGCGACCAGGGTGCGGGCGGCCAGCTTGTGGGCGTCGAAGGCGGCGACGTTGAGGTTGACGAAGCGGACGCCGGGGTGGGCGAAGAGCGTCGATGACGCGGTGGTGAAGTCGGTGTGGCGGGTGCCGACGCCGATGACCAGGTCGGCGGTGCGGGCGATGTCGTCGCAGACCGCCGTCCCGGTGTGCCCGATGCCACCGAGGTCGGCGGGGTGGTCGTGGCGCAGGGAGCCCTTGCCCGCCTGCGTGGAGGCGACGGGGATGCCGGTGGCGTCCACGAGCGCCGCGAGGGCGGCCTCGGCCTCGCTGTGGTGGACGCCGCCGCCCGCGACGATCAGCGGTCGTTCGGCCGCCCGGACGGCGCGGACGGCCTCGGCGAGCTCGGCGGGGTCGGGGGCGGTCCGGCGCACCGGCCAGACGCGGTCGGCGAAGAACTCCTCCGGCCAGTCGAAGGCCTCCGCCTGGACGTCCTGCGGCAGGGCGAGGGTCACGGCGCCGGTCTCGGCCGGGTCGGCGAGCACCCGCATCGCGTGCAGCGCGGACGCGATCAGCGCCTCGGGCCGGGTGATCCGGTCGAAGTACCGGGATACGGGACGGAGGGTGTCGTTGACCGAGACGTCGGCCGACACGGGGTGCTCCAGCTGCTGGAGCAGTGGGTCGGCGGTGCGGGTGGCGAAGTAGTCGCCGGGCAGCAGCAGCACGGGCAGGCGGTTGATCGTGGCCAGGGCCGCGCCGGTGACCAGGTTGGTGGCGCCGGGGCCGATGGAGGTGGTGACCGCATGGGCGGAGAGCCGGTTGAGCTGCCGGGCGTAGCCGACGGCGGCGTGCACCATGGACTGCTCGTTGCGGCCCTGGTGGAACGGCATGGTGGCCTCGCCGGTCTCCAGCAGGGCCTGGCCGATCCCCGCCACGTTGCCGTGGCCGAAGATGCCCCAGGTCCCGGCGATCAGGCGGTGGCGGACGCCGTCGCGTTCGGTGTACTGCGCCGACAGGAAACGCACCAGCGCCTGGGCGACGGTCAGGCGGCGGGTCAGCTGGCTCATCGGTACCTCACGGGGACGGGGCGGTGTACAGGGGGAGCCGGGGGTCGACCGGCTGGTCGGGCCAGGTGTCGCGGATCCAGGCGTGGTCGGGGTGGTCGCTGATCAGCCAGGCGCGTTCGCCGCCGGGCCCGGCCATGACGTTCAGGTAGTACATGTGGTGGCCGGGCACGGCCATGGACGGGCCGTGCCAGCCGTTCGGGATGAGGACGGTGTCACCGCCGCGCACCTCGGCCAGCACATCCGTACCCCGGCCGTGGCCGGAGGGCGACACCCGCTGGTAGCCGAGGCCGGGCGCGCCGCCCGGGGCGTCGGCGAACTCGAAGTAGTAGATCTCCTCCAGCTCCGACTCCTCGCCGGGCCGGTGCTCGTCGTGTTTGTGCGGGGGGAAGGAGGACCAGTTGCCGCCCGGCGTGATCACCTCGACGGCGATGAGCCGGTCGCACGGGAACACACCCGCCGCGCCGAAGTTGTTGACCTGGCGGCTGCAGCTGCCGGTGCCGCGCAGCTCCACGGGGACGGCGGAGGCGGGGGAGTGGCGGGCGGGGAGCCGGCGCTCGCAGCGCGCGCCGGCGAGGGCGAAGCGTCCACCGGCGCGCGAGGCGAGGGAGGCCTGCGCGTCGCGGGGTACGTACGCGAAGTCGGTCACCGAGGTGAAGACGCTCTCCCGGCCGGTCAGCCGGAACGTCTCACCGTCGACGGCGACGGTGCAGGAGCCGGACAGCGGCAGCACGATCCACTCGCTGTCGCCGGTGTCGAAGGCGTGCCATCCGTCCGGAGGCAGCTCCAGCACGCGCAGGCTCGCATGGCCCCAGCCGGCCGACGCCGGGCTGACGTCGACCGCGTACGGACCGCGCGCGGCCTCTCCCGCGGGCAGGTGGAAGGGGGTCGTCATGGTGTGCTTCCTCGAAGGTCCGGTGGGAGGGTGCCGCCCGGCGGCCGGGCGGCACCGTGGGCGGGGCGTTCGGTCACAGCAGGCCGACGGCGGTGTCCACGGCCGTCTCCACACCGCCCTCGGCCGGGTAGAGCAGGGAGCGGCCGACGATCAGGCCGTGCACGGTGGGCAGGCGCAGCGCCTTGCGCCATCTCTCGTACGCCGCGTCCTGGTCCCGGCCGACCTCGCCGCCGAGCAGCACCGTGGGCAGGGTCGAGGTCTCCAGGACCGAGGCCATGTCGTCCGGGTCGTCGGTGACCGGCAGCTTCAGCCAGGTGTACGCCGACGTCCCGGCCAGGCCCGAGGCGATGGCGATCGACCGGGTGACGGCCTCGGCGCTCAGGTCGTTGCGCACCACCGTCCCCACGCGCCGTGAGATGAAGGGCTCGACGAACACGGGCAGCCGCCGGGCGGCCATGTCGTCGATGGCGCGCGCGGTGGACAGCATCGTGGCGAGCGACCCTTCGTCCTCGTAGTCGATCCGCAGCAGGAGCTTGCCGGCGTCGAAGCGCAGGCGGGCCATGTCCTCGGCGCGGTGGCCGGTGAAGCGGTCGTCCAACTCGAAGCGTGCCCCGGCCAGGCCGCCCCGGTTCATCGAGCCCATGACGACCTTGTTCTCCAGCGCGCCGAGGAGGAGCAGGTCCTCCAGGATGTCGGCCGTGGCGAGCACGCCGTCGACGCCGGGCCGGGACAGCGCCACGCACAACCGCTCCAGCAGGTCCGCGCGGTTGGCCATGGCGAGGCGGTCGTCGCCGACCCCGAGGGCGCCGCGCCCGGGGTGGTCGGCGGCCACCACCATGAGACGGCCGGAGGCGCCGAGCAGGGGACGGCGGGTGCGGCGGGCCGCGGCTTCGGCGATGGCCTCGGGGTGCCGGGCCCGCACGGTGGCGAGGTCCGAGATGCTGATGGGCAAGGAAGGCTCCGTAGGAGGGCGCGAGCGGTTCAGCCGCGGGCGATCAGGGCTTCGATCTCGTCCAGGGTCGGCATGGCGGAGGAGCACGCGAGCCGGGAGGCGACGAGGGCGCCGGCGGCGTTGGCGTACCGCATGGTCTTCTCCGGTTCCCAGCCGGAGAGCAGGCCGTGGCAGAGGGCGCCGCCGAACGCGTCGCCCGCTCCGAGGCCGTTGACGACCTCGACCGGCACGGGCGGGACCTCGGCGGTGCGGCCGTCGCGGTGAACGGCGAGGACACCCGCGGGTCCCTGTTTGACGACGGCGAGTTCGACGCCGGCCTCCAGCAGCGCCCGGGCGCAGGCCCGTGGCTCACGCACACCCGTGGCGACCTCGCACTCGTCGAGGTTGCCGACGGCCACGGTGGTGTGGCGCAGGGCTTCGGCGTAGTACGCACGGGCCTCGGCGGGGTCCCGCCAGAACATCGGGCGCCAGTCGAGGTCGAAGACGGTGATGCCCGCCTTGTCGCGGGCGGCGAGGGCGGCGAGGGTCGCCGAGCGGCTGGGTTCCTCGCTGAGGCCGGTGCCCGTCATCCAGAAGACGCGCGCCGCGCGGATCGCCTCAAGATCCAGTTCGCCGGGATGGATCACCAGGTCGGGGGCCTTGGGCAGCCGGTAGAAGTACAGCGGGAAGTCGTCGGGCGGGAAGATCTCGCAGAAGGTGACGGGCGTGGGGTAGGCGTCGACCGGGGTGACCCACCGGTCGTCGACGCCGAACTCCTTGAGCGCCTGGTGCACGTACGCGCCGAAGGGGTCGCGGCCGGTGCGGGTGATCAGCGCGGTGGTGCGGCCGAGCCGGGCGGCGGCGACGGCCACGTTCGTGGGCGAGCCACCCAGGAACTTCCCGAAGCTCTCCACCCGCGCCAGCGGAACGCCGGTCTGCAGGGGATAGATGTCCACCCCGGTCCGGCCCATGGTGATCAGGTCGAAGATGTCGGCGGACTCAGCCATACGCGTCGCTCCCGGTGCCGGCGGTCGGGCATCCGAGGCCCGTGCCCACAAGGTTTAGGGGGTGCGGCGAACCCCTGTCAACAGTTTGTACGGACATTCGCACCTACACCTGAAATGATGTCTTGACATATTGACAGTGGAGGTCGTCACGGACTTGTATCCCCTCCCAACAGCCGCGTCGACGGCTCCTGACCCGGGTTCATCCCGGGCCCGCCTTCCCCCGGGCCCGGTTTCCTCGAATTTTCCCTGTCACGCAGTGAGGTGCCGGACAGATGGACCACAGAACGCAGCCCCGCCCCCGCCGTGGAGCCGCCCTGACCACCGCCGTCGTGGCGGCCTTCGCCCTGACCGCCACAGCGTGCTCCAGCGGCTCCGGCGGGAAGAAGGCCGAGGAAGGTGCCGGCAACGCCCCCGCCGGCAAGGCCCGTACGCCCGCGATGACGGTCGCGATGATCACCCACGCCGCGCCCGGCGACACCTTCTGGGATCTCATCCGCAAGGGTGCCCAGGACGCCGCCGCCAAGGACAACGTCAAGCTGGTCTACTCCGCCGACCCCAACGCCGCCACCCAGGCCAACCTGGTCCAGAACGCCATCGACCAGAAGGTCGACGGCATCGCCGTCACCCTCGCCAAGCCCGACGCGATGAAGGCCGTGGTAGCCAAGGCGAAGAAGGCCGGGATACCGGTCGTCGGCTTCAACGGCGGCATCGAGGACTGGAAGGAGCAGGGGCTGCTCTCGTACTTCGGGCAGGACGAGCGGGTCACCGGTGAGGCGTTCGGGCGGAAGCTGGACGAACTGGGCGCCAAGCACGTCCTCTGCGTGATCCACGAACAGGGCCACGTCGCCCTGGAGGCCCGCTGCGCCGGTGTGAAGAAAACCTTCACGGGCACGACCGACACCCTGTACGTCAACGGCACCGACATGCCGTCCGTGAAGTCCACGATCACCGCCAAACTCAAGCAGGACGCCTCCGTCGACCGCGTCGTCACCCTGGGCGCGCCCTTCGCGCTCACCGCGGTGCAGTCCGCCAAGGACGCGGGCGGCAAGGCCAGGATCGCGACCTTCGACCTCAACAAGGACCTGGTCCGCGCGGTCCGGGCCGGCGACGTCGAGGTCGCCGTCGACCAGCAGCCCTACCTCCAGGGCTACCTCGCGGTCGACTCGCTGTGGCTGTACAGGAGCAACGGCAACTTCAGCGGCGGCGGGGTCGAACCCGTCCTGACCGGACCGGCCTTCATCGACAGGTCCAACGCCGACGCCATCGCCGAGTTCGCCAAGAAGGGCAGCCGGTGATGAGCGCGACCCAGGCAACCGTCCCGGCGGCGGGTTCCCCGCCGCACACCTCGCCGGCCGGCCGGAAGGGCGGCCGCACCGCACGGCGCTCCCTGCCGCGCAGGCTTCTGGCCCGGCCCGAGATCGGCGCCCTCATCGCCGCCATCGGCGTTTACCTGTTCTTCTTCGCCGCCGCCCCCTCGTTCCGCGAGGCGGGCTCGCTGGCCACCGTGCTCTACCAGGCCTCCGTCATGGGCATCATGGCGCTGCCCGTGGCCCTGCTCATGATCGGCGGCGAGTTCGACCTGTCGGCCGGTGTGGCGGTGACCACCTCCGCGCTCACCGCCGGCATGCTCAGCTTCCAGCTCTCGCTGAACGTGTGGACCGGGATCCTCGTCTCCCTGGTGGTCGCGCTCGCCATCGGCGCGTTCAACGGCTGGGTGCTCATCAGGACCGGGCTGCCCAGCTTCCTGGTCACCCTCGGCTCCTTCCTGATCCTCCAGGGCGCCAACCTGGCCGTCACCAAGATCTTCACCGGCAACGTCGCCACCGACTCCATCGGCGACATGGACGGCTTCGAGCAGGCCCGGCGGATCTTCGCCTCCGAGGTCGGCATCGGCGGGGTCAATCTCAAGATCACCGTCGTCTGGTGGCTCCTCTTCGCCGCCGCGGCGACCTGGCTGCTGCTGCGCACCCGGTTCGGCAACTGGATCTTCGCGGTCGGCGGCAACCAGGACAGCGCTCGGGCCGTCGGCGTACCGGTGAAGTTCACCAAGATCGCGCTGTTCATGGGCGTCAGCGCCGGCGCCTGGTTCACCGGCATGCACCTGTTGTTCTCCTTCACCACGGTGCAGTCCGGGGAGGGCGTGGGCAACGAGTTCCTGTACATCATCGCGGCGGTGATCGGCGGCTGTCTGCTGACGGGCGGCTACGGCTCCGCGATCGGCCCGGTGATCGGCGCCTTCCTCTTCGGCATGGTCTCCCAGGGCATCGTCTACGCCAACTGGAACCCGGACTGGTTCAAGGCGTTCCTCGGGGTCATGCTCCTGCTCGCCGCCCTCGTCAATCTGTGGGTCCGCCGCACGGCGACCCGGAGGTGATCCCATGACAACGAACGACACCACGAGCGCCACCGCGGACGGGGCCACCACTTTGGACGCGACCACCGCTTCCCGGAAGGCCCGCGCCGACCGGGCCCACGCCGAGGAGACCGGCGACGGGCGGACCGGCGGCGACGCGCCCATGGCCGCCGGGACCGCCACGGCCCTCGTGGAGCTGCGCGGCGCCGGCAAGTCGTACGGCAACATCCGCGCCCTGCACGGCGTCGACCTCGCCGTCCGGGCCGGCCGCGTCACCTGCGTCCTGGGCGACAACGGCGCCGGGAAGTCCACCCTCATCAAAATCATCTCCGGCCTGCACCGCCACACCGAGGGCGCGTTCCTCATCGACGGCGAGCCGGTCCACCTCACCACGCCCCGTGAGGCGCTGGACAGGGGCATCGCCACCGTCTACCAGGACCTCGCCACCGTGCCGCTGATGCCGGTTTGGCGGAACTTCTTCCTCGGTTCGGAGCTCACCCGCGGCCGGTGGCCGCTGCGCCGCCTCGACATCGCCCGGATGAAGCAGACCGCCGACGAGGAACTGCGGGCCATGGGTGTCGTCCTGGACGACCTGGACCAGCCCATCGGCACGCTCTCCGGGGGCCAGCGCCAGTCCGTGGCCATCGCCCGCGCCGTCCACTTCGGCGCCCGCGTCCTCATCCTCGACGAGCCGACCGCGGCCCTCGGCGTCAAGCAGTCCGGTGTGGTCCTCAAGTACATCGCCGCGGCCCGCGACCGGGGCCTCGGCGTCGTGTTCATCACCCACAACCCGCACCACGCCTACATGGTCGGCGACCACTTCACGGTGTTGCGGCTCGGCACCGTCGAACTGAACGCCGACCGCGGCGAGGTCACCCTGGAGGCGCTCACCCACCACATGGCCGGCGGCACCGAACTGGCCGCCCTGGAGCACGAGCTGGCGCGGGTGCGCGGTGTCGACGTGGACGGGCTCCCCGAGGCCGCCGACCCGCGCGCCCCGGCCACCGCCGACCCGGCCGCCTGACCCCGCACCCCGCCTCCACCACGACCCCCCGCATCCGCCCCCACACCCGCGCGCATCGAGCACCCACACCCGCGCGCATCGAGCACCCGCCACCCGCGCGCACCCCGCACCCGCTCGTCCCGCACCCTCAACCGGGTGAAAGGAAAGCCGTATGAACACCCACACCGCCTCCCGCCTCGACCGGATCCGGGTCGGCTCCGCCCCCGACTCCTGGGGAGTGTGGTTCCCCGACGACCCCCGGCAGGTCCCCTGGGACAGGTTCCTCGACGAGGTGGCCGACGCCGGGTACGAGTGGATCGAACTCGGCCCGTACGGATACCTGCCGACCGACCCGGCCCGGCTCACCGACGAGACCGCCAAGCGCGGCCTGAAGGTCTCCGCCGGCACCGTCTTCACCTCCCTGCACCACGGGCCGGCCGTGTGGGACTCCACCTGGGAACACGTCAGCCGGGTCGCCGGCCTCACCCAGGCCATGGGCGCCGAGCACCTCGTCGTCATCCCTTCCTTCTGGCGGGACGACAGGACCGCCGAGATCATCGAGCCGCCGGAGCTGTCCGGTGCCCAGTGGGCGCACCTCGCCAAGGGCATGGAACGGCTGGGGTACGAGGTGAAGGAGCGCTTCGGCCTCGACATCGTGGTCCACCCGCACGCCGACACCCACATCGACACCGAGGAGCACGTCGAGCTGTTCCTCGACTCCACCGACGCCGACCTGGTCAACCTGTGCCTGGACACCGGGCACTACGCGTACTGCGGCGGCGACAGCGTCAAGCTCATCGAGACGTACGGCGAACGCGTCGGCTACCTCCACCTCAAGCAGGTCGACCCCGCCGTCCTCGCCGACGTCGTCACGAACGAGATCCCCTTCGGCCCCGCCGTCCAGCGCGGTGTGATGTGCGAACCGCCGCACGGCGTCCCCGCCCTGGAGCCGGTGCTCACCGCCGCCCAGCGCCTCGGGGTGGAGCTGTTCGCCATCGTCGAGCAGGACATGTACCCCTGCGAACCGGACAAGCCGCTGCCCATCGCCGTCCGCACCCGTCACTTCCTCCGCTCCTGCGGCGCCTGACGCGCCCACCGCCCCCGCTCGTCACCCGAGAATCCGGGAAGGAACACCACCAGATCATGAGCCAGTACGGAACGCTCGGCGTCGCTGTCATCGGCACCGGCAGGATGGGCGCCGACCATGTCCGCCGTATCAGCGAGGTGACCAGCGGGGCGCGGGTGGCGGCCGTCGTCGACATCGACCCGGAGCGCGCCAAGCGGATCGCCGAAGGTGTCGACGGCTGCACCCCGTACACCGACCCCGCCGCGGCCATGGCCGCGGACGACGTGGACGCCGTGCTCATCGCCTCACCCGGGCCGGCCCACGAGGCGGCGCTGCTCGCGGCGTTCGCGCACGACCTGCCCGTCCTGTGCGAGAAGCCCCTCACCCCGGACGCGGCCTCCGCACTGCGGGTGCTGGAAGCCGAACAACGGCTCGGGCACCGGCGGGTGCAGGTGGGGTTCATGCGGCGGTACGACCCCGAGTACGCCAGGCTCAAGGCGCTGCTGGACGGCGGGACCCTGGGCCGGCCGCTGATGCTGCACAACCGGCACCGCAACGCCGCCACCCCGCCCGGCTTCACCAACGCGATGATCATCAACGACTCCGTGGTGCACGAGATGGACGTGACCCGCTGGCTCCTCGGCCAGGAGATCACCTCGGTCACCGTCGTACGCCCCCGGCGGTCGGCCGGAGCGCCGGACGGCCTGGACGACCCCCAGCTCGTCCTCTTCGAAACCGACGGCGGCGCGGTCGTCGACGTCGAGGTGAACCTCAACTGCGGCTTCGGCTACCAGGTGCAGGCCGAGGCGGTCTGCGAGCGCGGCACCGCCCGGATCGGCGACGGGCACGCGATGGTCACCAGCGCGGCGGGGCGCTGGGGCGGCACCATCGCGCAGGGCTTCGTGGAGCGGTTCGAGAACGCCTACGACCGCCAGGTGCAGGCATGGGTGGACGCCACCCGGCGCGGTGAGGTCACCGGCCCGAGTGCCTGGGACGGTTACGCCGCCGCGGCGGTCTGCGAGGCGGGCGTCCGCGCGCAGACCGAGGGCCGCCGCATCGCGGTCGACCTGGCCGGGCGTCCGCCCCTGTACCGCTGAACCGGCTCCCCGCTCAGACCGCCGCGTACCTGTCCGGCCGGCACTGACAGGCCGCCCGTCCGGGCGGGCCCGCCGGACCTCCCCACGGGGGAGCGGCGCCGGGACGCTCATCGACCCCGCACGCGGCGGGTTCGGCGTCCGCGCTGCTCGGCACGTCCTCGTTCCTGATCGGCGCGGTGGCCTCGCCGCTCGTCGGCGTCGCGGG